>JAGLWP010000009.1 GCA_023133375.1 Candidatus Pacearchaeota archaeon | reverse complement strand
TGCTTTGAGCAAATTATTTTATATGGGTGATTTTTTATGATTTTTTTTAATAGTGCTGTTCTTTTTTCAAATGGCTCGTCAATCAGAGATTTTCCATTATGGTAGATAATATCAAAAATATTTATTTCTACTGGGAGTTCTTTTTGGAGTTTTTCAATGTGGTGTTTTCTTCTGATTCTTTGGCTTATATCCTGAAATGGTTTATACTCTTTTGTTTTTTTATCAAAACCAACTGCTTCTGAATCAAGGATAGCTGAGTCTGCTTTTACATATTTTTTTATGTAATCGATAACTTCTGGAAATTGTTTTGTTACGTTTTCTAAACTTCGTGTGAATAATAAAACATCTTCTTTATTTTTATGAATTACTAACCTGAAGCCATCATATTTGTATTCTATTGCACAGGGTTTGCCAAGGGCTTTGAAACCATCCTCAATTGTTTTTACTTTTTGCGCGAGCATGGTTTTTATTGGTTTTCCAACTTGAAGGGATATTTTTTCCAACTCTTTTAGTTTTCCTTTTCTTGCAGTATTAAACACAACTACAAGGTCATTTGATTTGTCAATTGCATGCTGGATTTTTTTTGCAGATTCTTTTTGATTATCAAAAAAAGCTTTTGCTATTGATTCCCTGATTGTACTTTCTTGCACACCAATTCGTAAATCTCCAATTAGGGTTCTAACTAAATACAAGGCTTCCAAGGGCGAGGCAGATGTTAAGAGTTCAGTTATTAATGAGAGTTTTTTGTTGACTGTTCCTTTACCTTCGAGTTCTGGAAGTTGTCGCAAATTATCCAAAACTTTTTTTGTGCTTAAAATATGACTATGTAATGTTGCTTGTTTTTTACATCTTGTAAATTCTTCAGCAACTTTTCCCAAATCACCAAGAGATTTCCATTTTTTGATAACATGATTTTTTTCTATTCCTGTTGCTTTTGAAATAGCTTTTATTGTCAATTGATTACTTATTCCAATTCTTTTTTCATTATATTCTGGGTAAATATCTCCGAGTAATAAGTACATTATTTCATTATCTTCTTCTGGAATATATTTTAAGAATTTAGAAAGAATTTTTATTTTTTCAAGCCGTTTGGTTGTTGAAGAAAGTTCTTCATATAGTTCAGCAAGTTTTAGATAGCGCATTTTAATTTTCTCTTTTATAATTTTAAGAAATAAATGTTTTTAAGTTTACTCTTCTTGTTTTTCTTTTAATGCTCTTTCTCCTTCTTCTTCCATTTTGTCTAATCTTGTGTAATAATCAGCAAATTCGTTTAGATGAGCCAAAGCAATTTTTCCAGTTATTAAAGGGTCATCGTTTGTAACATTAGTATTAGAATCAATTGTTCCATGTTCAAGTTCAACATCCATGCCTCTTCTAAATTGTTCAATATCAAATTTGTCCCATTTTATTCCTAATTTTTCACCAATTTCTTTTGCTTGTTCTGTTGTGAAATTTTCTTTTGTCATTTCCCTCTCCTCTTCCCAGCTCTTACAGAAGGTCTAACCTTTGATGTTGGATGTTTGTTTCTTAGTCCTCTTGATTTTTTAGCTGCAGAAGTTAAACCTCTCAAAGCTCTTTTTTTGTTTTGTGGTTTGGCAATCCATTTTATTGTTTTATCCTTTTTTATTTCTGGTTTAGATGGGTCTACCATGATGACTTCGTAAAAATAATGTATCCCATCTTTCCCAATTAAATATGAGTTGAGAACTTCGAGGTTTTTGTATTTTCGTGCAACTCTTTGTTCAGCAATCCATTTATAACTCATTTTTAATGTTTTCCTTATTGTCATTCTTTTTCCCCTTCTTCCTTTATTTGGTCTTGGTTTTTTATGCCCCCCTCTTTTTAATTTGATTCTTATGACGACAAATCCTTTTTTAGCTTTATAACCTAAGGCACGAGCCCGGTCTAATCTTAGAGGTTTATCAATCTTGGTGATTACATTACCCGCACGCCATTTAACCATCCTTTCTCTAAGTATTTTTTTGTCTGGCTTTTTCCATGCTTCTCTTATTTGATGATAAAATCCTTTTGTCATAGCATATTAATTGAAATTTGGTTTTTAAAAGTTGGGGTACAAAACTTTTAAATAAGTATTATTATACAGATATTTGTGAGCCTGTAGTTCAACTCGATGCCACACTCGGTTATGAAGAAGATAGTCCTCGTGTAACATCTCGGTCTGGTACCAGTCTGACCTGCAAACAAATAAATAGTATCTCGGGCTCGATACTATATGAGCCTGTAGTTCAGTCTGGTAGAACGCTGCTCTGATAATGGTTTGACTCCTTTGGGAGTTGAATATTGGTGAGGCAGAAGTCCACGGTTCAAATCCGTGCAGGCTCATTAATTCTTAATCCCAAATTCAAGAATCAATTTTTCTCCAGAAAAAATATAATTTATTATTGGGAAGTTTATTGGTATTCTTTTGAAATATGCTTTGTTTTCTCCAATAGCTTTTATTTCAATGCTGCTTTCAAGTTTGATTATTGATATGTCCTTCAATGACTTTACATCTGGGATTTCTATTTCATAAACTACTTTATTGGATAGTCTTCTTATGTTTGTTTTTGGTTCTTTTTTTGGGAGTTCAGCAAATCTTTTTGAACTTTCTTTAGAAAATTGACCAGGTATTTTTTTTATTTGCTTTTTTTGATTATCAAAAGAATTTACTTTTATTTTTGCAGGATTATTTCCCATGGTTGAAATACTTATACTTATTCCATCTTTTTTTATTCCCATGTTAGAATTTTTTACAGGTTCATTATACATGCCATTTAATTGTTTATTTAGATTTTTCATTAAAGAATTAAATATCATATTAAATCCAGAGGGTAACTGAAAATTGTTTGAAGTTATTACATCATCTTTTCCAAGCATCCCCCATCCTTCCTCCTCAAAATTATTATCTGTGGACCCGCAATGAGGGCAGAATCTGTATTTTTCACTAATTTTCTTTCCACATTTTTGGCAGATTCTTTTTTTGAACATGGTTTAATTTGATGTCTAATCCCCTTTAAATAATTTTTGTGACTATTTGCTCCTCAAATATTTTTTAATTGACATAATTTCATGCACTTCTTCAAAGAGAGTTGATTTTACTTGTTTGAAGATTAAATTTTTTAATGCTTTTTTGCCGTTTAGTTTTTCAGTTTTTCTTATTTCTTTTATTTTTGGAATCCAATTAAAGACAACAACCATTCTTGCTATCCCACTTAATAAGAATATAAAAAATAATGGTTCTATGAAACTTATTGTCAGATACTTTATTAATAATGCCCCGAGTCCGGCTCCAAAGAAAATACCAATTCCAATCAACATATTATAATATGAAACCGCTAATCCTCTTTTTTGATTAGTTACATTGTCATAGATAAAATTTCCTGAAGAAAGACCAAACCCTGCCCAGGAAATTCCACTTATGAGCGAAGGAACAAGCACCATATAAATTGGAGAAGGAGACAAAATCCATAATATAGGAATTATTGGAATTAAAAGAGAAGTTATGGCCAAAACTTTGTAGTTTCCGTATTTATCTGCGAAATTTCCCCAGATTTTTATTATTGCTATAGAAAAAACAGAACCTGACAAAATTACAATCATATATGTAATATAATCAAATTCTAAGTGCCTTAACAAATATACTGCAAGTAAAGGAGTAGAAATAGAACCAGCAAAAGCAAGGAGTGCTCTAAAAATTGAAAATTTTCCGAAATTTGTTTTTGGACTTTTTACTAAAAAATCCCAGAAGGAGAAGTAGTATCCTTTTTTTAGTTTTATTTTTGGTTCATATTGTTTTTTGAAAACATTCCAAGACATCATTCTGAAAATAAATGCTAATGCAAAAAGAATCATGAATCCAAACATAGTCCAATTATTATTTTTGAAATAATTAAGGAAGAATGAAGCAGATAATGCTAAGACTATTGAAACAAATCCGAGTATTAAGGTTCTTTTGGAAAACCATCTGCCCCTGTATTCCTTGTCTACTAAGTCCCCCATCCACGAGAACCATGCTGGTCCGCCAATGTTTGCAATTAATATATATAATCCAAAAAAGAACAAAAGAAAGAATGGTAATATAGAAATTAAGATTCCCTTGTAATAGAGAATGGCGATTAATATTAATGGAAGCCACATTAATGATTCAATAAATACTGCTTTGAGAATTATTTTTTTTCTTGAATATTTTTCCATTAATTTGGAACTAAACATCTGACTCAACGGGCCTAATAATCCTGTGATAGAGCTCAGCAAAGCTACTGCCGAGTTGCTTGCATTTATTGCTATTGCGAATGGAGAAATATACCGCTCTCCAAAAGAACCTTTAGCTGTAGCAAACATGCCCTCTTTTATACTTAATCTCCTTGCCTGATGTTTAAGTTCTTTAACTGAAGATTTTTTCACCATCTTTTTAGTTTTGGATATATAATATTATATACTCTTTTTGTTTTTTAAAATCTATGGATATTGAGAGAAAACTTTTATGGTGGAAATATATTGAAAGTGAAATTCCCCAATTATTTGGATGGAATTTTTTACTTATTAATGAACCAAGGGAGATTCAGATAATTACTAATAATATTTGTTATGCTTTAGAAATTGTTGAAGAAAAGAGAGAAATTGATTTTGGGCTTATAGAAAATTCTAGAGGATTGCGTTATGATTTATTTACGATGTATTCTCCAGCAATTGAAATTAATTTTAAAGAAATTTATACCGGACTTGTAAAAAAAGATAGAAGACTTCAAAAAAGAGAAACAAGAGATGGCTGGAATTATTTAATTAATCAAATTGTTTGTGGAGAAATTTAATAATGCACCAACCGGGAATTGAACCCGGATATCAAGCTTGGGAAGCTTGTATTCTACCATTAAATCATTGATGCTTCTGTTTCGATACAGTTAATCTTTTATATTCTAATTTTCTAATTTTGATATGGCAAAGAAATTTTATGTTACTACAGCAATTGATTATGTGAATGCAAGACCACATATTGGGCATGCATTTGAAAAAGTTTTAGCTGATGCTTTGGTTCGATGGAGAAAATTGAAAGGGGACAAGGTTTTTTTCCTTACTGGGACAGATGAGAATGCGCAAAAAAATGCAATAGCTGCTAAAGAAAAGGGAATTCCTGTGAAAAAATTTGTAGACGAGAATTCTAATCTTTTTATTCAATTATGCAAAAAATTAAATGTTGGGTATGATGATTTTATCAGGACGACAGAAGAAAGACATAAAAAAGTGGCTCAGGAAATTTTTAAGAAAGTTTATAATAAAGGTGAAATTTACAAGGGAAATTATAAGGGACTTTATTGCGAGGGTTGTGAGGCATTTTTGACAGAGAGGAATTTAGTTAATGGAAAATGCCCAGAACATAATAAAAAGCCGACGCAACTTTCAGAGGAAGCGTATTTTTTTAAGCTAAGTAAATATAGAAATAGATTGATTAAATTTGTTGAAAATTATATTGTTCCTAATTCACGGAAAAAAGAAATATTATCAAGATTAAAAAACGAGGAGTTGAGAGATTTGTGTGTTTCGCGGACTGGATTGGATTGGGGAATTGATTCGCCTGTTGATAAGAAATTTAAAATTTATGTTTGGTTTGATGCTTTGATTAATTATGTTTCTGGAGCTAATGGGAATTGGCCTGCAGATGTTCATGTTGTCGGTAAAGGGATTAATTGGTTTCATTCTGTGATTTGGCCAGCGATTTTATTGTCTATAGGTTATGAATTACCTAAAAAATTGATTGTGCATGGTTATCTTAATCTGAAAGGACAGAAAATAAGTAAAAGTTTGGGTAACATTATTGATCCTATTGAACTTGTTGAGAAATATGGAGCAGATGCTGTAAGATATTCTCTGTTAAGGTGCAGTGTTTTTGATGATTCAGATTATAGTGAGGAAATTTTAATTAAAAGGTATAATGGAGAACTTGCAAATAAACTTGGAAATTTGGTAAGTAGAGTTGCGGGATTGATAGAAAAGATTGGGGTGGAGAAGACAGAGAATAAATTAATCAAAAAATTAAAATTGAAACAAGCTGAAAAGTTTTTTGAAAATTATGAGTTTGATAAAGCATTAAATACAATCTTCGCTTTTATTGATGTTTGTAATGAATATGTGCAGAGCAAAAAGCTGTGGGAAACTAAAAATAAAAAAGATTTATTTGAATTAAAGGAAAGTATTTTGAAAATTGCAGAGTTGCTTTTGCCTTTTATTCCAAAGTCAGCTGAAAAGATAAAAAAACAATTTAGTGCGAAGAGGATTAAGAAGGGAGAGGTTTTGTTTAAAAAAATTAAAAATGTCTGAAGAAATAATTGAATTTAAAGATTGGGAAAAACTTGATTTAAGAGTCGGTAAGATTTTAGAAGTTGAGGATATTGGGGAGGCTGATAAACTTTACAAATTAACAATTGATTTGGGAGATAAAATTGGGAAGCGAACTATTTGCGCAGGGATAAAGGAACATTATTCTAAAGAGGAGTTGAAAAATAAAAAAGTAATTATTTTTGTTAATTTGACTCCAAGAAAACTTCGGGGGGTTGAGAGCCAAGGAATGATTTTAGCTGCTTGCACAGAAGATGAAACTGAAGTTGTATTAATTTCTCCTGAAAAAGATATTGGGGTTGGGAGCAGGGTTAGATAGATCTTGTTTAAGAAGATTTAGTAAGGAGGAAAATATTCAGTCATTTCATATGTTGTATGTCTAATTGCTCCTTTTGCGACATATTGGCTAATGTCCTGCTGTTTTTTATACCTCACAATAGGCCCACGATTATCATTATAATCATTTGGCATTATGTGTACTAAATCAGAGCCAGAAGTAAAAGCTTCTAATAAAGAAGGCTTTATTTCAATGTTTCTTTGTACTTTATTTGATTCATCAAATACATCAATGGTTGCAGTTTTTAGATCTTTTGTTATTCTTAATTTCTTAGGAGGATTATTCCAATCTACTTTTTCCATCTTATGATAATATCAATTAATTTTATAAATATTATTATAACCTAAGATACATCTTAATTTTCTAAAAAATTAACTCCTCAAACCCAATCTACTTAAAAGCTTCTTAATCATTTAAAGAATTTTATTTGTTACGTTGAAATAACCTTTCCCAAATGCTGGGTTTGTCTTTATTTGAATCATATTCTACATCAATTAGTTTAGCTGCAATTTCTTTATATGCTCTTGCAGAATTACTTTTTGGATGTGTATGAATTACTGCATCTTTTTGGTTTAAGGCTTTTTGGATAGAAAAGTCTTCTGGAATCATTCCAAGGATGGGCGTTTCTAACATTTCTTTAACTATTTCTGGTTGCATTTCAATATCATTCTGTTTTACTCTGGTTATGATAATTCCAATAATTGATTTGTTTTTTTCCTCTGCTATTTTAATAGTTTTTAATGCATCTGTTATAGCAGGCATTTCTGGATTGGTAACGATGATTAATTCATCTGCCATATCAATAACAGACATTGCTTCAGTTCCAAGACCGGCTGCACTATCGACAATAATATAATCAGATATTTTTTTAAAGTCTTCTTTGAAATCTTTAATTTTTTCTGGTTTTATTTTTTTTAATTCTTTTAGAGATAATGAAGAAGGCATGATTTTTAATCCTGATTCGTGTTCATATACTGCTTCGAATGGGTCTGCTTTTTTCATAAGAACATGATTTAAGTTTATTGGAACTTCAGGAGAATTTAGGTGAATCCCTACATTTGGGGTTGTTAAATTCCCATCAATAACTAAGACATCTTTTCCGAAATGATTTATTGCTGCAGCCAGATTTATGGCTGTTGTTGTTTTTCCTACGCCCCCTTTTCCAGAGGTTATAACCACAATTTTTTTCATTTTTAGAGAGAAATTTAATTTATGATAAAAGAAATTGCTTTGTTGTGCTTATAAACTTTTCTAACATTTCTGCATATTCCTTTAACTTTTCTAAATTTACATTTATTTCTTTACCTTGATAAAAGATAGTAAGAGTTACATTTTTTCTAAATTCTCCGATTCTTTCTGTTTTTAATTCTTTTATTTTCCTAAACATCTCATACATTTCAAGAACTTCTTGAAAGTTTTTATCTTTCTTAAAGAGTTTTTTAACCTGTTCTATTCTGCCAAGAGGATTTGTAGAAATCGAAGAAATCTTTTTTTTCTTTTTGGCACGTTCCAGAATTTTATCTATACTTGTTTCAATCATCCGCTTCCATCTTAGAATGAGATTCATTATTACATCGCATGTTTTTGTATACTTTAAACTGACATACAACAGATGGTCTGCACTAATTTTTTCTTGAATTATATCCTCCATAAAACCTCGCCGAGAAGTATGTTTAATTAAGCTTACCACCTTTTTATACTTATCTGCATTCTACTTTATTATTGCTAATGTTTTTTTCATAATTTCTTTTGATAAATTAAAAAATTCTTTTATTTTTTCTATTGTGATTGTTTCTGTTTTAAGATTTTCAGAGAGAATTACTATTTTTTCATTTTTTAAAAATTCAATAGTGCTTTGTTTATGTTTTTCAACAAGTTCGAATAATTCCTTTATTGAATCTATTTCTTTTTGAGTTATTTTATAATATGGGCAACATTTTTGTATGAAAATTCTAAAATTTGTTTTTGCATCTTTGTAGAGATTTATTCTTTTGTATAAATATTCATATTGAAGTATAGAATTTATGCAGTTTGTTATTGTATTTTTTGTTTCTGTAAGAATTTTTGTAAGGATTTTTTTGTCTTTGATTAATGGAAAAGTAACATAAATCATATGGTCAATTATTTGAATTGTTTTTTGAGCTTCTTGAAGGTTTTCCAAGAATTTTTCCATAAAAAATAAAGGCGTTTGTAGTTGATATAAATTTTGGTATTTGATTATTCACTCAATTTCAGAATTGCTTCAGCCAAATCTTTGGTTTGTTTTAAGGTTTCCTTTGCTTGCTCTTTTGTGCAGCCAGTTTTTTCGATTATTGTTTTAGTATCGTCTTTAGAGATTTCTGGAGCGGAATTTTCTTCCCTTGATTCGCCTGAAACCTGAAATGTATCTTGCCCGTGTATACTTATTTTTATTACAGAGGGATTATCAATTATAATTTTTCCATCTACTTTTTCTATTATTACTTTAGAAGCATCTATTTCCTCTTGGTCCATTCCCATCTGTTTCATAATATGTTGCATCTTTTTTGGATTTAAACCAGGGAACATTTTATTTCAAAAAAACTCCTAAAAGAATTCTAAATATGATTATTAACATTATGAATGCTATTACATGGGTTGGTTTTAGATTAAATACACTTTTATATTCATCCTTAAACCTCATTAATCCGCCGAATCCTGAGGGCATGTTTACACTGCTTTCTGCCATAACTTTTTGATGAGATTTTTATATTTAAAGGTTTCCCATACAAACAATTTTAAAAAGTTGTTTATCATAGAATTAATATGGCAAAGAAGAATATTGATTTCAAGAAGATTGAGGAAAAATGGAGGAAGTTTTGGGAGAAAGAAGAAATTTATAAGTTTAATCCTAAAAGTAAAAAACCAATTTATTCTATTGATACTCCTCCTCCAACTGTTTCAGGTAGAATGCATATAGGACATGCTTTTTCGTATTCTCAAGAGGATTTTATAGCAAGATTTAGGAGAATGAAAGGATTTAATATTTTTTATCCTTTTGGGACAGATGATAATGGATTAGCGACAATACGATTGATTGAGAGAGAGAAGAAAGTGAAAGCGTTTGATTTGGGGCGAGAAAAATTTATTAAACTTGTTTTAGAAACTTTGAAAAAAGAATTAAGGCCAGAATATATCGCTGATTGGAAGAATATTGGAATGAGTTGTGATTGGAATATTTTTTACACGACTATTGATAAACATTGTCAAAAAATAACTCAGAGGAGTTTCATTGATTTGTATAAAAGTGGTAGAGAATATCGGAAAAAAACTCCGTTTATGTGGTGTCCTGAATGTCAGACATCAATAGCACAAGTGGAGATGAGAGATAAGAATATGAAAAGTAATTTTGTTTACATTAAATTAGATACTTCTCTTGGAAAATCAATTACTATTGCGACTACAAGACCAGAATTAATGCCTGCTTGCGTAGCAGTTCATGTTAATCCTAGTGATAAGAGATATAAAAAATTTATAGGGCAGAAAGCAAAACTGCCTTTATTTAATCATGAAGTTGAAATTTGTGCTAATGAGGATGTAGATATAGAATTTGGTTCTGGGGCAGTTTATCATTGTACTTTTGGGGATATGGATGATGTAGAATGGATTAATAAAATGAAGATAGAACCTATAGAAGTTATGAATAAGGATGGGACTTTTAATGAGAAGGCAGGAAAGTATAAGGGAATGAAATCAGAGAAAGCTAGGGAGGAAATTATTAATGACCTTAAGAAATTAGGAGTGATTGAAAAAATTGAACCTATAGAGCATGTTGTTAATGTTCACGAGAGATGTGATACTCCCATTGAAATTTTAATGACAGAACAATGGTTTATCAAATATTTAGATTTGAAGAAACAAATGTTGGTGTGGGGAAATAAATTAGAATGGTATCCGGAATATATGAAGGTTAGATATAATAATTGGATTAAAGGTTTGAAATATGATTGGAGCATTTCAAGGCAAAGGTATTTTGGGGTTCCTATTCCTGTTTGGTATTGTAAAAAATGTGGGGAGATTGTTTTACCAGAAGAATCTCAACTTCCAGTGGATCCTTTGAAAGATAAACCTAAGAAGAAATGTAAATGTGGTAGTGATGAATTTGAAGGAGAGAAAGATGTTTTAGATACTTGGGCGACTTCTTCTTTGACTCCAGATATTGTTAGAGAATTAATGCCTAAAAATTTGAAAGCTAAATTATATCCAATGTCTCTTAGACCTCAAGCTCATGATATTATTACATTTTGGTTATTTAATACAGTTGTCAAAGGAAATTTACATCATAATAAAAATCCGTTTAAGGATGTTATGATTTCTGGTTTTGTTCTTGATTCAAAAGGAAAGAAGATGAGCAAGAGTAAAGGGAATGTTATTGCTCCGCAAGAAATTGTTAGTGAATATGGGGCAGATGCTTTGAGATTCGCAGCTGCTGGAGGAAAATTAGGAGAAGATATTTCTTATCAGGAAAAAGATGTTGTTACAGGGAAAAAGTTTATTACTAAATTAATAAATGCATCAAAATTTGTTTTTATGAATTTGAAAGATTACAAGCCAAAAAAACCGAAGAAGTTGGAGAAATTGGATGAGGGGTTTTTAATTGAACTAGATAGGACTATTTATCTTGCGACTTCTTATTTTGAAGATTATGAATATTCTAGGGCAAAGTTTAATGCGGAGAATTTCTTCTGGAAATTCTTTTGTGATTTTTATTTAGAAGCTGTTAAAGGAAGAGTATACAATGGGACCAAAAGAGAAAAAGAATCTGCATTTTATACTTTGTATACATCACTTTTAGCTATTCTAAAGATGATGGCACCATTTACACCTTTTATTACAGAAGAGATTTACCAGAATTATTATAAGAAAAATGAAAAAGATAAGAGTATCCATATTAGTGCATGGCCAAAACAGGATTTTGTTAAAAAAATTGAGAAGTGGGATGATAAAAATATAAAATCCCATGCGAATGAATTAACTTTGTTTGTTACTTTATTGACTCAAATTAGAGCAGAAAAAACAAAAGCCAAAAAACCGATGAATGCAGAATGTATTTTAACGATTAATAAAATAAATTATGAAGATTTAAAAGAAGTGTTGGAGGACTTAAAAAATGTTACAAATGCAAAGGAAATTAAATCAGGAAAACAATTTAAGGTAGAATTTTAAATGACAAAATTAACCAAAGAGGAACTTGAAGAAATTGTTGTAGAATTAGAAAGCTATAGGGGAAAACATACAGAGCTTATTACTGTGTTTATTCCTGCGGGTTATGATGTGAATTCTGTTCAGAGGCAGCTTGAAGCAGAACGGTCTACTGCTAAAAATATCAAATCTACTACAATGAGGAATAATGTTTTAGATGCTCTTGATAAAATTGTTAGATATTTAAAAGGAGTAAAGAAAACTCCTGAAAATGGTTTGGCTTTGTTTTGTGGGAATGTGTCCAAGGTTGAAGGGCAGCAAGATTTACAGATTTGGGCAGTGGAACTTCCTTTGCCTTTAAAGATAAGAATTTACAGATGTGATAAGGAATTTGTTTTAGAGCCTTTGAGAGAAATGCTTGAAGTTGAAGAGGTTTTTGGTTTGCTTGTTATGGATAGAAAAGAAGCGACGATTGGTTTGTTGGAAGGGAAGAGAATAGAAGTTTTGCAAAAAATGACTTCAGGAGTTCCTAGTAAAGTTAGGGCTGGCGGGCAGAGCAGTCAGAGATTTCATAGGATTACAGAAGGGTTAACAAAAGAATTTTACAAGAGGATTGCCGAAGAGATGAAGAAAATATTTTTTGATATGCCCAAGCTTGGGGGGATTCTTGTTGGAGGGCCAATACCTACAAAGGATGAATTTTTGGATGGAGATTATCTTGTGACAAAACTAAAAGAAAAAGTTATTGGCAAAATAGATATTGGCGGAAGTGATGAGTCTGGTATTAAAGAACTTGTTGTTAGGTCACGGGATATTTTGGCAAGTCAAGAAATAATTTATGAGCAGAAAATTATGGAAAAGTATTTTGAGACTTTGGGGGAAAAACCAGACATGTCAACTTTGAAAGAGAAAGATACAAGAGAGGCATTGAAATATGGTGCAGTTGAAACTTTGTTTTTATCTAAAGGTATAGATAAAGCATTGGCTAAAGAGCTTAAGAGTTTGGCTAAAAATATTGGTTCTAATGTGGAGATAATTTCAATAGATACAGAGGAGGGACAGCAGTTTAAGAATTTGGGAGGAATTGGTTCTATTTTGAGGTTTAGGGTTTAGAATAGTCGCCCACTAACGTTTGCAGATGTATATAATAAGATGTATGCAATAGATTATAATAATGTTTATAAATAGGATTTATGTGTGAAAAACATGAAAATTGACCAAGATGTATATAGGGAGATATTTTTAGAAGCAGGAAGGAAATTGTTTCCAAGATATAATAAAGATGATGAGTCTCTTGGAAGTAAAACTTATAATCATTTTATAAGGGGAATGAAAAATAGAAACCCTTTTAAAAGACTTTTTGGAATTTATGAAAGATTTGAAGATGAGGAAGAAATAAGAGAAAGGATAAAAGAAATTTTGCCAATAGATAATGATGCAAGTTGTGATATGTTATATGAAGTGTCAAGAAAAGGATTGTCTCTTGAAGATGCACTTCCCGGTTTCCCTTTTGAGGTATTTGGTGTAATAGAAAAAACCAATAAAAAGGGTGAAAAATTTTATAGGGGAAAACGTTGGAAACCCGAATCAGTGTGGAATGCCTGGGCATAATCTTATACTTTGTTTTATTTTTGAAATTAAATTAGTTATATTTCACTCAAATTTTTAAACACCATTTATTTCTTTATCTTATGGATGTATCCTCTAAAACTTTAAAAGAGATTGATGAAGAGAAAGAAAAAGAGAATTTGAAAAAACTTGAGGCGGTGTTTTTTGTATCTGGCAGGTTTTTGAATATGCAGGAACTTATATCTTTTACTGATTTAAATCCAATAATTATTAAAGAGTTTATTGAAAAACTTCAGGAAAAATATGATAAAGATGATTCTGCTATTGAGATTGTGAAAAAAAATGATTTATGGAAGATGGATGTTAAGCCGGGGTATTCTAATATTATAAACAGGATTGCAACAGGTTCGTCTGAATTTAGCAACGCAGAAAAAGAAACTTTAGCGATAATAGCATATAAACAACCCATAAAGCAATCAGTTATAATTAAAATTAGGGGGAATAAGGCGTATGAGCATATAAAGAAATTTGTTGAGTTAGGGTTGGTGAAAAAGAAGAAACTTGGGCATACTCACGAGCTTTTTCTTAGTGATGAGTTTTATGATTATTTTAATGTGCAAGAGAATAGTAATTCATTACAAGAATCTTTAAAAAATAAGGACACTGAGAAATAGGGATGAAGTTACTCCCAATAATCTATCTTATGTATATGTTTGTAGCAATTTATTTCTTATTTTTGTATTTTCTTTTATATATTAATAATAAAAAAACTTTATTTTCTTATCCTAAAATTAAGGAGAATTATTCTGTATCTGTTTTGGTTCCTGCATGGAATGAAGAAGAAACTATTGAAGAGACAATAAAAACAATTTTTGATGTGGATTATCCTCTCAAAGAAATTATAATTATTAATGATGGTTCTACTGATAGGACAAAGGAAATAGTGCAAAAGTTGCAGAAAAAATATTCCCGATTAAAATTAATAAATAAAGAAAATACAGGTAAGGGTGATTCTTTGAATGTTGGAATAGAAAAAGCTGAAGGAAAACTTATAGCAGTTATTGATGCAGATAGTTATCCTGCTAAAGATTCATTTAAGAAGTTAGTTGGATTTTTTGAAAATGAGAAAGTTGGTGCTGTGACTTGTGCTATTATTCCACGGAACGCAGAAAAATTCTCTGAAAAACTTCAGTGTATTGAATATTGTGTTATTGCTTTTACAAGAAAACTTCTGGGGTATGTTGATGCTATTTATGTTGTGCCTGGACCTTTGGCGATTTATCGGACTTCTGCTTTGAAAGAGATTGGAGGATTTGATGCAAAAAATATTACTGAAGATATTGAAATTATCTGGCATTTAACTCAGGCAGGTTATGAAAGAAGAATGTGTCTTTCTACGCATGTTACTACAACTGTCCCAAATAAATTTAAGAAATGGTATTTTCAGAGAAGAAGATGGAATATTGGCGGGTTGCAGTGCATTTCAAAATATAAAAAATATTTTCTTAAAAAAGGGATGCTGGGATGTTTTATTTTACCATTTTTTATATTACAGCTTTTTTTAGGAATGTTGGGGCTGGGGATATTTGTTTATCTTGCTATCACAAAATTTCTCAAAAATTATATTTTTGCAAAATATTCTATACAAATTGGAACGTCTTTAGTAACTATGAATGATTTGCATCTAACAACGGATTTCCTCAATTATCTTGGAATTATATTGTTTGTAGTGGGATTTGTATTTACTTTACTTGTATTATCTATTATGAAAACATCATCATTAAAAAAGCATAGTATTTTTAATCTCTTGTTTTTTTCAATAGTTTACCTTTCAACTTACCCTTTTATTATGATTGGCTCTATATACAATTTTGTAAAGAAGAATCATAAATGGTGATAAAATGAAAACAAGAAGTTTTCAAATATTTAAATTTCAGGTGAAATTCAAATAAAATGATAAAAAAACAAAAGAAAATATTTTTGTATGCTTTTTTATTGACTTTTGTTGTTTTTAATTTTGGAATTTTTATGGGGTATATGTTAGAGACATCGAGAGTTAGTGAGATAAATATTTTATATCTTGAAGCAGAAATGGAGCTTCTTGACCAAAGAATTCAGAAAGACGCTTTAGATTTAATTGAACTTGATTGTGAGTTGCTTGTTCAGGAAAATATAGATTTTGCAGACAGAATTTTCCAAGAGGCTTTGTTAATACAGAAGTATGAAGATGCTAATAGAATGAATGAAAATATAATTTTTCAGCATAAGAGATATGATCTTCTCAGAACTTTGTTTTGGATTAATAGTATAAGAATAAAACAGAAATGTGGTTCTGATTATCATAATCTTGTTTATTTTTACCAATTCAATGATCCATCAATCAAACAAGATTCAAAACAGAGGTTTTTTTCAAATTTACTTATTGAAATAAAAGAAGAATATGGAAATAAAGTTATGCTGATTCCAATTTCTGGGGATAATGATCTTCCATCAATTAGTCTGCTTTTGAATAAATATGAGATAATTGAATTTCCTACTATCTTGATTGATGAAAATATTAAAATAACTGATTTAGAAACAAAGGAAGATATTACAAAGTATCTCTTTTAGTGGATATGTTTTACCACAGAAATATTAAAAAATGAACTTAACTGACTCTTTTTATGAATGAATGTTTTAAATGCGGAATTTCAGGAGAAAAAGCAAGATTATTTGATGTTATTGCCAGTGAAGGGATTGTTAAAATTTGTAGCCGTTGTTTTTCCGAGGAGAAATTGCCTTTAATTAAAAGACCCACGACTTCTCAACTTAAAGATTCAGAGAAACAGCATACATATCAAGAAAGAATTAAGGCGTTTAGCAAAGCTCCAATGCAGAATGATTTGCATAGAAAAGAGAATGTTAATTTGAGAGATATTGTTGATAGAAATTTGAAAATAGATTTGCAGGAGAATGTTAAACCAAGGCCGGATTTGGTTGAGAATTTTCATTGGGTTATTATGAGGGCAAGACGGGCAAAACATATTTCAAGAATGCAATTTGCAAAAGATTTAGGAGAATCTGAAACATTAATTAAGATGGTTGAACAGGGAGTTCTTCCAGAAGATGATAACAAAATTATTAATAAAATTGAAACTTATTTAAGTATTAATCTTAGAAAACAAGAGTTTATGGAGCCAACGAAAAAGAAGGGGCTTGGTTTTGATTCAGTGAGTGTTCAGAACTTGACTATTTCTGATTTAAAGGAGATTAGAGACAAAGGAGATGAAGATATTTTTGCAAATACGCAGGAAGTTTGGGAGGGAGATATTGAAGGGGATTCTTTACCCTCCACAACACCCCAAACTCGCGAGATTGATGATTCTATTAATGATAAAAAATTCCGAGCGAATGGATATGAGCGAGGGAAATTAAAAACAGAAAAGGAAGAGGAAGATAAAGATTTATCTCAAAAGGATATAGATGATTTGATTTTTGGGAAATAGTATCTGTGATTTGTTTTTTTGTAAGTATTCCTAAACTTTCCCACCCGCCCAACCCAAAGTTACCTGCTCATTAGCATTCGCAGATTGATAAAAATAATTAATGAAAATCAGAATAATTGTTTGTTAATAATTCTAAAAATAGCC
>JAGLWP010000008.1 GCA_023133375.1 Candidatus Pacearchaeota archaeon | reverse complement strand
AATTCTTTAGCTATCTTTAAATTTCTGAAATTTTTTGGAATTATTCCTTCTTTTAAAATTAAAAAAGTTTGTCTTAAAGTTATATCAAGTCCTGCAAGTTTATTACTATCATAAGTATAGCGAATCATGAATTCATTTAATCTCTTTCCTTTTTCTGATTCAGATTCTTTTTTTAATTCTTGTTTGTATCTTTTTTTCTTTTCCTCAATTTTTTCAATGTCTGTTTTTGAAAGAAATTTATACTTTTCTCCAGAAAGTTCTTTTAGAAATTCTTTTTTTAATTGCTCTAATCTTTTTTTAGGCGGCAGGGTTTTTCCGATATACTTGTTCTTCTGAATAATCTTTTTCCCTTTTCTAACTGAATGAGCTAAAATCCAATATTCTTTATTCTTAACTTTTATTTTCTTTGCAAATACCATAATGGAGTTATCCCCCACATTTATTTAAACCTTTTGGTTATCCCCACATCCAAGCAATGAAACTCGCACTCTGCTTATTACATCCTGAATAGAGTTGTATAAATAAAAATATATTAAAATTTGTAGATAATGTAAAATATATTTATTATAGTTATGCCTCGTTAAGTTTATTAATAATCTTTCTTTTTGTTTCTTATGAGGAAAATTATAATTTTTGCATTAATTATGTTGCTGCTTCCTACTTTTAGTGCAGATGTTATTTCCCTTAATTCTGGGGGGAGTAATGTTATTGTTCTAAATCCAGATAGTTACATAGAAGGATTTTTTGGTTGCGTGCCTACAACTTGTGCTAAACTTGGATATAATTGTGATAGCTGGCCAGATGGTTGCGGTAAAACATTAACTTGCGGGACGTGCGGAACTGGTTATACCTGCACTTCTGGGATTTGTGTAGCAGACGCTGTTCCTCCTGTAACTCCTCCAGGTGGAAACGGAGCAGTAACACCAACTCTGAGAATAGCAGTTACTCCAACATCAATTAATATAAACTTAGCTATTAATACAAATAAAGAACAAGTAATAAATGTGAAGAATCTTGGTACGAGTTCTGCTACGGTTTCAATTAGCCAGTCTGGTTTAACTAACATGGTTATTCTTGGAAACACTTCTTTGACTTTGGCCGCAGGTGAAACAAAACAATTTAGTGTTATTTTTGTTGCATTAGATGAGACAGGTATTTTTACAGGAACTATAAATGTTGGTTTAGTTAAGATTCCTGTTTCTTTGAATATTAAAACAAAACTTTTATTGTTTGACTCAAACATTGTTGTTTTGAACAGAGATTATAAGGTTTCACAGGGCAGTGATTTGAGAACAAGAGTTACTTTGATTCCAATGGGCGACCCTGAAAGGTTAGACGTAACTTTGAATTATGTAATTAAAGATTATAGCGGTAAAGTTTATTTGACTCAGAGTGAAACAGTTCTTGTTGAGAAAAAAGTGAACTTCAGGAGAAATTTTGGTACAGGTAGTCTGCCTTTGGGTAAATATATTGTTGGATTAGAATTAGTATATTCTGGGGGAGTGGCTCCTTCAAGTGCGCATTTTGAAATTGTTCAGAAAACTGCAACAGATTTTTTAGGAAGTTTAATGTTTATACTTCTTATAGCAATTTTAATACTTGCGATATTAATTATCCTCTTGATTATTAGGAGGAAAAAACAGCAAGAGCAAACAGGCGTTTAGTAATACCCAAAGAGGGCATAAACAGAAAGATTTATATTCTATAGTTCATTATAGTTTTCTATGGATATAACTACAATACAGCTTGATAAACAAACAAAAGGAAGATTAGATGCTCTAAAAGTTCATGCTCGAGAGAGTTATAATGAGTTGATTCTGAGGTTGATTGAAAATTGTCCTGCTAATGCAAGTAGGGAAAGTTTGATAGAGACTATTGAGGTTCTTTCTGACCCAGAAGCAATGAGGAATATAGCAAAATCTTTGCAGGAAATAGAAAGAGGAGAGTCAGGGGTTTCTCTTGAAGAATTGGAGAAAGAATTAGGATTATAAAATGTATAAAGTAATCTTTAAGAATTCTGCTGAGAGACTTTTTAGAAAATTAGATAAATTTGATCAACAGAGAATTGTTAAGAAATTAAGATTATTAAGGCAAAATCCTTTTTTGGGAAAACCTCTTATAGGAAATCTTGCTGGTTCATGGAGTTTGAGGATTGGTAAGTATAGAATTATTTACCAAATAAAATATGGGGAATTGATTATTCTTGTTTTAGATATTGGACATAGAAAAAATATCTACTAGGAAATTTTAAAAGGTGGAAATGTAGTTTAATGTTATGTTAATCGGACTTGTTGGAAAGCCGTCTGTAGGAAAGAGCACGTTTTTCAAAGCTGCGACTTTAGCAGAGGTTGAAATTGCTTCTTATCCTTTCACGACAATAAAAGCTAATCATGGGATTGGTTATGTTAAAGTAGAATGTATTGATAAAGAGTTTAATACTCAGTGTCAGCCAAATCATGGATTTTGTATAAATCATCAGAGGTTTGTTCCAGTTGAATTAATGGATGTTGCAGGTTTGGTTCCTGGAGCTTCAGAAGGCAAGGGTTTGGGAAACCAGTTCTTGGATGAACTAAGGCAGGCAGATATGTTTATTCATATTGTTGATGTTTCTGGAAAGACAGATGTGGAAGGTAAGCCAACTGAGAATTATGATGTTTCTCAGGATGTTATTTTTTTAGAAGATGAACTGAATAAATGGTATTATAATATTTTTTTAAAGGTTTGGAAAAGTTTTGCGAGGAAAACTGAAATGGAAAATGTGAAGTTTTCCGAAGCTGTTGCACAGCAGTTTTCTGGATTGAAAGTTAATGAAGAGCAGGTTAAGAAAGTTTTGAGAGAATTGAATTTTCCTGAAAGAGCGAGCACATGGAATGATGAGCAGGTTAAGGAATTTACATCTGAATTAAGGAAGGAAAGCAAGCCAATGATTATTGCTGCTAATAAAATTGATACTGAAAAAGGAAAAGAGAATTATGAGAAGTTGAAGGAAAAATTTCCAGATTTGATTATTATACCTTGCTCTGCAGATTCTGAATTGGCTTTAAGGGAAGCAGCTAGAGAAGAGCTTATTGATTATATTCCTGGCGAGAGGGAGTTTAGAGTGAAGGGAGATATCCCCGCCCAACTCCCGACTTCACTCGGCAATTCCCTCCCCACTCGCGCCTCCACTCGTCTCGGTTGTGAGCCGAGCTCGTGCAAACGCTCGCCCACCCCGCGACGCGGTTTGATAACTTCTCCTCATGAAGTTGCTCGCCCACCCTTGAGTGCGAAGCAGGGAGAAGCTTTGGCGAAGATTAAAGAAGATGTTTTGGAAGTTTATGGAGATACAGGAGTTCAGCAGATTTTGAATTATGCGGTTTTTGATTTATTGAAATACATTGCGATATTTCCTGCAGGTGCGAGCAAACTTGTAGATAGTAAAGGTAATGTTCTTCCTGATTGTTTTTTGTTGCCTGAGGGAAGCACGGCTCTGGATTTTGCTTATTTTTTGCATACGGATTTTGGAGAAAATTTTATCAAGGCAATTGATGCCAGAAATAAAAAAGTTTTAGGAAAAGAGTATAAATTAAAACATCGAGATGCATTGGAGATTATGACGCGATGAAAGTTAAAATCAAACTTCATCCTAATTCTTCTAAAGAAGAAACAAAGAAAATTAGCGATGGGGATTATGAAGTTTGGTTGAAAGAAAATGCAGTAGATAATAAAGCTAATTTGAAATTAATTAAAATTTTAAAAAAATATTTTGGAAGAGAAGTTAAAATAAAATCTGGTTTTACTTCGAGAAATAAAATTGTTGAAGTTGTTTAAGACGTTTTCATTAAATCAAAAAAATCTTTATATTCTCTTATTTTTGCACATTCTTTTTCTGGGTCATCCAAAATTTTTTGATATAAATCTGCATATTTTCCAATTATACCTAACAATTTATTAGTGAAATATTCTAACTGTTCTTTGTTTAATTTTTTTATTTTTCTCATTATTTCTGAATGATATTCAACATGACTTCTATTCTTCCAAGACTCTCTTTTTCTAAGTGTTTTTTCCAATGTAGAAGTCATTTCTTCTACTAAAGATAAATCTATTTCTGTTGTAACTCCTCCAATTGTTTTTTGTATTATAGTCATATCTTTTTCTACCAGTCAATTATATAAATAGATTTGTGTGTTATTATATATGAAATATGAATTTGCTAAAGATATTCAAGTTCAGGCAGAAGAGATTTCAAGAATTTTATTTCCTCATGTTGACTTAGCTAATGTTAAATGTTTTAAGAGTTATGGGAGTTCTTCCCGCAGAACAATTGCGAGATGTCATGCGTTGGGAAAATTAATGCAAAGTGCTCTTTTGAGAAAAGCTTTTTATGCTTTAGAATTTTTGTCAGAAAGGTTTGATAAATTAGATGAGGAAGAAAAAACAAAAGTTATAATTCACGAACTAATGCATATTCCTAAATGTTTTGGCGGGGGTTTTAAGCACCACAATTTTGTAACTGAAAAGAATGTAAAAAAATATTATCAGGAATACCAAATGAAAAGAGACAGAAAACTTTAAATATGTGCTAACACATAAATAAGTATGGCAAATATGACTTTATCTATCCCAAAAGAATTGCATGAAAAAATGAAAGCTTTTTCAGAAACAAAATGGAGTGAAGTAGCAAGGCGTGCGATTGAACAAAGAATAAATGATTTGGAAATAATGAATCAGATAACTTCTAAGAGTAAATTGACAAAAAGAGATGTGGATGAAATAAGCAAAAAAATAAAAAGAAGAATGGCTGATAAGTTTTATGCATACCCTAATAATTGATACTAATGTTGTGATTTCTGCATTAATTAAAAAAGGGTTTACAAGAGAAATTTTAACTGATTTTAATATAAATTTTATTTTTCCAGAACAGGGATTAAAGGAGATTTATTTTTATAAATCTGAAATTATTAGAAAAGCCAAGATTAATGAAAGAGAATTTAATGTTTTGTTATTAAGATTATTAAAATATATAAGATTAATTCCTACGGAAATTTTTGTTGATTTTAGAGAAGAAGCAGATAAAATAATGAATAAAATAGATAAGGATGATGTTATTTTTATTGCCTGTGCTCTTGCTTTTGACTGTCCAATCTGGTCTGACGACAAGCATTTTAAAAAACAAAAAATAATTAAGATATTTGCAACTAAAGAGATTTTAAATATTTATAAAAATGAAAATTAATTTTAATAATAAAATTCTTGAAATCTCTGACGTTAAAAGATGTAATTGTTTTGAGAAGATTATTGGATTAATGTTTTGTCGTCGGGAAAAAGCAAATGCTTTGGTGTTTAGTTTTAAGAAGAAAACAAAAATGGCTATACATTCTTTTTTTGTTTTCTTTCCTTTTTTTGCTGTTTGGTTGGATAATGAAAATAAAGTAATAGGGATGAAAAAAGTTAAACCGTTTTTTCCAAGAATATCGTCGCCGAGCGCATATTTTAATCTTCTCGAAATTCCTATTAATAAAAAATATGAAAAGATATTAAATTCCTTTGTCACCGACGGGTTTCCCAAAAGGTTTAAATAGATAAGTGATTAAAATAATGTATAATAGTAAACAAAAACTTTTTAAATTTTTAATTTAAAAAACACAAAGGAGGTAAAAATGGGAAAAGTTGTTAAAAAGAATGTGATAAAAAGGAAGCCAGGTTATCTTTACTATGTAGATGGCAGTGGTAATGTATGTGAAGCAAAGATGTCTCGTGGAGGAAAGAGAAAAAAGAAAAAAGCAGTAAAGAAAAAACCAGCAAAGAAGAAGGCAGTGAAGAAAAAACCTGCAAGAAAAAAAAAGAGATAAGAGAATGTGTTTTATTTTTTATTTTTAATTAATTATTTTTAGTTAGAAGTATTGGAGTAGATAGATTTTATATGGGATATGTTGGAACAGGAATCTTGAAGTTGCTAATTATGGGAGGATTTGGAATTTGGTGGTTGATTGACTTAATTCTAATTGCTACAAAACATGATTTTGCCAAAGTGAATTGGGTTGAGTAATTTTTAATTAATTTTATATACTACTTCTTTATTTTTATTTTATGACAATTGTTTTAGGTGTAGAATCAACTGCGCATACTTTTGGTGTTGGGATTGTGAAAAACTGCAGAATCTTGGCGAATGTTAAAAGAGCTTACACGACGGAGAAGGGAGGGATTATTCCTATGGAATCTGCAAAGCATCATCAGGAGAACAAACATGAAATTTATTCTGAGGCATTAAGCGAAGCAAAGATTAAAGAAGAAGATATTGATGCAATTGCTTTTTCACAAGGACCTGGTTTGGCTCCGTGTCTTTTGGAAGGAATGAGATTTGCTAAAGAGCTTTCAGAGAAATTCAAAAAGCCAATTGTTCCTGTGAATCATTGCGTGGCACATTTAGAAATTGGGAAGTGCCGCTCGGCATACACTAAAGCACGGAATTCTGGGGCAACTGGACCAAAAGATCCTGTTATGCTTTATGTGTCTGGAGCGAATACGCAAGTAATTGCTTATGCTGACGGAAGATATCGGATTTTTGGGGAGACGCTTGATATTGGTGTGGGGAATTTTATTGATAATTTTGCAAGATTAATTGGAATTGGTTTTCCTGGTGGGCCTAAAATTCAAGAGCTTGCAGAAAAAGGAAATAATTATATTGAACTTCCTTATAAAGTTAAGGGAATGGATATAGTTTTATCAGGGATTCTTACTAATTTGAGGCAGAAATTAGGTTCGTTCCAAAGTCACTCACAATTGTCTGACTCAGAACAGACTTCGTCATGTTCTTCGTTTAAAAAAAATATTAAGCGAAAAATTTTGACAAAGTCTAATTTTAAGCAAAACAATAAGCGAGGCGAAGCCGAGCTAAAAGAATATACAATTGAAGATTTAGCTTTTAGTATGCAGGAAACTGTTTTTGCAATGCTGGTTGAAGTTGCTGAAAGGGCTTTAGCGCATACAGGAAAGACGGAATTGCTTTTAGGCGGGGGTGTTGCTTGTAATTCTAGATTGCAGGAAATGTGCAAAATAATGTGCAAGGAGAGAGATGCAAAATTTTTTTGTCCTGAGAAATCTTTGTTAGTTGATAATGGGGCAATGATTGCTTTTTTGGGAGAGATAATGTTTGAGTCCCCAAGGGATACCCAAGGAGGGCACAAGAACCTGCAAGCAGGTGACTCTGGTGAGCCTAAAGGAATAAAAGAAAAACTGAATGCACCGCTCGGTGTACACCAAGGAGGTGCGAGAACCTCTTCGAGGCCCCCAAGCACTGAATGTCGGGGCAAGATTGATATCAAGCCTCGACAGAGAACTGATGATGTTGAAGTTACTTGGAAATAATAAATTTGCTCCTCGCTTTTAACTCGCGCTCAGAATAGTCGTTATTGATATCCCTAATTTGTCGCTATTCTAAACGCTCGGTTCGTCAGGATAAAAGTAATTAATAAAATTATTTTGTTAATAATTTATTATTTTGAGCGAACTTGTGAGCGAGCATTTTTCATTAGTGAATTGATTTAACAAAACTTTTATAAACTAATTTTTTCATCTTAATTTATCCGATGAACGAATAGTGAGGATTTATTCTTCATATTCACTTATTGGAATTAAAATAAAATGGATGTATATAATTTAATTGAGACTGCTGCGAAAACAGGAAAAATTGAGAAAGGAACTAACGAAGTTACTAAAGCAATCGAGAGAGGTACTGCGAAGTTTGTTGTTTATGCTGCAGATGTTGAGCCAAAAGAAATTGTTCAGCACATACCTATTTTGTGTAAGGAGAAGGAAATTCCTTGCCAAGAAGCAGATAGTAAACAAAAGCTTGGAATTGCGGTTAATATTTCTGTTCCTACTTCTTCTGTAGCAATTATTGACGCTGGAGAAGCTAAAAGCGATGTCGAAGCTTTGAAATAAAATGAAGCAACAAAAGGTTAAACAAGGACAATCAGAAGCGTCTAAAGGAAGTGCTAAAATTCTTGGGGAGACTGCTGTCCCTGCATTAGTAGAAGAAATTATAGGTAGAACTGGATTTAGAGGGGAAGTAATTCAGGTTAAATGTTTAGTTCAGGAAGGTAAAGATAAGGGGAGAAATATGAGAAGAAATGTTAAAGGACCAATTAAGGTTGGCGATATACTTATGTTAAGGGAAACTGAAATTGAAGCAAGAAGAATTAAATCTAAAGTAACAAAGGGAGTATATACATAATGAAAAATAAAATAAATTTGTCTTTGTATATATGCGATATTTGTCGGAGGCAATTAAAGAATATCGCCCTTCAGTGTTTTGAGGAAGGAGCGCGAGGAAAACAGGGAGTGTCCTCGCATGCCTAAATGTGTTTATTGCGGAAAGATGTATGAACCCCCAAAGGGATTGACTTTAGTTTCTAAAGATGGAAGTGTGAAATATTTGTGTTCTTCAAAATGCAGAAAAAATATGTTGATGAAGCGGCGAAAAGTTAGGTGGATTAAAAAATCTAAGAGAGTTGAATAATCTTCTTTTTTCTTTTTATCGACGACAAATCTAATTTTTCTGTAGAAAAGTTTATAAAGGTTTACCCCGTTTTTTAGGCATAGATTGAGGAAATCTAGTCACAAAATTACCCCAAATTTGTTGAATCTTGGCTAGTCCTTTCTAAAATGAAAATGATAGAGAAATATAGTGCAGAGAAAATAAAAGTGCTTGAAGGTTTGGAAGGAGTAAGAAAAAGGCCAAGCATGTACATAGGCAGTACTAGCGGAGATGGTTTGCATCATTTGATTTATGAGGCTGTTGATAATTCTGTTGATGAAGCTTTGGCGGGATATTGCAAAAAAATAAATGTTTCTTTGAATAAAGACGGGTCAGCTACTATTGAGGATGATGGGCGTGGAATTCCTGTGGATATTCATCCGATTTATAAAGTTTCTGCGGTTCAAGTTGCATTAACAAAGCTTCATGCTGGAGGGAAATTTGACAAAAAATCTTACATGATTTCTGGAGGTTTGCATGGAGTTGGTATAAGTGTTGTGAATGCTCTTTCAAAAAAGTTTATAATAGAAATTAAAAGAGAGGGAAAGATTTACAGGCAGGAATATTCCCGTGGGGATGCTAAAACAAAACTTAAGGTTGTTGGTAAATGCGACAGGGCTGATACTGGAACGAAAATTATTTTTTGGCCAGATGAACAGATTTTTTCAACTATTGTTTTTGATTATAAAGTTTTAGAAACAAGGTTCAGAGAAATTGCTTTTTTGAATGCAGGTTTAAGAATTGTTTTACGGGATGAAATAAAAAACAAGAAAGAAGAATTTTTGGCTTCCGGGGGGCTTATTGAATTTGTGAAATGGGTTAATAAAACAAAAGAACCATTGCACAAGCCAATTTATTTCAAAAGAGAAATGAATCACACCATAATTGAAGTTGCTATTCAGTATAATAATAGTTATCAGGAAAATATTTTTGGTTTTGTTAATACTATAAATACTGTTGAGGGGGGCACACATGTTTCGGGATTTAAGACGGCCTTGACGCGGGTTGTTAATGATTGTGCAAGGAAGAAAGGAATGTTAAAGAATGATTCTATATTGGGCGACGATGTAAGAGAAGGGATTACTTCTATTATAAGTATAAAGATTCCAGACCCTCAATTTGAAGGACAAACAAAAACTAAATTAGGAAATAGTGAGGTTAAAGGTTTTGTTGATTCTATGGTTACTAGTGCTTTATCAGAATTTTTTGAAGAAAATCCTTCTATTGCCAAGAAGATTCTTTCAAAAGCTATAGATGCTGCAAGAGCCAGAATGGCTGCTAAAAAAGCCAAAGATTTGGTTAGAAGGAAGAGTGTATTTTCCCTTGGCGGTTTGCCTGGGAAACTTGCTGATTGTTCAAATAAAAAATCAGACAATACAGAGCTTTATATTGTTGAGGGAGAGAGTGCTGGAGGTTCGGCTAAACAAGCGAGGAACAAGGAGAATCAAGCTATTTTACCAATTCAAGGAAAAATTTTAAATGTTGAGAAATCTAATCCTGCGAGAGCATTATCTAGTGAAGAAATAATGAATATGATTACTGCAATTGGGGCTGGTGTTGGTGAACAGTTTAATATTGAGAAATTGAGATATAAGAAGATTGTGATTATGACAGACGCAGATGTTGATGGCGAGCATATTAAAACTCTTTTGTTAACATTCTTTTTTAGATTTATGCCAAAATTAATTGAGAATGGGAATGTTTATGTTGCTCTTCCTCCGTTGTACAGAGTAAGAAAGAAAAAAGATTATTATGTTTATTCAGACGAGGAGCTTAAGAAAATAACTGAAAAACTTGGGACTTCTAATGTTACAAGATTTAAGGGTTTGGGGGAGATGAGTTTGCAGCAGTTGTGGAGTACGACAATGAATCCTCAAACAAGAAAGATTAAGAAAATATTTATAGAAGATGCGGTTGAAGCAGACAGGACGTTTTCAATGTTGATGGGGAATGATGTTCAAGGGAGAAAGGAGTTTATTGCTGAGAATGCGAAGGAGGCAAATCTTGATGTATGAAATGGTTAAAGAAGTTTTAAAAGTTTGGGGCAAGGAAGTATGGGTAGCGAATACTGATAATTATTGTGGAAAAAAGTTAATACTTAAAAAAGGAAAAAGATGTAGTTTGCATTTCCATAAAGATAAAGATGAAACTTTTTATATTGAGAGAGGGAGAGTATTAATGGAATTTAATAAGGAAATAAGAGTTATGGGAGAGAATGATGTTGTAAGAATAAATCCTGGAATGTTGCATAGATTTAGTGGATTAGAAAATTCTGTTATACTTGAAATTTCGACTCATCATGAAGATTTAGATAGTTATAGAATTGAAGGACAATTGAGCGGAGATGTTCCTGAAGAAATTATGGAGAAATATAAAGATGCCTAAAGAAAAATTATCAACGCCCGCATGGATTTTAGAAGGTAAAGAAAAACCAAAATCTAAGAAAAATGGTAAAACATTCAAAATTCGGGAGTGTCCTAAATGTCGGAGTGATGATGTTACAGTTGTTATTGGACAAATCGGAATGTGGGAATGCAAAAAATGTGGATGGAAAGGTGTTGATGTTGTTGAAAAGGAATTGACAGAAGATGAATTTATGAAATACTTAGATGAAAAGGGAGAGGAGGTTGCATGATGGAAGATAAAGAAAACTTAAATGAAATAGCAAAAGGAGTAGTGAATGCTGAAGTTTCAGAAGAAATGAAAAAAGCTTATATAGATTATGCTATGTCTGTTATAGTTTCGCGTGCGCTTCCTTCAATTGAAGATGGTTTGAAGCCTGTTCAGAGGAGAATTCTTTATGCAATGAACCAGATGGGTTTGAAGCCAGGAACTCAGACAAAGAAATGTGCGAGGGTGGTTGGAGATGTTATTGGTAAATTTCATCCTCATGGAGACATTTCAATATATGATTCTTTAGTGAGAATGGCTCAGAATTTTTCTCTGCGTTATCCTCTTGTTTTTGGGCAAGGTAATTTTGGGAGTATTGACGGCGACCCTCCAGCAGCTTATAGGTACACTGAAGCGAGATTAATGCAAATTTCAACAGAATTATTACAAGACATTGATAAAGAGACTGTGAAGTTTGTTCCTAATTTTGATAATTCAATTAAAGAGCCGGAATTACTTCCTGGGAAACTTCCTGCTTTAATGTTGAATGGGGCTACTGGTATTGCTGTTGGTATGGCTACGAATATCCCCCCGCATAATTTAACAGAAGTTTGTAACGCTATTGTTGCTTATATTAAAAATCCTAATATTACTATTGAGAAACTTTGTGAAATTGTGACAGGGCCGGATTTTCCTACTGGAGGGGCGGTTTCAGGAGACATGGTTGAGATTTATAAAACAGGAAAAGGAAGATTAATTATGAGAGGGAAAGTTGGAATTGAGAAAATAAAGAATAAGGA
Source organism: Candidatus Pacearchaeota archaeon (assembly GCA_023133375.1). GTDB lineage: Archaea > Nanobdellota > Nanobdellia > Pacearchaeales > GW2011-AR1 > JAGLWP01. The sequence continues at coordinate 6,888 of JAGLWP010000008.1, read as the reverse complement.
TGCAGTTGTGATTACAGAAATACCTTACCTGTTGAATAAGTCATCACTTATAACTCAGATTGCTAATCTTGTTCAGAGCAAAAAATTGAAAGATATTTCTGATTTGCGTGATGAGAGTTCAAAAGGAAAAATAAGAATTGTGCTTGAGTTGAGAAAAGGCGCGAGTCCGAATTTTGTTATTAATGCTTTGTATAAATACACAAGGTTGCAGGACACATTTAACATGAATTTTCTTGCTTTGGTTGGCGGGCAACCTCGGGTTTTGAATATTAGGCAAGTTGTTGAGGAATATGTTAAATACAGGAAGATAATTATTACAAATAAGACAAAATTTGAATTGAAGAAAGCTAAAGACAGACTTGAAATTGTTGAAGGACTTTTGATTGCTTTGAAAAATATTGATGGAATTATTTCTTTAATTAAAAAATCAAGAGGAGCTGTTGAAGCTCTTGAAGGATTAATGAAGAAATTTAAATTGAGCAAGAAACAAGCTCAGGCTGTTTTAGATACAAAGCTGCATCAATTAACTTCACTTGAACAAGAAAAGTTGAAGAAAGAATACAAACAACTCAAAGAAAGGATTGCAGAACTTGAAAAGATTTTAGGAGATATGAAAGAGATTTTGAAGATAATTGTGAAAGAAGTTAATGAATTAAAGAATAAGTATGGAGATAATCGAAGGACTAATGTTTTGAAGAGGATTTCTGAGATTTCTGAGAAAGACTTGGTGCAGCAAAAAGAAGTTGTTGTGACAATTACAGACAAAGGTTATTGCAAAAGAATGGATATTAAAACATACAAAGAGCAGAAGCGAGGGGGTAGAGGGGTTATTGGGAGCAATTTGGCTACAGGAGATTTTGTGAAACAGCTTATTACTTGTTCCACCCATGATTATTTGATGTTCTTTACTTCACGAGGAAGAGTTTTATGGCTTAAGACATATGATATTCCTGAAGCTGAAAGATACAGCAAGGGGAAAGCAATAATAAACCTTCTTGGATTGAAAGACGAAAAAGTAACTAATGTTATTTCAGTATCAAATTTTGGTAATAATTTATTTATGGCGACAAGAAAAGGAATTGTAAAGAAAATTTCCCTGAAACATTTTTCAAAACCTCGGGCTTCTGGGATTAAGGCAATTAATTTGCCTGCTGATAATTCTGATGTGTTGATTGGAGTTGAACTTGTTGAGAAGGGGCAAGATGTTTCTTTGGCAACAAGAAAGGGGAAAGCAATTAGATTTAACAGCGATAGTATTAGGGAAATGGGAAGAGCAAGTTATGGTGTTAGGGGGATAAAAATGAATGTAGAAGATGAGGTTGTTAGTTTAGGAATTTTAAATACAGAGGCTGTTTTAACAATAACCAGAAATGGATATGGAAAGAGAACTGCTGTTAAAGATTACAGAAAAACTACAAGGGCGGGAAAAGGAGTTATTAATTTAAAGATAACTCAGAAGACAGGGGATGTTGTCACCACAATTTCTGTAGACAAAACTGACAGCATAATAATCACGACTGCTAAAGGTATGGTGATAAGAACTTCGCTTAAAAATATAAGAGTGATGGGCAGAGCTGCTCAGGGAGTTAAAATTGTAAAGCTTCAGCAGGGAGATTATGTTACTGATTTGATTAGAGTGGATAATGGGGAAGGGGAGTGAATTTTTAGAAGTTAATTATAAAGTGGTAAATTAATCGGAAGATTTATAAGATAATGTAAATAACTGGTTGTATGAAATTATATCAAAGAATTCTTGCTGTTGGAGGAGTAGTTGCAAGTTTAGCTGGATGTGGATATATAATCTCACAAGAAGGAGTTGATAAGGTAGTTGAGGAACCCGTTAAAGAATGGGTAAAGACTTCTAATAATTATATGAATGTTCATCAACTAATTAGGGATGAAAATTATGAGGAAGCACAAGCAGTTTTAGTAGAATATTTAAGACAACAGATTAGAGAAGGTGCTGAATGTATAGGGACAATAAATGGAACAGATAAAATATCTAAAACTGCTACTGAAAAAATAGGAAAAACAATTGATGGACAAATAGATAAGATTGAGGCGTATTTGAAATTCTTTTAAGTGGAGTTAGGCGTCGCTTTTTTGTTCCTTTTTTAAGAAAGAAGTTCCGATAAGATTATAAGAACATTATAATTATTACTTTTATGTTAGAAATTTTAAAGGATTTAGAAAATTTATCTGAGAAATTAAACCTAAATTTCAACAAAGATTGGTTTGGATATGTGTGGGTAACAAAAGAACAAGAAATTTTAACTGTCTATCTAAGTGATTGCCGTGACTCAATTTATGAAAAATACGGACATGAAATTTCAGAGAGAGTGAATAATCTTGAAAATTTTTATAATTCAAAAGATTACAAAAATCTTATAAAAATATGTGGAGGGCAAGTGATTTCAAAAAAATCATTTGCTGGATACAGGGAGTTTGTTAGTGATTTTAAAAACAAAGAGATAAAAAATATACTTTTAGATTTTTGCGATAGAATTGATAAAAAAATAGGTAAGTTGGAAAAAGTAGCTGTTTTAACAGAAACAGATATTGAAACAGAGAAAGAAAATTTGCTTAATGGAATTTTAAGTCATGAATGGATTCATATCTTGCTTGAGCAAAACAATCTTCATACAAAAAATTGGAAATATAACGAGGGACTTGTAACCTACATAGATTATTCTATGAGAAATAAATTAGATGAGTTGGAAAGTTATGAGAAAGAAATGAATTCTGATTTTGGTAAAGAATATTTTAGAAATGCCATTCTTTTTAGGAATTTGGTAAAGAATGTTTTTGATAAAGAAAAAATTGAAAAAATCAAGGATTTTTTGAAATTGTTTTCGTAGAAAACTCGCGCGCTCTTTCTTTGGGGTTGGCAGATGATTTTAGATAGATCTTTAACCCCAAATATCTAATTCTTTATCTTTGAATTTATTATTAAGTTCAAAAATGAGGATAGGGAAATATTAAAAGTTACTTTTTCTTGTTAAACGGATGGTGTCTGGTCATAAGATAAAAACGAAAATAGAGCTTAATGAATTTTTAGAAAGAATTAGAGAATATGAAAAAAAAGATATAGAACCAACAAAGCATACTTTTTTTCGTCTTAATGAGAAACAAAGAGAAATACTTAATGAAGGTAAAATAAAGGAAATTTTAACTAATGAAATACCAATTTTAGTTGGAATCCAATATAATAACTTATGGGCTGTTTTTTATAAATATGAAAATGATTTTATCAGAATTATCATTGATATCCAACTTAATAAAATTTATATAGTGAGTTTTTATTTAATAGATAAGACGCAAATACCTAGAATATAAAATGGAAGGAAAACGATGTTTGGAAGGGAAAGGAGAATGGGATTATGATTTTAAATATGATGTATTATTTTTTAAAGTAAAAAATAGGAAATATTTGAAGTCAATAGAAGTGGATAATTTTGTTCTTGATTTGGATTCTGAAAAATTTTTAACAGGAATACAAATTTTTGATGCATCTGAATTTCTTAAAACAGATAAAATTATGCTGAGGGAAATTCCGAATTGGCGATTTGAAGCAAAAATAGAGAATAATAAAATAGAAGTAAGACTAATGTTTCAAATTAAGTTAAGAAATAAAATTATAGAAAAAAATCCTATAATAATACAACCTATTGAACAAAGATTGCCCAATTCTCAATTGATTTGCAATTAACCCCAGATATCCAACTTTTCCTGTCCCTGATTTGATTTTTTAGTAAATTCAGGACAAATATTTTTGTATTGACACCAATTACAAAGAACTGATTTGTTTGGCGGGAAATCTTTTGTTTCTTCTATTTGTTTTATTAAAGTTATTATTTCTTGTTTTAGGTTTTCAAGTTCTTCGTCTGTTTTTCGTATGCAGATTTTCATGTCGTGCGCAAGAAAATGCCATACAAGGCAGATGTTTTTATCTTTTCCAAAAGTTTCTTTTATTGCAAGAGAATAAAGAGCGAGTTGTCTATTGTTTTTTATTTGCTTTTCAGTTGGCATGCTATTGCCAGTTTTGTAATCATGAATTTCTATTTCATTGTTTTCTATGTTTTCAACTAATCGGTCAATGAATCCGATTAACCTTATTTCTTCAGTTAAATCTAATTCAATTTTGTGTTCTATTGCAATTGTTTTTTCATCAAACGGCGAATGTTTTGAATAATAATTAACAAGAAACCCAACTCCTTTATTGAAATAATCTTTTTCTGTGAATTCTTTTTTTACAATTACTATGTTGTCTGTGAATTCTTCCTGCCATTTTTCTGCATAATAAGAAATGATTTGTTCTATTGTTTTGGGTTCTTTCTTTTTTATTTCATGATAAAGCCATTCAAGTGTTGAATGAACAACGCTTCCAAGATGAGCTTCAATGCTTTGCCCGATTTCAGGAATTATTTTATCAATATACTGGAACTTAAATTTTAATTTGCATTTTTCAAAAGTTTCTAATCTTGAATGAGAATAAATTTTCATAAGATTAGAAAAAAATTAGAGATTATAAAGTTTGTTGAGATAGATAGTTAATGCAAAATTATTAATCGAGATTTTTATTAATTACACTTAATTAATATGACGAGCATGGGCGGGGAGCAATTTACTCTTCTTCTTCATCAATGTCCTTTGCTAAAAATCCCCACCAAGGATTTCTTACCTTAATTACTTGTCCTGTTTCAGAATCAATTTGCATTCTTACCCTTTCTCTTACAGGAAATATGAAGAATAATCTTGCTTTTTTCTTACCTTGAATCCGGTAAATCCCTTCTTCATCTAGTTCAATAGTTTGGTTTTGTAATTTTGATTTTATTCTTTCTCTTATTTTTTCTTGAACGTGGTCTGGTAGAATGTTAATTTCTCTTGTTTCATTATTTTTGAAAACTCCATATATCTTCTCTTCTGATTTATATAATGTAACATTTGTTGACATGTTTATTTCTTTAACTTGAACTATTATATTTCCTGATTTTCCAGCCATTATTGTCATGTTTCTTCCCCCATTTGCTAATTGGCATTTTGTTACAGAACCAGTACAAGTACATTCGTCAGGGCATTCTCCTTCTTGAACCTGAATTCTCAATCTGTTTCTTGCGATTATTATTCTCGTTATTTGTTCTTTAGTAAGTATTTTAGTTTTTATTGTTTTATTGTCCTTACAATAAGCATCATCTACTATTTCACGTCCTCCTCCAAGAAGTCCTTCAGGCACCACACATTCACTTTCCTCTATCCATCCATAGCGGATATTAACTTTTACCATGTTGGTCCCTAATCCATATATTTTACAACAAACTTTTTCACCTTCTGTTTCATTTTCAGAATCCCCATTATCTTCTGTAGTATAACCTGTAATAGGATGTGCAAATATAAAACTTGTTAAAAATATTGCTAATACAATAAATGTTACTATTTTTTTCATAGTAAGAATAGGGAACTTTTATTTATAAAGTTTTTTACTCAACAATTTTTCCAAATCCAATCAACCTCCAATGCCCTTCAATGTTTCGTGCAATCCCCACGTTGTCGTCTTTTAATGCAACAACAGGAATATTCAGATTTAATTCTATTTTATCGTCGGAAATTTTTTCAACAGTTCCAACAGTTATCGTTGTGTTTATATTTAACATCAGCATTTCTTTTGTTTTTATTGGTTCAATATCTTTGTGCCCAAGGATTCCTAAAACTTCTTTGAATAACTGTGTCTGTATTTTTAATGTATCTGTGATATTTGGAAGAGTATCTTTTAAACCAACCACGCATCCAGTTAATGAATCTGTTTTTGTTAAGAAAGGGTCTAATGAAGTTTCAATAGAAATGCTTGAGCCGGGATTAATTTCATTAATTTGATTTTTTCCTTTATGTAATGACAAAATTTTTGTGGTTATGGTTTCATAGGTTTGCTGATTTGCTTTTTTTATACTTAAGCCAGGTTTTATTTCAATTTCATCACCTACTTTTAGTTTTCCTTTTTTTAATATTCCTCCTAATACCCCACCTTTTAAATTTTCAATTATTGCGCCTGGTCGATTTATGTCAAAGCTTCTTGCTATCAAAAATATTGGAGCTGTATTTATTTCTCTTTTTGGTATTTCTAATTTGCATAATTCTTCAAATATTTTTTCAATATTAACCCTTTGTTGCGCGGAAATAGGAATAATCACAGCATCTTCTGCTAAGCTTCCTTTAATAAAATCTTTTATTTCTTTGTAACTTTTTAGTGCTTGGTCTTTTGATACTAAATCTACTTTATTTTGAATGATGATTATGTTTTTGATTTTTTTTGCTTGAAGTGCCATGAAGTGTTCTCGTGTTTGTGGTTTTATTCCTTCATTAGCTGCGATTACTAAAATAGCAGCGTCAATTATTGCTGCTCCAGAAAGCATTGTCGCCATCAGCATTTCATGTCCCGGAGCGTCGATAAAACTTATATACCTTACGGGTTTTCCTTTGCTTTGATTGTTGAAAGTTTTGCCGTCCTTGTAGATTGTTGTGTCTGCGTATCCAAGTTTTATTGTAATCCCTCTCTTTAATTCTTCTGAATGAGTGTCAGTAAACTTTCCAGTAAGTTGGCTTAAAAGAGTTGTTTTTCCATGGTCAATGTGCCCCATAACTCCTACATTTAATTCTGGTAATTGTGTTTCTTTAATCATAAAATTAGATTGAAGAATTAGTTTTTAAGGTTATTGATTGGGAAAGGGAAAAGAAATTTGGAACTCATTTTGTTCTTCATTAATTATAGTTATTATAAAAACAGGCGTCATAAAGTTATTATTTGCGAGTGTTGAGCGAGTAGGAAAGAAAAAAAGAAAGAAAAAAAGAAAAATAAATTTTGTTTATGATGCTATTGGTAATCCAAATCCAGTT
>JAGLWP010000007.1 GCA_023133375.1 Candidatus Pacearchaeota archaeon | reverse complement strand
GTCTCCTTTGGAGAAAGAGAATTCAAGTAAATTGAAAACTACAAATTTTTACGAGTTAAAGAAAGCAATTTCTATAGAAAAAAAAGCTGTTAATGAACTTAATTCATCATTTAATCATTTTGAGAATGCAAGAGATAAAGAAGAAAAAAAGACTATTGAAGAACATATCAACAGATTAAAAAATTCTTTTAAAAAGATAAATGAAGATGTTTTGGGGGAGCTTGAAAAGATTAATCTTGCAAAACCACTTAAACAAGAAGAAAAACCAAAACCAAGAATACTTTTAGAAAAAAAACCTAAAAAACCAAGTTTGAGTAAAAAGTTTGGTAAAGAACTTTCACAATTAGAAAAAGAGACAATAAAAAGAATTAGAAGTAAAAAAGAGAAATTCGAATCCAAGGAAATTGAAAAACCAAAAAAGTATACTGAAGTAGCCAACAGATATTTTTATAATTCTGCCAAAAAGTTATCAAAAGATAAAAATTTTGATATGTTAAAAAGAGATTTAATAAGAACAAATCTTGAGTTTACTCCGATTACTTATATCTCTGTAACATTGTTAACCACTGCTATATCTGTAATTGTTGCATTTGTTTTTTTTCTGTTTTTTTTCTTCTTCAAGATAGGTGGTGAATCTTCTATGATAAGTATTGCCACAGAAAATTTTGGCATGAGATTTTTGAAAACTTTCTGGATTTTGTTTGCAGTGCCAATTGGAACATTTTTGTTTATGTATTTTTATCCATCATTAGAAAAAAAATCAACTGAAAGCAGGATTAATCAAGAACTGCCTTTTTCTGTCATACACATGTCAGCAATTTCTGAATCAATGATTGAACCAAGCAAAATATTTAGTATCATCATCACAACTAAGGAGTACCCCTATATTGAAAGAGAGTTTACAAAATTAATAAATGAAATTAATATTTACGGGTATGATTTAATTAGTGCGTTGAGAAATACTGCCCTGAATAGTCCAAGTAAAAAGTTGGCTGAATTGTTTAATGGATTAGCGATAACAATAAATTCTGGGGGGGACTTGACAGAGTTTTTTAATAAAAGGTCCCAAACACTACTCTTTGAATATAGACTTGAAAGAGAAAAGGGGACAAAAACTGCTGAAACATTTATGGATATTTACATTAGTGTTGTTATTGCTGCTCCGATGATTTTGATGCTTTTATTAATGATGATGAAAATTAGCGGGTTGGGGATTGCTCTTGGAACCTCTTCTATTACATTAATGATGATACTTGCAGTTTCAGTAATAAATATTGCATTTATCTCATTTTTACATTTGAGAAAACCTGCAGGATAAAAAATGAATAAATTGAATAAATATTTTTTACAGGAATAAAAAACATAATGGAGTTAAAAAAAATACATAAAATTGGAATTATTGCGGGAGGAGTAATTATCCTTTTGTCATTTTTACTATTTAATACAAGGTTTTTTTTCTTTGTAATTGGAATTGGAGTCATTGTGGGGGTTTCCCCTTTTGTATTTTCTGTAATTACTGAATCAAAAATTGCAAATGAAAAAGAAGAGATGTTCTTGGAGTTTACAAGGAATCTTGTGGAAAGTGTGAAAACTGGAACACCAATCAGTAAAAGTGTGATAAATATGAGGGGAAAATCTTACGGAGTTTTAACCCAACACATTGATAAATTGGCAAATCAAATTTCTCTGGGGATTCCAATAAATACTGCCTTAAAAGTATTTTCAAGAGATGTCAACAATAAAAATATTTCGCGGTCATTAACTTTAATCGGGCAAGCAGAAAGGGCTGGGGGGGATATTGGAGAAATTCTTGAATCAGTAACAAAAGCAGTAAACATGTCTGATAAGTTAAAGAAAGAAAGAAAAGCGACAATTTCAACCTTGATTGTCCAGGGTTATATTATTTTCTTTGTTTTTATGGTGATAGTTTTGATTATGCAGTTCTATATTGTTCCAATGATTTCAGGTATTGCTGATGTCGAGGGTTTAGGTGTTGGTGGCATCACAACTGCCGGAGGTTCTATAGAAGGAGAAGAAATATCAAATGCATTTTTATATTTGCTTTTATTTCAGGGTTTTTTTAGTGGCTTGACTATTGGAAAATTATCAGAAGGGACTATAAAAGCAGGGATAAAACATTCTTTTGCATTAGTATTGATTGCATTTATAATTTCTTCAGTTGCAAATTTGATTGGGGGAGCTGGGTAGATGGATAAAAAAGGTTCACATGTTGGGATGATGCTCTCATTTGTGATATTTGTAACTTTCCTTGTATTCTTATATTCTATTCTTCAACCAGTAATAAAAATCAGGCAAGACAAAAAATTAATTCTGGATTCTTTAATCATAGAGTTAGCGAAAATGTTAGATTCAACAAATTACACAAGGGGTTCAATAAGAACCCTTAATGAGAATTTTGTAGTAAACTTAAATCAAATAGCAGAGGAATATGATAATGATTATGAAGCATTAAAAACAGATTTAAAAATATCTTCTGGAAATGAATTTGGATTTAATTTTATAGATGATGAAGGTGTAGAGATTATAGCAGAAGCGAATATACCTAAATCTGTTGATGTTTATGTAAAAAAAATTCCAGTTTATTATGTTGAGGAGAAAAATGTTTTGTTAGGTTTTATAAATCTAAAGATATGGTAAATGAAAAATAAAAAGGGGTGGATAAGAGTGGTGGAAGCATTTGTTGCAGTATTGCTTATAGCTGGAGTTTTATTAATAATTATTGGTCAAGAGCATCTTATAAATCCAGATCCAAATTCAGATATTTATGATTCTCAGTTAATTGCATTAAGAGATATCCAGATGAATGATACTTTAAGGCAATTTGTGTTAAATGCCCCTCCTGTTGAATCTGATGCTGAAGGGTTTCCAGAAGATGTAAAGAATAGGATAGAATATTTAATTCTGGATTATCTTGAATGTAAAGCGAAAATATGTGAAATAGAATCAGATTGTAATTTAGATGCTCCCGAAGAAAAAGAAATATATGCGCAAGGTATTGCTATCACAGCAACATTAGCGGAATATGACCCAAAACAATTAAAGCTTTTTTGTTGGAGGAAGTGAGTGCTCGCTCTGCTCGAAATTAATTGCTCCGAACCAAGCTATGCTAAGGTTCTCCGCTAAAAAAAATAATTAATAGGATAATGATTCTGAATGTAATATCATGGCGAAGCCTTATGTAGAACAGCGAGTTAATTTTATAGAATAATTTATAACCCTTTTTTATTTTAATTTAACATGAAAAAGACATTCAAATTTCTTGAACATACTGCAGATATAAAATTTCAGGCATTTGGAAAAAGTGTTGAAAAAATGTTTGAGAATTCTGCTTTAGGCATGTTTAATTCAATGTATGATGGGAAAGTTAAAGAAAAAAGAAGAGCCAAAATAAAAGCCAAGGGGAAAGATTTTGAATCTCTTTTGTATAATTTTTTAGAAGAACTCCTGGTTTTATTTGATGGGGAGGGGTTCTTTCTTTCAAGAGTTGAGAAGATGGAAATCAATGAGGTGGAGTTTAGATTAGAGGCAGAAGTTATTGGAGATGATGCGAGTAATTATAAAATGAGCATAGATGTAAAAGCAATAACTTATCATGAAATGTTTGTAAAACAAGAAGAAGGGAAATGGATTTGTCAGGTTGTATTGGATGTTTGAATGGAAAATGCTCACTTTTTACCTCCTGACTTTGCACAGGTTATTGATAGCGAATATTAGTCCTTACCACAAAGTAACTCGGGTTCGCAAATTAATTGCTCCGAAATCAACTTCGTCAGATTTCTTCGCCAAAATATAGTTAGCATCTAATCTATGCACAAATTTTGGATTAACAACTTATCAATCTCGCGAGTGCAACGAGTGCGAATTCAATAAAAATAAAAACTCTTATTCTTTCCTTATCGCATGAATATTAAAAAAATTTCTAAAGATATTTATGAAATTCCTAAAGAAGGCAAGATGAATGTGCCGGGGGTGATTTATGCTTCTGAGAAATTGATGGAAGCTATCAAAAAAGATAAAAGTCTTGAGCAGGTAAAAAATGTTGCGCAGTTGCCTGGGATTTTGAAAGCATCAATTGCATTGCCAGATGCCCATCAAGGTTATGGATTTTCTATTGGAGGCGTGGCTGCATTTGATTTGGATAAAGGAGTAATTTCTCCTGGAGGCGTGGGTTATGATATTAATTGTTCGGTAAGACTTTTAAGAACTAACTTAAAAAAACAGGACATTCAAAAAAATAAAAAAAAAGTAGTAGACGCACTTTATAGAAAAATTCCGTCAGGGGTTGGGCGGGGAAGTAAATTCCAAATGACAAAACAAGAACTTAACAGGATTTTAGAAGGCGGAGCTAAATACATGGTTGAAAAAGGTTATGGAGATAAAGATGATTATCTTCATATGGAAGAAGGAGGTTTCCTCGACGGTGCTGATACGAGCAAAGTTTCTGATAGAGCAGTCAGAAGAGGGATAGGGCAATTAGGAACACTTGGAGCAGGGAATCATTTTTTGGAAGTTCAATATGTTGATGAAATTTTTGATGAAAAAATTGCAAAAGTATTTGGGTTAAAAAAAGGACAAGTAACAATAATGATTCATTGCGGAAGTCGGGGGTTGGGGCATCAGGTGGCTTCAGATTATATTGTGAAAATGGAAGAGAAATACGGATTTAAGGATTTGCCGGACAGGGAATTAATAAATGCTCCTATAAAAAGTGTTCTTGGCAAAGATTATTATTCTGCGATGGCTTGTGCTGCGAATTTTGCTTTTGCGAATAAACAATTGATAACTCATTGGATTAGAGAAGAAATGGAATATTTATTTCCTAAAATTAAAATAGAAGTTGTTTATGATGTTTGCCATAATATTGCAAAGTTTGAAGAACATAAAATAAATGGGAAGATGAAAATAATTTGCATTCATAGAAAAGGTGCGACGCGGAGTTTTGGGCCTAACAGAAAAGAGGTTCCAGTCGCTTATCGGAAAGTTGGGCAGCCAGTTTTGATTCCAGGCAGTATGGGAACTTCCTCGTATGTGTTGGTTGGAACAAAAAAAGCTGAAGAATTAACTTTTGGTTCAACGGTTCATGGAGCTGGAAGAGTTTCAAGCAGGAGTTCTGCTTTGAGGGAAATAAGAGGAGAGGATGTTAAAAAAGAACTTCATAAAAAAGGAATTGAAGTTAAATCTGGAAGCTGGAAAGCAATTGCCACAGAAGCTCCGCAAGTTTACAAAGATATTGATGAAGTTGTGAAAGTTGTCGACGAGCTTGGGATAAATAAAAAGGTTGCGAGGTTGAAACCGTTGGGAGTGGTTAAGGGATGATTATTAATTTATAACAATAATCTTTAAATATCTACTATGCTTATAGAAAATATGGGCCTTGAAAGTTTAATGTTATGTGGTATATTTTTTGAACCGGGTGCAGATATCCCATTATATGGAAATGTGCCAAGTTTACCGAGTGAACCTTTAACCATCAGAGATTTTCCAGCTTCGGGATTCCAATTGCATATACATGAAGAACCGGGTGGGAAACCCTTATTAAAAGATTACTCAGGTAAAAAGATATCTGAACTAAATAGTTATGACGCAGCAATGGCAGATCTTTGGGCAGATAAACTTGATTTCAGAAAAATACTAAGAGATCTTGGAGTTAAACATTATTAAAAATGGCAGAGGAAATTAATGAAGAAAAATTGAGAAAAGAGCTTTTGAAAATTTATGAATCTTTTATAAATAATCCCGAAGATAAAAAAGTCCTTTCTTTAGCTCAAGAGTATCATTTGAGGTATAGTGGTTTACAGACTTGTAATGAACATTTGGTTAAGTCTGTTATTTCAGAAAATACAGAAAAAGCAATTAATGAGCTATCAACAATTTATCAGTATGGTATGCATGATGAAAACCATCCTGCGTTTTCTAATAAAAAAATTATAGAATCTGCCAAGAAAATTTTAGAAGAACTTAAGAAGTGATCATTCATCCAACCATTCCAATCCGAGTATGTCATCAAGTCTTTCTCCGCCGAGATAAGTGGGTTCTATATTATTTAGTATCTAATACCAAATCCCATTTTAAAACCCTGGGCAGAAACATCTTTTGCTTCTACTTCATATTCCCATGATTTGTTTATGTAGAATTTTTTCCTTCTATGATACTACAAGGTGCAACAGTGATATTCGTTTTTTATTAAAACAATATAACATGCTTAATGAAATGATGAAAGGCGGAACAGATATAGACATGTCGCAGGGGATGAGCCAAAAACAAATGATGAAACTTGCAAAGAAGTTTATGAAAGGAAAAAAGTTGAGATTTTAGGGAAAGTAGTTTTTAAAGTTTTAATGGGGAGCTTTGGGTTTTTGAAAGGGAAAACCTACTTCTTCAAATCTAATCAAATATATCTTACATATACCTCAAAAAACTTTTTATAGGTTTCTTTAAATCTTTTTAGGATAAATCTTTCTAATGCATCATAGTATTTGTCATCAAACTTTTCTAAGGCAGTAATATAAGCAAGACGTTGTGATTTTCTTATTATTAGAGGAGGATATTTATTATTTATAAGAATTATATTAATTAAAAACCTTCCAACTCTTCCATTTCCGTCTTCAAAGGGGTGTATTTTTTCAAATTTTCCATGGAATAATGCGGCAAGTTTAATTGGATGAACTTTATTTTTATTCTCTTGATACCATTTTACTAATTTTCCTATTTCTTCTTCAACTTTTTCAGGAGGAGTTGTTTTTATTTTTTTCCCAACAATTATATTTGGAAATTTCTTATAACCTGTTTGAATATCAATATCTTTAACAAGCATTTTGTGCATCTTAATAGTATCTTCTTGGGTAACCTTAAATTTATTCTTAATTATTAATGCGAGAACTTCTCTGGAATTTCTTGTTTCATATATTTCTCTTAAATCTTTGCCTTTAATAGAAGCATTCTCAAACATGATTATTGCAACATCTTTTAAAGTCAATGAATTGCCTTCCAATGCATTACTCTCGTAAGTAAAATTAGCAGTAAATCTATCTAATAAATCTCTGAAACTTGCTTTCGGGAGTTCTTTTAAAATTTTAGAATAATTTAACTTTATTTCCTCAATCTTTTCAAATTGTTCTTTTGTGAAAATATAATCTGTCTTAAAATTTTTCAAAGCATGTTTTACATATTCTCTCTTCTTTTTTTCTTCAAATATTTTTTCTAATTCTTTTTTGCTTTCTCCTTTAAATATTTTTTCAAGGGTTTTAACTTTACCACCCGGAAGCCTAATAGATTGTACAGCATACTTGTATTTTCTTCCTTTTATTATTCTCTCTTTGAAGTGCATTCAAATAAATTACCCTTACATATTTATAAACTTTCCTATTTTGTAAGGGTAAAAGAAAAAAGTTGCGAGGTTGAAGCCGATTGTGGTTGTTAAAGGGTAGGAAATTATATAAACTTGAGCAACCTTAATTTATTATGGGGTGATTGTACCTCAGATACATAATTCTGAGAAAATTAAGATGCACAGAACAATACAAGTTCAAACATCAGAATTTCAAGATTATTTAGATTCTTCTAACCAGTTTTATCAAGATTTGATCGGATATAAACCAAAACAAACTTCTTTGCAATCTATCTCAAAATCTCAGTGGAATGAATTTGCTAAAATAAGAGGACTAAATCCAAACTCTTCGGGAATTTATTTGCCAAGAAACCAAACAGCAATTATTCCAAAAGAAAATCCTTTAAGTTTATTTCATGAATATTTTGGACATGGTTTGTATTGTGAACAATCTTTATCTGGAAGAAGGTTGGTTGACTTAGAAAAAGAATTATTAAAAGAAGAAAAACAAGAATTTCGAGATGGGCGGTTTAGTTTAAAAGATGTGCAAAAATTCAGAGATGAAAATAAAACTTTTCAAGAATTAGAGAAATTTAGGAAACAAAACTTAGGAGCATATGAATTATTTGCAATTTGGACAGAATATTTATTTTCTGAAGAATTTAATTTAAGAGAAATGTTTGAAAGGAAATATGGAAAGCTTTCTTCTAAAGATAGGGAACAAGTTGATAGAATAATTAATTTTAGTGAACAGTATGGAAACTTAGCAACCTTTTATGAAAGTGGTTTAGCGAGAAGAACGACGCCTAAAAGAGTTAGAAAATTATTAGAAGAGATTTATGGAGATAAGTTGCAAAAAATAAAATTAGCATTGCTTTATGGTTCAAGAAAAGAATTTAGTGATATTGATGTTTTTGTTGTTGGGAATTTACCTAAAATAAAAAATGATTGGATTGATATTTCTGTTTATAATATAAATGACGTTAAAGAAAAATTAAGGCTTTTTGATGTTGCATTAACAGATGCTCTTTCAAGTGGAGAATTAGTTTTGGGTGATGAAAAGTATTTTGTTCAACAACGATTGGAATTGGAAAGACAGCTTATAACTGAAAAAGCGATTAAGCATAATTTAAGAGAAGCAAACAAACAAGAAAGATTTGCTTATCAATATCCAAAAGAATCTGAAGAAAGAAAAATTGGTTTATCTTATTCTCAAACTTCTAGATTAATGGCTAAAAATCTAAAAGAAGGAAAAAGGAAATTAACGAAAGATACTTTAATATCAAGTTCTTCAAATTCTATAGAGCTGAAAGGAGGTAATAAATGATTATGCAACTTGAAAATGTGATGTATGAACCAATGCAAAGAGCTGTCCCAGAACCAAGAGGAAGAGTTTATACAATTGTTGACTTGGAATCTTTAAGTGCTAGTGCTTTGTATACGCCAAAGCTTCCAATGATTAAACCTGGTTTTGGACAAAACGTAATTCCCTTAGGTAATTTAGGTATCCCTGAATTAAAAGATGTTCACGAAACTTTCAAGATAGATAGATATGAAAATCTTTATAATGGACATACAACTTTTGTTCCATTAAAAGGTCCAAAAAAACATTTTGGTTATTGAATATGGAAGTTTTAAAATTAATTGGATTGGGGAATGATGAGAAAAATAAGAGAAGTTATTTTATCTTGAAAAAGAAGAATCTCTTTAAGAAAAGTTTTAATGAAATTTTAGATAAATTGAATTTATACCCTCCAATTTATGATGAGCAAGGTTCTATTGAAGATCTAGAAAATCAACTTGATCATTTCAAAAATGATAATTTTGATATAGATGTTATTTATACTAAAGATAGGATAATCGTTATTGTTAGGGCGGAACAAAAAGATTTAAACAAATTTAAATCTCTTTTACTTGCTTATTCAAAGATAATTGAATAATTTATTTTTCAAAGGGCTCTAACGAGCCCAATTTTTATTTTCACTAACCATCCAAAAACCCCATACCTAGAATGTCGTCAAGTCTTTCTCCACATTGGTAAGTGGGTTCATAGATAATTTTGGCTGCTTTTTTGTGAAATTCCAAGAAGTTTATTTGCTACTTGCAAGAGGCTACAAGTAAAAATATTTAAATACTCTCCCCTACACTTAGTTGTATGCTAAAAGCATTGGTTAAAAATATAGGAAGAAAAATCACCTTAGTAACCTTGGTTGGATCTCTTTTGTTGGGTTCGGGGTGTGCTACTTATAAATCAAAACAAAGTCCTGTTTATGAATATGCTATAGAAAAAGGTTTAGAAACTCAGACAGCCAAAGAATTAGAAGAAAAATTAAATCCAGCTTTGGAAGATAATGAAAAAGAATTTATAGATGTTATTTCGTCTTATCCCAAAAAATTACAAGAAGTGTGTGCTGATTCAGATATTCTAAATAATAAACATATTTCTAAAAAAGAGTTGAAAAATACAAAAAAAGCCACTCTTGAAGGAATAGTTAATCCCAAAGAAATTTATGCTGTTTTGGCAAATGGTTTTGATGATGAAAGAGGTTATGCTATAACTGATGTATTGTTTTTCTATAAAATGTTTAAAAATAATCATGTTGAAGATGAAAATATCACATTGTTACTGTACAATAAACTTCACGAAGATTATACAAATACCCCTCTTCAAGAACAATTTAAACTTAATCCAATGTTTATTTCAGAAGAACCCATGGTTTTTACAGAAAAAGAAATATTGCAAAAAAATCTTCTTCAATTTCTTAGAGAGAAGAATTCCAAGATTAATCAAAAGATAAAAGAGTATGCTTCATTAACCAAAGATGAAATTACAATAGATTCAAGTGAAGTAACAGGGGAAAAATTTCTTCAATCTATTAAAAATCTTAAATCTGATTATAATGATAAAGCGTATATTTTTTATATAGCACATGGAGACTATTCTAAAAAAGAGGATAGGGGTAAAGCTGAATTTTCTGGAGAAGTTATTACAGATATTGATTTAAATGAAGCAATTAGTAATATAGAATATGAAAGATTAATTGTTATAGGGTCAAGTTGTTATTCTTCTGGTTTATTAAAAAATTTAAACAAGCCTAAAAAAATCAAAAATACACTCGCAATAGCCTCGGCTGGAGTTGAAGAAATGGCTCCTGCTAACGTCCCTATAAATTTTATTATTAAATACGAAAAATACAAAAAAATTTCAGAGATTATTAATGAAAATTTATATCCAAAAATTACAACAATTCCATTTTACTTTGACACAGAAAAAACAGAATGTCCTTGGCTTGATGAGCCATTCATAGAACCACAAGAAAGAATTTAACAAAGTTTAATTTTCTTTTTGAACGAAGTGAACAGAGCTGAAAATCAAATTTTAGTGGAGAAATCTGTAAGATTTCAGAACAGTTAAATTCTGATGTTCAAATCTTAAGATATACATTATCAAAGATATTTTTAAAGTTTTTTATGAGGAGATAATAAGAATATTTATAAAACATATTTTATTATTATATATATGAAAAAAGGTGTGTGGATGATAGTTATCATCTGTGGTGTTTTGTTTTTAGTTGCAATAACTATTATATTATTTTTAAATTTAAATCATTCTTCAGAAAAACCATTTACAATTGTTTCAAAAGAAGAATGCATATCAGAAGGTGAAAAATGCATGAAACTTGAATATAATGAGAATTTTAGTTGTGAGGATTTCTCTGGCTCAGATTATAATCTTTGTATGTCAATCTATTCATATTTTAATGAAAACCTTGGTTTATGCACTGAAATAAAAAGCGTAAGTGATGATAAAATGATAATAGTTTGCTTTGCGATTTCAAATTATTGTCTGGATGAAAAAGACAAGAATTTTAAATTTTATGAGAAAGTAATAAATATAAATAAATATCTTGAACTTTGTGGAAAATGACAAAAAAACTTTGGATAATTACTGGAACTTTATTTTTAATAATTTTATCTTTAGGATTTATTAGTAGTTGGTACTGTAATGATGGAACATATATTCCTGATAGTTGGAGATGTGATGATTACTGTGATTGTGCTGGTTGCGAGGATGAAGATGGTTGTTGCACAGTTACTAATACTTGTCTTTCAAAAACATGTTATAATGGGGATGTTTGGTGTTATAATAATTGTGGTGGTAGAGATCATCTATACGATGATTGTACTTCTAGTGAAACTTGTAGTAGTGGTGCTTGTGTGTCTATATGTACTGATACATGTAGTTCATTAGGATATAGCTGTGGGTGGCATGATATTTGTGGAAGCTATACTTATTGTGGGGGTTGTTCTTCTCCCACACCTTATTGTCACGTTTCTGGCACATATTGTGTAAGATGTTTATTTGACTATCATTGTCCTGTAGCAGTAGAGTATCAAAATGACGGATGTCAAAAGAGAACAGAAGCGTGTAATTCTAATGTATGCGGGTGGACCAGTTGGGTAAATCAGGCTGGGATTTGTTCTACAACAAATTATTGTTATGGTGATGGATATTATGATGGTAAAGAATGTTCTGGTGGAACATGTTCAAAGGGTTATGGTTATACAGCATGTGGTACGATTTATCAAACAGGAGGAGACACTTATTATTGCCAAAGAGATGCTAGAAGCTGTTCTGGGGGGGCTTGTGTTAATGATGGATGGAGTAGTATAAATCAGGGGCAAATATGTTCTCAAACAAATTATTGTTATGGTGATGGATATTATGCAGGTAAGAAATGTTCTAGTGGTGGAGGATGTTCAGTTGCTTATGGTTATACAGCATGTGGTACGATTTATCAAACAGGAGGAGACCCTTACTGGTGCCAACAGGATACCAGAAGTTGTAAGATTGTAGGGACGACTGGTACTTGTGATAACGATGGATGGAGTAGTATAAATCAGGGGCAAATATGTTCTCAAACAAATTATTGTTATGGTGATGGATATTATGCAGGTAAGAAATGTTCTAGTGGAGCATGTTCAGGTTATGATTATATAGAATGTGCTGATGCAAGTTGTTTTTCTGATGGGGATGGAACTTACTCTCAAAAAACAGATTCAACTTGCCCTAGTACTTCATGCACCCCTCAAACAACAAGTAGTTGTGCGAATGGATATGCTTGTGATGGAACAGCAAGTAAAGCAGATGGAAACACATGTACTACTGCTGGGACATGCACAAGTGATAATCAATGTGCTGACACGTATGTTTGTTCTGGAGGAAATTGTGGGCTATGTGGAAATGGAGTAATTAATACTGGAGAAGTTTGTGATGATGGAGATACTACTGATGCAGGGACTTGTAATGCAGATTGTTCAGCATTAACTTATTGTGGTGATGGTACAATACAGAGTCCTAATGGTGCTGGTGAAGCAGAAGTTTGTGATGACGGAAATGATATTGCTACTGATACTTGTAATGCTTGTGCATTAACTTATTGTGGTGATAATATAATTCAAAATCCTAATGGTGCTGGTGAAGCAGAAGCTTGTGATGATGGAGGGACTTCTAACGGAGATGGATGTTCTGCAATTTGTGAATGGGAAACAACAGCAATGTGGGTAGATGAAAGTGGAAATCAAATAGATACAAAAACAGTGGTGATAGGAGGAACTGGAATAGATTTGCTTTTAAAATATTCTGGACTTGCACCAGGAACGAGTGTTGATTTTGATATTTATGAAAATGATCCTGTAATTGATGATGAAATAAGAGTTGGAACACAGGCAATATCTGGGACTGTGGATAGTAATTATGGTGGATGGGCAGAAGTATCTTGGTTAGTTACTCAGGAGGATATTGAAGCGATGAAAGATTATGTTTTTGGAATTGCTACAGATACTGGGCCTTGGCAAGTTTATTTTAAAATTAATGGTGAGCAAAGTAATCATTTAGATATAACAATCGTAACACAAGATTATTGTCTAAGTGTAGGTTCTTGTGGGGCTTATTATGATGATGGAGACGTATCAGCTGAAGATGCATGTAATGCAAATACTTGTGAGGGGGCTGCAGAAGCAAGTGTGGGAGAGACCCTTCCAGATGGTGAGACTTGTGGACAAGGAGGATATGAGTGTTATTGTGTTTGGAATGCTACTACAGGAACATGTGGAGGAGAATGGAGTTATACTGGGGAAGGAGTTTGTGGAGATGGAACTTGTGATGATAGTGAAACCTGTGATACATGTCCAAGTGATTGTGGGGCGTGCCCAAGTGAATGTGGAGATGGAACTTGTGATGATAGTGAAACCTGTGATACATGTCCAAGTGATTGTGGGGTTTGTTTAGATGTATGTCCAGATGGAACTTGTGGGGAAAGTGAAGATTGTGCAAGTTGTGAAGCTGATTGTGGAGTATGCGGAGATGATACTGGTGTTTGTGGTGATGGTGTTTGTAGTGCTGATGAAACTTGTGATACATGTCCAAGTGATTGTGGGGTTTGTTTAGATGTATGTCCAGATGGAATTTGTGGGGAGGGTGAGGATTGTGCAAGTTGTGAAGCTGATTGTGGAGCTTGCCCGAGTGTTTGCGGTGATGGTTGGTGTGATGCTAGTGAGGATTGTAGTACTTGTGAATTAGACTGTGGAGCATGTGCTACATCAGGAGGAGGAAACTGTGCAATAACCACCACAGTAACAAATACATGTGAAGAAGAACCAGTTGGTTTATTTACTTATTCATGGACTGGTGTTTGGACAGGTTCTCCTGGTACTGCAAAGGATGAATGTGAAGCTGGTGGGGAACCAGTTACAATTGAATGTCCTGCACAAGTACAACTTCCATTCTTTGATTTTTATAATGTAATCATCACATTAGTATTAATTGGGTTGGTTTATGTTTCGTTGATTTTTAGAAGAAAGAAAAAGTAAGATTGTGAAAAAAAAGGTCAAAGAACAAGAGTTCTAAAACAAAAAAGCTTAAATAGTATAAAATAATATTTATTACAGGTAGCAGGTGATGCCTCAAGTCTTCGGACACACCGCAAGCGTGTTCCCGGCTATTACTTCGGTAATACCGGATTTTTATTAAAATGGTAAAAAGAGTTTCTATTTATATTGATGGTGCTAATTTTGTTTATGGTTTGAAGACCTTAAACCCAAAATATTCAGATTATCATTTTGATTTTGAAAATTTTATTAAAAAGCTTGTTGGTAAAAATGATTTGATTGATATTTTTTATTATAATGCCTCACTAAAACAAGCAATTAATCCGAGAAGATTTAGAGAACAGCAAAAACTTCTCGCAAGATTAAGAAAGATGATAAAATGTAAAGTTATTTTATGCAAAAGGCAAAAAAGATTTAACAAAGATGACGAAGAATATTACACAATTAAAGGTGATGATATCAATTTAGCGTTAGATATGCTAAATGAAGCATGGAAAAACAAATATGATAAAGCTATTTTAATTTCTGGAGATGGAGATTTTGCCCCATTGGTGAAATATGTCAAAAACAAGAATAAAAAAGTAGAAGTCATTTCTTTTAGTAAACTCGCATCAAAAAATCTGATTAATGAAGCAGATAAATTTAGTTTTATCAATAAGAAAACTGCGAATAAATTTTTTCACAGAGAAAGAAAGAAAAAGTAAAAATTCTTGATTAAGAAATATTTATAAGTTTGTTTTTTGTTTATAAAATATGAAAAAGGGGTTTGTATTCTTAATAGTATTTTCCATATTAATAGTAAGTGTTGTTTCAGCAGATTACTCTATTGATGATAATTATTTAATTGAGCAAAGTTATGGACCAGGAGATACATTAAAAGGGTGGATAAATATAAGTTTGACTAATGAGTGGGCAAACTCTACTTTTGAAAGTTCTGAAGGAGATACTGCAACACTTATAACATTGGTAGATGCAGATGAAGATTTTTTACATACTTGTGATACTTTATTATGCCTTTCAAACTATGATGCGACTGGTCAAGACACAACAAAAACATTTCCTCTTGATGCTGGAGAATCTGCTTTGTTCGGATTTAAAATTTTAGGAAATAAAATTGCTGATGTCTCTGATTTTTCATTAGACATTGAAAGTGATTCTGAGCTATCTGATATTTCACAATTAAAAATAGATGTTTTAAATAATGAAGAAAAAATATGGAAAGCTCATAATGCTTCAACTTATTTTGGGGAGGGAATATATGGATGTTATATTTCAGCTGAAAATCAAGTAGAAATAATCCCAACACCATACTGCCAAAGAATTACTATTCCTCCTGCCCCAAATATTGAAATTTGGGCTAAATTAATTGGAAGTGGTACAGAAAATGTTATTATAATGAGTGTTAAAAGTATGGATGGGCAGGAGTATGGGGAGTGTGAAATACTCGCTTCTGCTGGAAGTGTAAGTTGTGAGCCAACAGGATTTATTGTTGAGAAAGAACAAAATTATTTTGTATGCATAGAAGCAAAAACCTCAGAGGAGGACAAATACTATATAAATTCTGAAACTAATACCCCTTGTGGTTTTGTAGGAAGTTTTAATGATGAATATGAAATGGATTTTGAAATATTTGTAAAACCAGGTATATATGGTGCTGTTGGGGGTTTCACATTAAATGAAACAGAAATAAGTTACATAGAAATTTATATTGCAGATTATCTGGAAAAAACATATTACAATGATTGTCCTTCGGAGGGTTGTATTGTTCCGATAAAGATTACTTCCATGGTTGATGACCAAACAATAACTATTCCTACTGCAGAACTTACTTATTCTAATTATGGTGCTCCCTCCACAACTTATAATTTATATGACTTAACAGAAACTCCTGCAAAAATAAGTGCAGATATGCAAAAATTATCTATAGATGCTGGTGGCTTTACTGTCCCAAGTGATTATGACGAGCATACAATCTCTTTGAGCTTTAAAGATTATGAAATCTTTTCAGAAAAAATAACTGTTGAAAAAGTTCCAATAATTAAATTTTTAGATCCAATAACAACTGCTAAATCTTATCCTACTACTTTCACAGTTAAGGTTGATTCAGATAAACAAATTAAATTATATGAATGGGATTTTGGAAATGGGGATGCAGAAATAACTCTCACAAATAAAGTTACATATACTTATAATGTCATAGGAACCCACGAACTTGAAGTGAGAGTAATAGATGTGGATAACAGGAGTTCTAGTAAGATTTTTACAATAACTGTTGGTTCTGCTGCAGAAATTACAGGAATTCTTTTGCAAAAAAATAAGATAAATTTAGGAATTATTAAGAATCAAATAAAAGATTTTTCTGGATTTGAACAAGAAATTCTAAAAGAAACATTGAATATTGATGCAATTAAAACAGTTTTAGATAGTGCTCAAATAGCAAATGCCGCTGCATCTTCAGAAGAAGATTATCAGGCAGTCCTGAAAGATTTGTTGGAGATGAGAGTCCCGCAAATGATTTCCTTAAGTGCTTCTGCAGACTCAATAATCTTTTATCCAGAAAAAACCAATATTAATATTGATGTATTAACGGAAATTGCAGGAGGGGATTATGAGAGTTCAAAAGAAAATAAATATATCAACGCTGTTTTAGGTTGGAATGTTAAGAATGTTGATATAACAGTTACATATAGAGAAATAACTTCTTCATTTGAAGACCATGATGAGCTGTTGTTAAATACTTTTAAAGTGGACGTGACAAAGAAAGCTGGATGTGAAGAAGACCCTTACATTATTTTAAAAAAAGTTGATGGGTTAATATTTGCAGAGGATTATTCAGAAGATGAAAAATTGGGATACTTTTATATTCCTCTTGTAGAAGAATCAAAAAAAATTGTGTTTGCCACCACAGAAGATATTAATTTTATTGACTTGCCTCTTTTTGTGTCCCCCAGTGTCAATAAACTTTCATTAGTTGACTTTGATATTAGCCCTATTGATGATTATGGGAAATTGAAGAAATGGGCTCTTTTTGTTTTGATAATTCTTTTATTGATTATAATTGGAATAATATTCTGGATTGTTCTTCATGCTTGGTATAAGAAAAAATATGAAGATTATTTATTCAAAAATAAGAACAATCTTTATAATCTTTTTACTTGGATTGGGAATGCAAAAAAAAGAGGATTAAATGAGAACAAAATTAAGAGTCAACTTAGAAAAGCTGGATGGACTTCTGAACAATTAAGGTATGCATTAAGAAAGCATTCTGGCAAAAGGACTGGGATGCCTGGAATTCCTATAAGAAAAATTATAAAACGAAGCGTCCCTCAAGGAAAATTTCCTGGAAACCAGCAACCAAGAAATGAGTTAAGATAAAATCTAAGTAATAAATAACAAAGAAAGAGAGTTTACAATTTATAGTTTTTATTACTGAAATATTTATAAAGAACGAGAACAAATTTAGTATATGGTGATAAAAATTTTAAAGAATTTTTTTAAAAGAATTTTTTCGAATATATTTAAGAGTAAAGGAGAAATAAAATTAGGATTCTACGGACCCCCAAATGCAGGGAAGACTAGTTTGGCAAACAGGGTCTGCAAGGATTTTACAGGAGAGGAAATTGGGAAGGTAAGTAAAATTCCGCATGAAACAAGAACAGTGCAATTCAAGGAAAAAGTTGAAATAGACTACAAAGGAAAAAAAATGGTTTTTAAAATGGTGGACACTCCAGGAATTGCAACAAGAATAGATTATGAAGATTTTTTAAAATATAAAGTAAAAAGAAAAGCTGCTAAGAAAAGGGCAAAAGAAGCAACTCAAGGAGTTATTGAGTCAATAAAGTGGCTTGATGACATGGATATTGTTGTAGTTGTTTTGGATGCAACAGAAAATCCTTACAATCAAGTTAATATAACAATTATTGGAAATCTTGTGGCAAAAAAAATTCCTGTTTTAGTTGTAGCAAACAAAATTGATTTGAAAAAAGCTGATTTGAAAAAAATAGAATCGGCATTCCCTGAATATGATGCAATTGGCATCAGCGCAAAGTATGGAACAAATTTAGAGGAATTTTATGAATCAATATTTAAATTATCAAAAAAGATTTAGTAAAAGTTAAAAAGCATGTTTATTTTATGTTAAGATGGCGAAGAAAAAAAGAGGTGGCAAAAAATTTGGAAATTTAAAAGGATTTTCAATTCAGTTTCTTCCTTATTCGGAGGTAAGAGAACTAAATAGCGACGAGAGAATAAAAAAAATATTGGGGATTATTTTTGGGAATAATATTTTAATTTTACAAGGAAAATTGCTTCCAGAAGAAGAAACAAGACTTATTGGAGATACAATGGCAATGATTGGGCATGTAAAAAATTTCAAAGGAATTGAACTTGCAGTTATTTCTGGAAATGGGAAGCAGGGATTTTTTGGGAAGATAGGGAAAAGTATAGCAAATGCCCTTTCAGGAGGAGATTTGGGGGCAGTAACAATAATTGGACCTGCAACAATTGTAAAAGAGATAAAAAGAAATCCCAAAAAGATTGAACTATTCTTGAATCAGTAATTATCAAATTAATAATCCTTTTTCAATTAAATTTTTTGAGATTTTTCTTGTAATATTTTTATTCTCTATTTCTTCAGAAATTTCTTTATAATTTTTTCCTGAAACAAATCTTTTGAATACTTCAAATTCTAATCTATTTAATCTTGCATTTATTTTTGGATTAACATATACTGTGATTATCTTTTCATTATCTTCTCTATATCTAATATTTCCATTAACAGACTTAACATTTTCAATTTTTATTTTTGATTCTGGAGAAAAGATTTTTTCTTTTATCGGTTTAAAAAAATAAGGGTCCAATCCATTTAAATTTCCTGTTATTGCCTCTGCAGAAACTCTACAACCAGCATTACATTTTTTTATATATGCGCAAGAGTTACATTCTTTTGGAATAAAAGATCCATTAATCCACTCTTGCATTTTTTCCAATATATTTTCTAATGACTCCTTTAATATATTTCCATAAATTCTTCTTTCATGAGAACAAACTCTTACATCGCCCTCTGGAGAGAAAGTTATAGCTCCTTTACCAGCAGCACAACCTCTTTTTTCAAAAAAAATTTTATATTCTTCTCGTTTATCGTCTTCAAACATACAGGGAATTGCGGGATGTAAAGAATCAACAACTATCCCAAAATCTTTTTCTAATCTTAATAAATTATCTAAAGTATGAATGTATTCTTTTCTGTTCAACATCAAAGTTTTTTCATCTCTTTTAGTAGAAGGAACTACCGGAGTTGCGCTGAATTTTTTTATCCCAAAATTATCAAAGATAAACTTTCCAGTTTCATAAACTTCATTTATATTTGCCTGACTTACTACCATATTTAGAGAAATATTTACTCCTTCATTAACTAAAAACTCTAAAGATTTTATCAGTTTTTTAAAAGAACCTTTTCTTTGTGTTATTTTATCATGCAATTCTTCTTTTGAACTAAGGATAGATGAAAGCACATAATTTAATTTTAAATCTTCAATAACCTTAGCATCTTCTTTCTCTAATAGATAAAGATTTGAATTTAGAGATACATCTATATTTGCTTTTCTTAATTTTTCTATAGAACTAAATAGAATATTCTTTGCCATTAATGGCTCTCCTCCAGTTATTGTTACATAAAATAATTCATTTTTTATAAGCGCGTCTACTATTTCTTTTTTAGCAAAGTTATTTGATCTATTCTCTGAATAAAAATTATAACAATGAACACATCTGTGAGTACATCCTTCAGTAATCTCAAAATTACAAAAAATTGGTTTAAGAATCATTTTATTTTAAATAATTTATACATTTCTCCAATAGTTTTTCAAAATCTTTTTCTTTTTTCCATTCTATTGCAAGAAATTCACGAAGTTCCTTATGAATATCATATCCTCTGTCTTCTACAAACCATAAATCTTTAAATTCTAAATTTAAAAGTATTGTTAAAGCTTCTTTTAAATCTGCAGTTTTTTCTCTTCCAATTTGTTCTTCAATTTCTCCCCAATAAGTATTATGAAATTGAATATGAAATAATTCGTGCCCGCAAACACTGAGAACACTTGACAAATCTCTAAAAAAAGAAAACATAAATGATGGCTCTTTAGAATCATAAGGACATCTCATTACAGTAGTGATATAAGCATTTACTTTTTCAAATTTGAATTTTCTTTTTGTAATTTCTTCAAGCCTTTTGAAAAATTCATCATTAATTTTATTCCATGCTTTTTGAACACAATCAACAAATAACTCTATTAATCCAGAATTGTGCATTTTCCTCCGGTAATCTTCCAGTTCTTTCTTACATTCTTCAAAATTTTTTCCTTCGCAAATTTCTAAAAAAACAGAAGAGATGTTTTTTTTATGATCATACCAAGATGAATCTTTATTGCAAGTCTCCCAAATATTATAGAGATCTTTTTCTTTATCAAATTTAAAAATTACTTGAGCCATTCTATTTTTATTATTTAGAAAAATAATTTTTATCTGTTACAATCACAAGGGGCATCTCCACCGCCAAAAGAATCACAATCGCACATATAGGTCTCATTACTGTAATTCCTATCATCAATAGAGTCATTGTATTTTTTTATATCTTCTCTGAATTTCTTCAAATCCACAAATTCAGAAGTTTGAACTTCTAATGTTTTTACCATAATTTTTCCATCAATTTATTATTTATATATTTTTCTATTAATAAAATCAGATAAATTTATTAATGCTGAGCTTTTTCTAAAATCATGCCAATGCCATCTTCTAATTTTGGATTGGTGTATGATAAATAGTAAAATCAGAAAATGCCGATGACCTCCTTGGTCTCGGATCAATAAAATAAAAATAGTAAGACCAAAGATGCCACACCAATGCGTTCATTGTAAAAAAATTATTCCTGCAGGAAGTAAAGAATTATTAGAGGGGTGTAGTGAATGTGGGAATCACTTCTTCTTTTATATCAAGGATGAACAAGTTGAAAAAATAAAAGAGAATCCTATTGAGATTCCTGAAGGAGACAAGAAAGCTGTTGAGAAAGATATACGAGAAATGGCGGGGATTACTGAAGAAGATGCTCCTGTAATTTTAGATATAGAATCTGTGCGAGTGACTGGTGCTGGAAAGTTTGAGATTGATTTAGCGAACTTGTTTAGAAAAGACCGTCCTCTTATCTATAAGCTTGAAGAAGGAAAATATATAATTGACTTGGCTTCAACATTAAATCAAAATGTAAAAGATTTGAAGGAGATAAAAAATCCTAACGAAAAAGGGGATTGATTTCTATAAATTTATAAGGATTATTGTATTAAAACAATTATGACAAATAAAATTAATTCTGTTTTAAGAGAAGCCTTAGAAAGTGTTAGTCCTCCTAAAGAAGATTTAGAATTAATCCAAAGTTCTCTACAAAAGTTTTTAGAAAAGTTTGAAAAAAATTTAAAAAAACTGAAGATAAAACCAGATATTTTTCTTGGGGGAAGTTATGCGAAGAACACAATGATTAGGAAAAAGGATTATGATATTGACATTTTTGTTAGATATAAAAACGGAAAAGGTATTTCAGAGTTGACAAAAAAAGCATTAAAAATATTTGATTTTAAAACTGTTCATGGTTCTAGAAATTATTTTCAGGTGGGAATAACAAAGAACATGCTCTTTGAAATAATCCCTGTCAAAAAAATAGAAAAACCAAAAGATGCTGAAAATATTACTGACTTGTCGTATTCTCATGTTAAATACATCAAAAAAAGAATCAAAACAAAAAAAATGTTGGATGAAATAAGATTAGCCAAAGTTTTTTGTTATTCTAATGATTGTTATGGTGCAGAATCATATGTTAATGGTTTTTCTGGTTATGCGCTTGAATTATTAGTTTATTACTATGGAAGTTTTTTGAAATTTGTTCAGGCAATGATAAAATCAAAAGATAAAATAATTATAGATATTGAAAAGGATTACAAAAATAAATATCAGATAATGATGGATATAAATAGTTCAAAATTAAAATCTCCGATAATTTTGATTGACCCAACTTATAAGCAGAGAAATGCTGCTGCTGCATTATCTGATGAAACCTTTGGAAACTTTCAAAAAGTTTGCAGGAATTTTTTGAAAAACCCGTCGATAAAAGCTTTTGAA
>JAGLWP010000006.1 GCA_023133375.1 Candidatus Pacearchaeota archaeon | reverse complement strand
GAAAATGTTAAAACAGAAAAAATTGTTAAAGAGAAAAATATATCTGATTTTAAAATTTCTGAGAATGTTGGAGTAAGGGCTTTTGTTGTGCAGGCTTTTGAACCGCGCTTTTTTAATGTTTGTTCTGAATGCAAAAAAAAGGTTATTCCTGAAGGAGAGGATTTTGTTTGTGCAGAGCATGGGAAAGTTATGCCTGAAAAAAGGGCAATCTTAAATCTTGTTATTGACGACGGAACAGAATCTATAAGGGCTGTTTTTTTTCATGAAACTATTTCTGGGTTGGGGATGACAGATTTGGAGAATGTAGAAAAAATGATTGAACAAAAACAGGAAATACTTGGCAAGGAAATGATTTTTTTGGGTAATGTTAGAATGAATAGTTATTTTAATAACCAAGAGCTTATAATTGAAAGTGTAAAAGATGTAAATCTTGATGAACTTATAGGAAAGTTGGAGCAAAATTAGATAAATTATTAAAGAAGTTTTTCTTTTTTTTTAGATGTCTGATAAAAAGGAATATTTTGATATAAAAAAGAAGGTAAAGAAATTTGAGGAGGAAGGGATTCCTCTTTTGGGATTTTCTGTTTTTGGTTTATTTTTATTTGGGATTGGGATATTTTTTTTGGTTAAAGGAAATTTTAACTGGTATATTTTTCTTTTAATTTTTTTAGGGGTTTTTATGGCAATACTTTTTTATATTTTACTTAGAAAAAACCTACAAAAGTCCAGAGATCTGATTAAAAAGTTAAGGAATTTTGATGTTATAAAAAGGGAATAATCTGTTTTCTGGGAAAATTAGAAAAATTATTAAATAGGTTTTTGTTTATTAAATTATGAAAAAGTGGGTGATTGTATTGATTGTTTTTGCATTATTGATTGGTTCTATTAATTTTGTAAGTGCTGAAGAGTGTGCAGCAGGTATAAGTATAACTTTTAATCAAGATGTTTATTATGCAGGAGATTTGTTTAAAATGACAGTTGAGGTTTTTGACTCACAAGGAAATCGCATTCCTAATTATCCTTTTTATACCAGCACGTATGTATATTCTGAAGATGAGTGGGGCTCTTCTGAAAGTCCCGCATATACAAATGAACAAGGATATCTTGAGTATAGTTTAACAATGGGTGAAATATATGAAAGTGATGCAGAAAAATTTTTGTATAAAGTTTATACAGAAGAAACAACTTCTTGTCCCAAAGTTGAAGATACTGCAGAAATTGAAGTTATAGCTGGAGAAAGGGTAGAAGAATATGATATACCTTCAGAATGTATAGAAGCTGGGATAACTGATATTATAGAATGTTCTAGATATATTTATAATCTGTTACCTGGAGGAAATGTTCCTGAAGGAGGGGAATTGATGGAGATGTGTAGGGAAATGGGAATAACAACTCAAGAAGAATGTGATAAACTTTGGGCAGGTGAAATGTTAATACCTGAGTGTGTAGAGGCAGGAGCAACTACTGCTGAAGAATGTTCTAGATATATTTATGATAAAATGAGGGCAATAGTGCCATCTCCACCAGAAGAGAGAGAATGTATAGATTCTGACAATAGTATTGCTCATACTCGGACAACAGGGGAGATATCAATTATACCTGGTGAACACCATTTTATTAAAGGGCAGGTCGTTGATAAAGATGGAAATATAATGGAGGACTATTGTATGGGTGATGTAGATGGAGATGGAATATCTGACGATTATGTTGCGGAATGGGTATGTGTAGATGGAACAGTGCCTGAATTTTTCCCCCATGAATGCCTAAACGGTTGCCAAGATGGAGCATGTATAAGGGGAGAAGAACCAACACCTAAACCAGTTCCATGTGGAATTGGAACATGTGTGCCTGAAGAAGTTGAAGAAGTTGAAGCAATTCCAGAAGAAAAAATATTTTACAAATGTAATGGCTGTGAATTAGAAGGCAAATGCTATCCAATGGGATATAGAAAATCTGGAAAATATTGCTCTGATAATTATGAATTCATAGAACAATTAAAAGCAGGAAGTTGTGATAATCATTTTGAATGTAAAAGTAATATTTGTGTTTCTGATGAATGTGTTGGTGAAAGTTTAATAAAAAAAATTATTAAATGGTTTAAGAGATTATTTGGCGGCGACGAGGATGAAGAATCTGGACCAGAAATATGTTCTAAATTGTTGATTGAGAAAAATATTGGAGATTATGAATACCTTGAATCTGGTTATGGTCCTGATATAGATACACAGGCACCATTGTTTTCAGATGAAGGTGCCCATATAGGTGTAGTGAAATGTTGTGTAGCAGGATATAAGAATGCTAACGAGGGTGGGGTACTTATTTGTCCATATAATAGCAGGGAAGATGTAGAAAATTTAGTTAAATGGGCAATGTTAAGAGATCAATATCTTGTTTTGGAAAAATATAAGGGTCAAGAGGTATTTCGGGATGGTAGAGAAATGATGATAATCTGGACACATGACAATTATGCTATTGTAGTTGCTGGAGATCGTAGAGGATATTCTTTTTCAGAAGAAATAGCAAATGCTTATCTTAGGAAATATCGTAGTGATTTAGAAGTCCCTGAGGCTCCATCAGAAGAAGAATTGATTTATGCAAAGATATTAACTTGTGAAAAAACAACTGATAGTGACGAAAGAAGAAGTTGTTATCAAGATGTTGCGCAAGAAACTAAGAATAGCAGTTATTGCGAAAAAATAGAGGATAGAAATGCTTTATGTTATGCACTTGTTGCAAAAGAAATTAAAGATATTAATCTTTGTGAAAAAATAAATTATCCTGATGGAAAGCATATGTGTTATAGCATGGTTGCAGCAGAAATGAAAGATATTAATTTATGTGAGAAAATAACTTATGGGGGTAGAAAAGAGTATTGTTATAGTGGTGTTGCAACACAAAGTAAAGATATAACTTTATGTGAAAGAATAACTGAACAGGAGATTAGGAATGGTTGTTATTTTAGTGTTGCAGTAGAATCTGAAGATGTTACATTATGTGAAAGAATAACTGATGGTATTGATGTTGATATTAGTAAAGATAAATGTTATTGGAGCATTGCAGTAGGAGCTGGCGATGATAGCATATGTGAAAAAATAGTTGATAGCGAGATAAGAGGACGATGTTATAAAGATGTTCCTGTTGGGTGGGGAGAAGTTATTGCAAGATGATTAATTAGATAAATTATTAAATAGATTTTTGTTTATTAAATTATGAAAAAGTGGGTGATAGTATTGGTTGTTTTTGCATTATTGATTATTGGAGTTTTTGGATATGCGCTTATAAAAGGAGGGGGAAGTTTTAAGTTCGGTTTTTCGTCAGCTACAATAAAAGATGCTAAGTTCTGCACATCTGTTGACGAAGACCAGAATCCAATTGGAGTAACCTCAATATTCACGCCAGACTCACCTAAAATTTATATTTGGTTTTCATGGGCGCATACTATGATAGGTACAGAAGCAAAAGCTGTTTTGATTTATGAAACTAGCAATTTAACAGTAACAGAAGGTTTGATGGTGCTTGAGGATATGGCTGGTAGGGGAAGTTTTTCATTTACTCGACCAGCAACAGAAGCGGGTTGGCCTGTTGGTGATTACAGAGTTGACTTATATCTTGATGATGAGCTTGCTAAATCTGTAAGTTTCGTAATTCTAATTTGTGGCGAACTAATTGATAATGATGCAAAGGATGAGTGTTACTTTAATATTGCAATAGAAATTAAAGATGATAGTCTATGTGAAAGAATAATCGAAAGCATACCAAAAAACATATGCCACGCTGTTGTTTTAGATAATGCAGATTTATGCGAAGAAATAACTGATAGTGTTGGGAAAGATATATGTTATGGCACTTATGCAATAAAAAATGAAGATAGTAGTATTTGTGAGAAAATAATTGATGATGCTAAAAAAGAGATATGTTATACGAATGCAGCATAAATCTTTGTTGTCAGATAATTTTAAATTTAACTCTTGATTAATTTAATTATGTTAATAAGAACTCATTTATTGATTGCATTATTTTTTGCTCTGCTTTTGCTTCCTTATGCTGAATCTAAATTAGTTTTCATAATTGTTGTTTTAATTGCTTCTTTTATTCCAGATGTTGATTCTAAATGTTCTAAACTGGGAAGAAAGAAAACATTCAGAATTTTGCAGTTTTTTGTTAAACATCGTGGGATTTTGCATAGTTTTACATTTTTGATAATAATCAGTTTGATTTTTTTATTTGTTTTTCCAATTATTGTTTTTCCATTTTTTTTAGGATATGGTTTGCATTTGCTGATTGATAGTTTTACTAAACAAGGTATAAGACCCTTTTATCCTTTTAAATATAGAATGAGAGGGATAATAAAAACTGGAGGAAGATTTGAGACTTTTATCTTTGTTATATTTTTAATATTAGATATAATCTTTATTTTTGAAAAGGTTTTTGGTATATTCTAAGTATATTTATGAGGCAAATAATCTTTATAAATAGTAATGGGTTTTATTTTTTATGGCTGTTAAAAAGATTGAGAAAAAAGAAGATAAGGAAGTTGTTTCTGAATCATCAAAGATGAGCGGAGATTTAACAGAGTCGTCTGGTGAACCCCAGTTAACTGATTTACCTGGGATAGGTCCAGCTGTTGCGTCTAAACTTGAGTCAGCAGGAATTTATGATATGATGAGTCTTGCTGTTATGGGCCCAACAGAACTTGGGGATGCTGCGGGCGTTAGTCCAGCTGTTGCGAGAAAAG
This sequence comes from Candidatus Pacearchaeota archaeon, assembly GCA_023133375.1. GTDB lineage: Archaea > Nanobdellota > Nanobdellia > Pacearchaeales > GW2011-AR1 > JAGLWP01. The sequence goes on along the minus strand of JAGLWP010000006.1, from coordinate 18,277 downwards.
CAATTCAGGCTGCTCGAAATATGCTTGATTTAGGTTTTACTGACGGAATAGAGTATGCTAAGAAAAGAGCTAATGTTTTGAATATTACAACAGGAAGCAAAAGTTTTAATGAACTCTTGGGGGGAAAAGGTATCCAGAGTAGAGCAGTTACTGAAGCATTTGGCGCGTATGGTTCTGGAAAGACTCAGTTGGGTTTGACATTGTCAGTTAATGTGCAATTGCCTTTGGAGCAGGGAGGAGCTAATGGGAAATGTGTTTTTATTGATACAGAAGGAACTTTTAGACCTGCAAGAATAAAACAGATTGCAGAGAACTTGGAAGCAAATCCTGAAAAAGTTTTGAAAAATATTTTTGTTGCAAGAGCTTTTAATTCTGACCATCAAATTTTATTGTTGGAAAAAATTTCTGAAATGATTAAAGCAGGGGAGCCAATTAAATTGTTAATTGTTGATTCTTTAACAGCTCATTTTAGAGCAGAATTTGCTGGACGAGGGCAATTGGCAGATAGGCAACAAAAACTTAATAGGTACATGCATAACTTAATGAAGCTCGCTGAACAGCATAATCTTGCTGTTTATGTAACAAATCAGGTGATGGCAAATCCCGCACAATTATTTGGGGACCCCACGACGGCAATTGGGGGACATATCGTTGGACATGCTTCAACTTATAGAATTTATTTACGGCGAGGGAAGAAAGATTCAAGAGTAGCAAAGTTAATTGATAGTCCTGACTTGCCAGACAATGAAACTATATTTTTCTTAAGTGATGCAGGGGTTATCGACGAGTGAACGAGTTTTTTTAAAATTTATCTGCAAATGATTTTAGGAAATTAATATTTTTAAAAAAAGAAAAACATTTATAAACAATAAAATTTTATATTTATCATAGTTAGTTTAACTATATAAAAAAGATGGTGGATAAAAAAGGGTTGAAGGTAGTTAAGAGGAATGAAATTATATTAATAATTCTTGCATTAATATTTGTGGGTTATGTTTTTGCTGCTGATCCTGTCACAACTCTTTCAGATCCTCCTAGGGGGGGAAATTATTCAGGAACCATGCTTCTGAATTGTTCAACAAATCTTAACTCAAGTGTTCCAGTAGTAAACTCCGCTGCTTTAAACTTTACTGCTACTTATTATTATAATGCATCTGGAGGGCCAACTCCTAATTTTAGCTTTGCTAGCGCTGATTATGGTGCTAATAGTGGTAATTTAACAGCTAATGTAACGAATCAGACTTCAGATGGAACTTACTGGTACTTTAATATCACAATAGATACTACCTGGTTGTCTGATGGAAGATACAATATTTCCTGTTTTGTAACTAATGGATCAGGAGGAGCACCAGCCCAAGTCTGGAACCATACATCTAGTGTTAACATAACAATTGATAACACTCCTCCAAATGTTACTTTTATTGCAACCAATATATCAAATTATGGAAATTATACTTCTGCAAATGTTTTTGTACTCAATGTAAGTGCATATGATGCGATAATTGGAATGAATGATACTAGTGATGGTTTTGGCACTAATTCAGGCAATGTTTATTTTAATGTAACTAATTCAAGTGGTGGAAGAGCACCAATGGATAATTGGACAAGAGCAACTAATGTTTCACAATTATCAGGATTTGCTGGAGCTTATTTTAATGGCACTCTTAATACTACTAATTTTCCTGATGGAAAATACAATATTACTATTTGGGCTAATGATAGTGCATACTTAAACAGCACGAATCAAACAGACACCTGGGTACATTCTAATCTTAATAATAGTGAATATATTCAAATAACAATTGATGATACTGCGCCTTCTTCAGTTACTTTGACTGCTGGAACAGGGGGTACAAAAACCCAGAATGTTATTACTATTACTGCTGTTGATGATACAAGTGGAATTGATAATTGTGTAATCGGTGGTGGTTCTGGAATAACTATTACTGGAAGAGGAACAGGAACTCAGACCTTAACTCATACTGGATTGAGCTGTGGAACTTCTTATTCATATATTGTTTCTTGTCAGGATTTTGTAGGTCATAGTTTATCTTCACTTTCAAAAAGTTTTTCTACAAGTTCATGCAGTAGTGGGGATAGTCCTTCTGGGGGAGCACCAAGTATTGTTACAGCGATTGAAAAAGTTAATGTATTGAACATAGACCCTGAAAGTGAAGCAACATTGTCTAATTTTGAGGAAGATATGGGGGTAAAAGAGATAAAGATTAGTGTTACTGAAGAAGCTAGTAATGTAAAAGTTACAGTTAAAAAGTTTGATACTGAGCCAGCAGAAATTACTGTTTCTAAAACAGGGAATGTCCATAGATATTTACAAATTGAAACAGAAAATTTGGCTGATAAGATGAGTCAAGCGATTATTACAATTAGAGTACAAAGAAATTGGTTATCAGATAATAATATATCTAAGGCTAATATTGCTCTATTTAAGCTTGATGAGTCTGCAGGAAAATGGAATGAGTTATTAACAGTATATAAGAGTGAGGATGATGATTACTATTACTATGATTCTGAGGTAACTTCATTTAGTTACTTTGCAATCGCAGAAAAAGGTATAGAAGAACCTGGAGAACCTGAAGAGCCAGAAAGTAATTTATTGTGGCTTTGGATTGTAATTGGTGTTGTGGTTTTGGCAGTAATTGTTGGTGGCGGAATTGCGGCTAAAAAAAGACGATAAATATTTAACTTCTTGTTTTTTTAAATTTATATGGATGTTAATTGGTTTATAGCAGATTTGCATATACATTCTCGTTTTTCAAGGGCGTGTAGTAGCAAAATTGATTTTGAGAATCTTGTTAAATGGGCGAAGATTAAAGGGCTTAATCTTCTTGGGACAGGGGATTTTACTCATCCTATTTGGTTTAATGAGATTAAAGAAAAACTTATAGAAAAAAATGGACTTTATTATTATGGGGATTTTCCTTTTATAATTTCTGGGGAGATTTCTTTAATGTATACTCAGGGTCGGGGGAGAAGAATCCACCTAGTTGTTTTAGTCCCAAATATTGATGTTGCAGAGAAGATTAATTCTTATTTAGATACTAAGGGTAGGAGAGATTATGACGGCAGGCCGATTTTTAAGATATCTGGTGACGAGTTTGTTAAGGAATTGATAAATATTTCTTCGGAAATAGAGATTATTCCTGCGCATATTTGGACTCCGTGGTTTGGTTTATTTGGGAGTATGTCAGGATTTGATAGTTTGAAAGAGTGCTTTAAGGAACAGGTTGAAAATATTCACGCGATTGAAACAGGGATGTCTTCTGACCCTGAAATGAATTGGAGAATTTCTGAACTTAATAATAAAGCAATAATTAGTTTTTCTGATGCACATAGTTTTTGGCCTTTTAGATTAGGAAGAGAGGCAACGATATTTAATAAAACAGATTCATATAAAGGAATTATAGAACAGATAAGGAATAAAACATTTATTGCTACAATTGAAACAGATCCTGCTTATGGGAAATATCATTGGGATGGGCATAGGAATTGCGGTTTTTCTTGTTCTCCTGCAAGGACAAAAGAATTAAATGAAATCTGTCCTGTTTGTCAAAGGAAATTGACTATTGGTGTTGATAGCCGAGTTGAGCAATTAGCTTCTCACGCTGCAGAATTTAAACCAGAAAATGCTAAACCTTTTTACAAACTTTTACCTCTGCATGAATTAATTTCTTTAGCAGTGGGAAGTAATATGCAAAGTAAAAAAGTATGGGATGTTTATAATTCTATTATTAATTTATTTGTAAATGAGTTTAATATTTTGCTTGATGTTTCAAAAGAAGAATTTATTCGTCAAGCGGTAAATGAAAAGCTTATTGAATTGATTATGAAGAATAGGATACAAAAGATAAAAGTTAAGCCAGGTTATGATGGAGTTTATGGAGAAGCATCTTTTGGCGAAACGCAATCTACTTTAGTTTGATTATTTTTCTTTTATTGAGAAAGAAATGTTTTTTTGTTTGGATTTTTTTTCAATTTCCGAAAGAAAATCTTTAAGTTTATTATCAGCTTCTTTTGCATTTTCAGATTCTGTTTTTATTGAATATTTCCCTGCTGATATATACCTTATGTCAATGTCTTTTGTTTTTTTTAATATGTTTTTAATTTTTTCCAATCCGTTTGGTTCTGTAGTTGTCAGAAAGAATTCTTTTTTTATAACAGCTTTTTTTGATTTTTGATTTTTTAGTATTTCTAGTATTTTTCCTGCATCATCTTTCCCGACGAGTTTTTCAAGTTTCTTTGGATTTTCCTTGGATTCTTCTAAAAAAGAAAATAGATTTTCTTCATTTGATATTTCTTTAATTACTTTATCTGCTTTTTCTTTCAAGACACTTTTCAGAATGCTTGCATAACTTTTTTCTTGTTTATCTTTTTCTAAAATTTCTTTCTTTTCTTTTTGAGTCACTCTTCTTAAGGACAAATCAACATGTTTGTTGTCAAATATTCTTAAAACTTTACATACTATTTTCTTTTTTGGCACTACATAGTCCCTTAAATTTCTTATTCTTCCTGGAGCTATTTCGCTCATGATAATATTTCCTTCAAGATTTCCTTCTATATGAACAGTTACTATAGTCCCAACTATTTTTTCTACCGTGCATAGTACTATGTCTCCTACTTCTAATTCCATAAAATATGAAGAAAAAATTAGGTTTTAAATCTTTACTAATTCAATTTCTAAATTCTTTTGAAGCAATTCAATAAACTCCTGCTCTTTTTTTTGTTTTATCATGCAACCTGCTGCAAATTCATGTCCTCCAACTTCTCCACCTATTTTTTCTATGACTTTTGTTAAAATTTCTCTTAGATTTCTTGTATTTTTCCCAACACATCTAGATGAAACTTTTATTTTGTCGTCGTAATATGCCATTGTTATTATTATTGTTCCTTCTTCGTATATTGCAGAATTTGATAAAATACTTGCAATGGTTCCAACTATTGTGTCTTTCACATTATTTTTTGCATTTATTATTACAAAGCCACTTCCTTCTATTTTTTCTGTTTCTGAAACGAACTTTAATCCAGAGATTATAACTTGTTTATACTTTATGTGTATTGATTCTGCTTCTTTTTTTGCTCTTGAAATTTCCATACAAAATTGGATTGCAATGTCACTTCTTTCTAATCTTGAACAAGCATTGATAATTGCACTTAACTCTCTTGCATCTTCGAGTTTATTGAAGAATTTTATGAGGAATATATCTCCTACTATTTTTCTATTTCTTGATTTTGGATTTCTAAGCATGATTGAAGTTACAAGTTTGGACATTTCTTCTTCAGTTAGTTCTATTAAACTTTTGTATTTGCCTTTCTCTGAATTTAGCCCAACCTCTCGCAGTAATTCTAAAACTCCTTCTGAATTCCCTGTAACTCCTGGGATATATGGATTTGAGCAATATTCAAGGGTCCTGTTTAATGGTCTTGTTGAAGGGTAGATGAGAAGCCCCCTTTTCCTTTTAATTTCTCCATCATTCAATATTTTGTTATTTATTTTATTAATACTTTCTTCCATGCAATCTCCAATCATTCCTAAAACCGCTAATTTTTCTAATTCTTTACTTTCTGGAATTATTTGTTTACAAAAAAGATAAGCAAGACAAGAACTACTCATTTTTTGATTCCCAGTTAATTCGGAATTTATTATATGAATCTTTTTTGGGATTTCATGAATTATTTCATGATGATCTATTATAAAAATATCTTCTAATCCAGAATTTTCAATATGAGGTAAACTTCCTGAAGCTAAATCTAAAAATAATATTAATTTGTCTTTTGGCAGTTCATAGATAAATTTTTTTTCAAGTCTTTTAATTATTTTCACAGAGAATTTTTTGTCAAGTTTTTTTAATGTTTGAATTATTATTGTGGCAGAGGTAATACCGTCGGTATCAAAATGGCTCACTACATAAATTTCTTTTTCATTACTTTTTTCAATAAACTTTTTAGCGACCTTTTCAATTTCAGATTCTAAATCGTTGAATTTTACCCCTTTTTCCATGTTTAAAATAGAAACTTATAATTTTTTGAAATACTTTTTAACCCTTCTTAGTTGGGCGGCGATTCTTCCTTTTTCCCTCATAGCCCTTTTATCTTTTTTGTTCTTTTCAGAATGTTTTTTTATCTTTTCTAATTTTGTTTCAATGTTTTTTATATCTGGAATAATATACTTGTCCCCAAGAATTTGAGATATCTTTTTTTTGTATTCTTTTGGGTGGATGTTTTGTTTTCTTAATTCTTCTCCAATTTTCTCACTTGTAAGATTCTTTTCAGCTAATTCTAAAACTTTTTTTTCAAATTCTTCTTGAGTTAATTTTTTCGATTTTCCTTTATTTTTTGTCGGCATTTTAATAAACCGCAATTTAATCTTTTAAACTTTACTATACCTTCTCCAATGAAAACTATTTAAATAATCTTTATTTTTTTATAATATGGGGATAACAATTGGTGTTTTGAGTTTAAAGGGAGGTGTTGGGAAAACATCTGTTGTATCTGCTTTGGGAGACGCATTATCTGGTTTTGGGAGGAAAGTTTTGTTAATTGATGGAAATTTTTCAGCCCCGAATCTTGGTTTGCATTTGAATATAATTGATCCTGAAGTGACTATTCATCATGTCCTCATGAGGAAGGCAAATGCCTCTAAAGCAATTTATAAACTTGAGAATTTTGATGTAATTCCTGCTTCTGTTTCTGGAAGGCCTATAAATCCTCTTAAACTTAGAAATAGAATTAGAAGATTAAAGGAAAATTATGATGTTATTCTTATTGATTCTCCTCCTGCTTTGAATGAGGAGGCTTTAGGAGTTATATTAGCTTCTGACGGGCTTATTGTCGTTACAACTCCTGATTATCCTACTTTGAGGATGAGTATTAAGACGATTAGAATCGCAAAACAAAGGGGACTTCCGATTATTGGACTGGTTCTTAATAAAGTTCATAGTAGGAATTTTGAAATGGACATAAATGATGTTGAGAATATGACAGAAGTTCCTGTCATGGCAGTTATACCCCACGATATTAATGTTTTAAAAGCTTTATCTGAATTTGTACCTTCTACAACTTATAAGCCACAATCAGATGCAAGTGTGGAATATAAAAAATTGGCAGCGACGCTGATTGGGGAGAAATATAAAGAAACCAAATTTAAAGATTTTTTTAGACGAACGCCAAGGAGGCACGAAATTAATAGAGAAATCTATTATGAAAGAATTTTTAAATGATTATAGTATATTTTTTTAGAGCCCCATAGTACAGTGGTCAAGTATATTGCCCTTTGGAGGCAGTGACCCAGGTTCGAATCCTGGTGGGGCTATTAATGTTTATATCTTCCTCTTTTCTCAACTGCTTTTAATCTTTCAAGAACTGTTTTAGCGTTCCCTCCCACCCGCCCGTTAGAGGGTTTGCAGTAACCTTTTAAAAATTCATTAAATAATGCTTCCCAGTTTTTGAAATGTTTTGTTTCAAGTGCTTGTTTTAGTAAATGCAAGTCAACTGCTTTATCTTCAAATTTATGACTAATAAATCCTAAACCGAAGTCGATGAAGAAGATAATTGGCGCTGATGCACGATTGGTTGCTCCGAAATCGGCTTCGCCAGGTTTCTTCGTTGGAGATTTTATTAATGAGGAAATTTTTTTTAAGTTTGGGGTTTTAGTGTGAGCTTCAACTAAAATCATGTTACTTGTTGTTAAATCTCCGTGGATTATATCTTTATCATGAAGTTTTGCAACTGATTCTCCAATTTGTCTGCAGATTTGCTTTTGTTTATCTAATGAAAATGAATTTAAATTCTTTGAGAGTTTTTTACCGTCGATAAAAGGCATTTTAATTTTTTTTGATCCTTTGATTGATGGTTGAAAGAAGGGAGAAGGGCAATCTATTAATGATGAGGCTTTGAGAAGTAATTTTGCTTCTGAGCGAGTTCTTCTGCTTCTTATTTTTTCATCAAGTTCTTTTAGGCGATATGATTTTGGAATTCTATCTTTAATTACAAAGTTATTTGATTTGATGATGATTGCTTCTGCTCCTTGGCATAGGATTTGGGATGTCATTTTAATGTAGAATTTGAAATGTATAATGTTTATAAATCCTTTTTGGTTTTATGATGTAAGAAATAATATGCCGGCGGTAGGAATTGAACCTACGGCTCCCAAGAGCCAACCGAGAGTTAGAGCACCCTTGGAAGTTTTCCAACACTTCACCGGCTTTTATCTCTTGATATTTTTGACACTTTTTATAAAATCTGTCTTTAATTTTTCAAGAGAAGAATAGTGTTCTTTAGAAATTTTATCTTTTGGGAAATCTTTATCATTTTGAAGAAAGTCCTTTTTTAATTCATTTAACGCATCTTTTAGTTGGATTGCAGATATTAAAACAGAACTTTTATTTTCATACTTAAAATTAATCTTAAATATTTTTATTCGTTCTAAAACATCCTTTATACCCTGAGCAATTGACATGGTGATAGCGATTTTATCATCTAATTCATCCTCTAATAATCTATTTACAAAAGATTCTATTTTAAATACGGTTCCTTCAGTTCCTCTATCCTCTTTTTTTGTTTCTTTTTCTTTTGAAATTAAATCTTCTACGGCTTTTTGTACAACCTCATTGATAGAATTATATTTATTTTTTCTACTTGAAACTATTAAGTTTATCATTTCTTTTTGGTTTTCTTTTATTCCGACGTTAGTTATCATACTGTTATACAGTGCTCTTTTCTTTATAAGTCTTTCCTTTTCCAGAATTTCCAATTCATCTTAAAACCTCAACTTCTTTCCCTTCATCATTTTTCTTGCCATTTTCATAAGTTGCTTTTGATTTAAACCTTCAGACATGTCAGTGTCCATGCCACTTTTTACCATTTCATTCAACATTTTATATTGTTTTAATAATGCCCTAATATCAGCACTACTTACTCCAGCTCCTTTTGCGACCCTTGAAATACGAGAAGTTTGTTTTTCTAATAATTCTGGATTTTCTTTTTCTTCAGGAGTCATTGATTTTATTATGTGTTCCCATTTTGCAATTTTTCCTTCTTGTCCTTGTATCATGCCTTCTGGAATCTTGTCTTTTATTCCAGCAAATCCTGGAATCATACCTTTGATTTTTTCAAATCCACCTAAAGAACTCATTGATTTGACTTGTTCAATAACATCTTCTAAGGATAGTTTTCCTTCTCCAATTCTTTTTTGAATTGCTGTTTGTTTATCTTCATTTGTTACAGATTTTATTTTTTCTATTAATGCTTGCAAATCTCCCATACCCAATAGTCTTGATAAAAATGATTTTGGATTAAACTCTTCCAAATCATTTATTTTTTCGCCAGTTCCGATAAAGTAAACCGGAGCTCTGGTTTCTGCACATGCAGTTAATGCACCGCCGGCTTTTGCAGTTGAATCCATTCTCGTAATTATAACCCCAGAAATATTTATTGCTTCTGTGAATTCTTGAGCTTGTTGTTTTGCTGCCTGTCCAATGTCAGCAGGCATAATTAATATTGATTCAGTTGGATTTACTTCTTTATCTAGTGATTTTATTTCTTTAATTAATTCTTTGTCTAATGTATGTCTGCCTGCAGTATCAATCAGGATTAAATTGTAATCTTTTAACTTTTTTTTATATTCTTTCCAAATTTTTATTGGGTTTTTTTCAGATGAATCTATGAAATAATTAAGATTATGCTTTTCTGCAAGTTGTTTTAATTGTTCCTGAGCTGCTGGTCTGTGCACGTCTAATCCTACTAAGGCGACTTTGTTTCCACGCTTTGCAAAATAATTTCCTATTTTTGCTATTGTTGTTGTTTTCCCAGCACCATATAAACCAAGAAGGAGGATTCTATTCTGACCTTTTTTTAATTTCAATTGTTTTTGTTCTCCAAGAATTTTTAATAATGCATCATGAAGAAGTTTTATGAGATGTTCTTTTTTCTCTATTCCTTTAATTCTTTCATTCATTGATTCTTTTTTTATTTTGTCACTTAATTGTTTCACAAGAACAACATTAACATCTGCTTCAATTAAAGCTCTTTGCAAGTCTCTTATTATTGAATCAATAAGATTTTTGTCCAAAAATATAGCATTGGCTATTTTGTTTGTAGCTTTTCTTAATACTTCTCCAAGTTTTTCTAACATGGTGTAAGAAATAAATTAAGGATTAATAAAGTTGTGGTTTTGAGTTATATTTGTTTTTATAATACCTAAATCTTTATAAATAATTTATTCTCTTTGATTTTTATGACAAGTATTGAAGAAAGATTAAAGGAAGTCTTAAAAGCAGGAGTGCCATATGTGGTAAAGTCAGGGAATTCTTTAGAGAAAGCTTCTAAAGTTGTAAGATTATTTGGTAAAATACCTGAAGTAATTTTATCTAATTCTCAACCTTTTAATCCCTTTGCAAATGCAGATGAATATGCTGAAGCCCTTTGCAGTGTAGCATATCCTCTTGGTAAAGATGTTTTTATTGACAAAGATGAGAAATGGAATCAACCAATGTTAAAACAATCTCAAGTTGAATATCATGCTATTTATGATTCAGATACAAATATGACTCATCATTTTATAACCCCTCTTGGAGGACTTGAATTTTAAAAAATTACAATCCAAGTCTCTTAATGAATTTTTCCTTGTCAAACGGTTCAATTTTGTCATATGCTTGTCCTGTTCCAAGATAATAAATTGGTTTTTTTGTGACATAACCAACTGATAAGGAGGTTCCGCCTTTTTCATCAATGTCTGCTTTTGTAAGCACAATACCATCTATTCCAATTGACCAATCAAAACTTTTTACCTGTTCTATTGCATCATTTCCTGTAATGCTTTCCCCAACAAAAATTTTTAAATCTGGTTTGCAAACTCTGGTAATTTTTTCAATTTCTTTTAATAAATTTTTTTCAGTGTGCATTCTTCCGGCTGTATCTATTAAAACACAGTCAATGAAACTCTTTTTTGCGTATTTAATTGCATCAAATGCTACGGAAGTGGGGTCTGCACCGTATTCATGCGAGATAACTCTGACGCCAACTTTTTTTCCATGTTCTTTTATTTGTTCTATAGAAGCAGCTCGAAAAGTATCAGCAGCAGCAAGCACGCAGGAGATTTTTCTATTTTTTAAATTTTCAGCTATTTTTGCTATTGTTGTTGTTTTACCAGAACCATTTATTCCACAAAAAAGTATAACATAAGGGTCTTTTGATTGGTCTGAAAGTTTTTCTTTTATTTTTTCTGTTAAATTTGGAGGGGCTATTAAGATTTCCCTGATAATTTCTTTAAATATTTCTTTTATTTCTTCTTCTAATTCTTTTTTTAATAATTCTTTTCCAATTATTTTTTCTTTTAATTTCTGAATTATTTTTTCTGTTACTTCCAAGGCAACATTGTTTTCTAAAAGCAACATTTCAAGTTCTTCAGCATAGATTTCAAAGTCCTTTTCAGAAATTTTTATTTTTGAGACTTTTGTTTTTATTTTTTTAAAAAATGATTCTTTTTCTTCAGTTTTTTTAATAGTTTCTTCAAGTTTTTCTAAATCAGGTTCATATTTTTTAGCACCAACATTGAATTTCATTGGAGGGATTATTTCTTTTTTCTTTGGTTTGGTTTTTGGTTTTGGAATTTCTTTAGCTTTCGTCTCTTTTGATATTTTCTTCGTCCAATTTTCAAGTTTTTCTTTTAGAAATTTAAACATATTTCTCTTAGTTTTTGAAGATTTATAATGCTTTTCATTGAATATAAATTTTTATAAAGAATAGGGGATATGTTATCTTATGAAAGGAATTTTGGTTATTATTGACGGAATGGGTGATTTGCCTTGCAAACAATTAGGAGATAAGACCCCTTTAGAAGTTGCAGAGACTCCTAACCTTGATTTTTTGGCTACCCGGGGAGAGATGGGATATATGTATCCTGTCAGACCTGGTTTTGTTCCTGAATCAGATGAGGCAATTGTTTCTATTTTTGGCAATGAATTAATTTCAAGCACCCGCGGGCAATTAGAGGCAAGAGGTACTAACCTTAATTTGACAAGAGGAGATTTGGCTCTGAGAGTTAATTTTGCGACAATAGATTCTTTAGAAAAAGGAAATGTGATTGATAGAAGAGCTGGAAGGACTTTAACAACTGCTGAAGCAGAGATTTTAGCAAGGGCGATTAATAACAATATAAAATTACCCTTTGAATTTGTTTTTCAACCTACTGTTAGGCATAGGGCTGTTTTAGTTTTTAGAGGAGGTTTTTCTGATAATATCTCTGGAAATGATTTGACTTATTCTCAGGGAAAGACTACATTTGCAAACAAAATCACTTTTTGTAAACCATTAGATGATGAAGAAAATTCGCAATATACTGCAAATGTAGTGAATGAATTTTTAGAAAAGGCTTATGAGGTTCTCAATAATCATCCAATAAATAAGGAAAGAAAAAGAAGAGGGTTAATGCCGGCTAATTACTTATTTGTTAGAGGAGCAGGAATTGAGCCTCCAAAATTAAAACTATATAATAAATGGGTTTCTGCTTCCTACATGCCATTAGAAGTTGGTTTTTCAAGAGTATCTGGGATGAAAACATTTCCATTTGAACAACCAAAATTGAAAAAATTAGATGTTTATGCGAACCTTTATGAAAGTTTGGCAAAAGCCTGTAAATTTTCAATTAAGATTTTGAAAAAAAATCGTAAAAATGCATCCTATGCTTATGTGCATATTAAAGAAACAGATACTGCTGGGCATGATAATAAGCCAATTGAAAAGAAAATGATGTTAGAATATATTGACAAGACATTGTTTAATTTTTTAAGAAAATTTGCTCCTCCAAATAAAATTAAAGTTGTTATTACTGCAGACCATTCAACTCCATGCAAACTTAAAACACATTCATCTGATCCTGTTCCAGTACTTTTTTACAATGATTCACTTCTGAAAGAGAAAAAATTTTGTGAAAAAGAGGCAAGAAAAGGCACCTTAGGAAGAATCATGGGCAATGAATTATTGGAGAAGGTTGGATTTGTGAAATAAGTTTTGGATTATATATATCTTTAAATATTTATATAGAATTGGATTTTTATGTTATTCAAAAATCCAGAAAAAGGGGAGATGGTAATAGATAGAGCTACTGAAATGTGGGTGGGGATGTTGTTCGTTTTATATCTGCAGTAAAAAATAATATTATTCGAGATGTTTATGCTGTTGGTACTAAAGATGAACATGGGAAAGATTGTTTTGTTATAAATAGTTCATTTAGTTATGATTATGGAGAAGACGCACTTCCTCAAGGTATTGTGGGAGTGGCTTATTCATTAAGAGGAGCCGAGAAAATGGCACATAATTATATTAAGACTGAAAGCGAAAAAGTTAGGCGTGATCATTATCCAAATCATACTTTAGTAGATAGAGTTAGTTAAGTGAACTTGCATATAACAACAATAATTAAAAATCTCCTAAGATTTCTTATGACATGATAACTTACAACGATGTTTATGAAGCGGCAAGTAAAGAGAGATATTCTGAGCAATTGCAGAAATTGTCAAAGAGTTTTATAAAAGATGTTGCGGGATATATAAGAGAGAAAAAGGAGATAGCTTCAAAAGAAGATGATGCTTTCTCTGATGTTATTGTTAAGACTAAGAAACAACTTGAGAATGCTACGACTTTATTTAAGGAACTTATTACTAGAAGAAGGAAGAAGATTCTGAATTTGGTTCTGATTGCTGCTGAAACAGGCATTTCAAAGCAGGATTTTGAGAATATGCTTGGTTTTGAGAAAGAATTATTTGAAGAGTTAATGAGATGTGTAGATATTTCTGATAAAAAACTAAATGCTATTTTAAATGGAAATAACCAGGGAAAGCAAAAAAATGAATTGGTTGTTTTTAATGAAGATGTTGAAGAGTTTGTCGGATTAGAGGGGGAAAAAATGGGAGGATTTGAAAAAGGGCAGATTGTGAATCTCCCAAAAGAGATTGCTGAGATTTTGATTGCCGATGGGAAGGCTGAGAAAGTGGAAGATAATTAATTATGAATACTTATTCGAAACATTTAAATAGTATTATGCATATGTATTCATAACTAAATATGCACATAAGTGCAGGAGAAATTAAAATGCCTGGATATGATGGAACAGGTCCAATGGGACAAGGAGCAATGACTGGAAGAGGATTAGGACCATGTGGAATGGGTCTTGCTTTTAGACGTGGCTTTGGCAGAGGTTTTGGAAGAGGGTTTGGGAGAGTTGCTTTTCAGCCTCAAGTAATGCCGATACAACAAGTGCAACCACAAGTAATTACAGAAGCAGATGAAAAGAAAATCCTTGAAGAAGATTTGAAAGTTTTAAAGCAAGAAATAGAAGAGATACAAAAACGATTGAAGGAATTAAAGTAGGTTTTTTAAATTCTTTTTTCTTTTTTTTAAAATGAATAAAAAACTATTTATTTCTTTTCTTGCAATTGTAGCTAATTTGTTTTTAGCTATTGGGAAAGTTATAGTTGGAACAATTTCTAAATCTGCAGCAATTATAGCAGATGGAATTAATTCAGCAACAGATGTGATTGCTTCCACTGTTGGTTTTATAGGAATTAAGATTGCAGAAAAACCTGCAGATAAGGGACATCCTTATGGGCATGGAAGAGCAGAGGTAATATCTGGTTTTGTAATTACATTGATTATTTTCTTTTCTGCAATATGGATTATTTATGATGCAATTAAAGCATTTTTTACTCCGGCTGATTTGAATATTAATTATTTGGCATTTGGGATAATGGGTATTTCTGCTTTAATTAATGGAGTTATGTCTTTTGTAAAAGTGCGTTCTGGTAAAAAATATAATAGTGTAAGTTTGATTTCTGATGGAATTCATTCAAGAATTGATTTGTTAGTTTCTTTAGCAATTTTTATTGGATTATTTTTTATAAATAGTTTTGCTCATCTAGATTCTATTTTAGCTTTGCTTGTAGGAATTTATATTATTAGAGAAGCATTTTTTCTTGGAAAAGAAACTACAGACTCATTGTTAGGAGCAAGTGCTAGCAAGGAGATTGAAAATAAAATTAAGGAGATTATTAAAAAGAAGGATATAAAACTTTCTAATTTAAAGACGCAAAAAATGGGGAACAAGATTTTTGCCGAAATTATAATTAAATTACCTTCAAAATTAAAAGTGGATGAAGTTCAAGTATTAACAAAAAAATTAGAGAAGAACCTTATTAATCAAATTGATGTTTTAGAATATGTGACTATTCAAGTTGAATCCCACGATGTTGGAAGAGGTTATTTTCAACCTTCTTTTGGAAAGGGGTTTGGATGGCAAAACAAAGGAAGATTTAAAGATACAATTAAAGAAGCTCAGGGAAAAGGGCCAGAGGGATATTGTATTTGTTCTAAATGTGGATACAAGCAAAAACATGAAAGAGGAGTTCCTTGTTCAACAATTAAATGTCCTAAATGTGGGGAAGATTTGAAGAGAGAATAAAATGCCAAGACCAAGAATAAACAGGAGAATTTTTTTTGAACCTCATGTGAATTATTTTAAACCTGTAGGAATACCTCTTTCTCATTTACAAGAAATAATTCTTACAAGAGATGAATTAGAGGTAGTTCGATTAATTGATTATGAAGAAATTGAGCAAAGCAAAGCAGGGAAGAAAATGAAAATTTCTCAACCAACTCTTTCTCGGCTTTTGAAGAGTGCAAGGAAAAAAATTGCAGAAGCTTTGATTAATGGTAAATCTATAAAAATACAAGGAGGTGATTTTGAAATGGTACAACCAAGAGGATTTGGTAGAGGCATGGGGCGAGGCCGAGGACTTGGGGGTGGCAGAATGGGAGGCCCATTTGCTGCAGGTCCAGGGGGAATTTGTAAATGTCCAAAATGCGGATATGAAGAATCTCAAATAAGAGGTCAGCCTTGCATGAATAAAAAATGTCCTAAGTGTGGAACAAAAATGACAAGAGGATAAAAAATTTAAAAAAATCAAATAGAATATAGAATGATAAAAATAGGAAATGCAAAAATCAAAGATTTAGATAAAGTAGTTGAATTAGAAAATGAAATTTGGCCAGAAGGGACTAGAGCAAGTAAAGAAAAATTTGAGAGCAGATTAAAAATTTTTCCGCAAGGATTTTTTCTTGCTTTAAAAAATGAAGAAGTAATAGGAACTTCTACTTCAGAAATTATAAATTATGAACCAGAAAACCCTCCAACATCTTGGGAAAATATTACTGATAAAGGTTATATTAGAAATCACAATCTAAATGGAAATGCCTTATATGTTGTTTCTATTGGAGCTGTTTCTAGAAGTGGTGGAGGCTCTGCTTTAATTAGTGCTCAAAAAAATTTAGCTCAAAAATTGGATTTAAAATATTTGATATTAGGAGCAAGAATTTCTGGATATGATAAATATTGTAAAATTAATAAAGAAATAAATATTAACGATTATGTAAAATTAAGAAGAGAAGATAAAGAATTAATAGATCCTGAATTAAGATTTTATACTCGAAATGGTTTAAAATTACATAAAATAATTTCTAATTATATGCAAGAGGATAAAGAAAGCCGAAATTATGGCGCAATAATGGTTTGGGAAAATAAATCCAAAGATAAATAAAATGCCATGGGTAGATAAAGATGAATGTGTGGGTTGCGGGATTTGTGTTGGAGAATGCCCTGTTAATGCAATAAGTATGAAAAATGGAAAAGCAGTGATAAATATGAAAAAATGCATAAGATGCAAAAAGTGTCATGAAGTTTGTCCTAAAAAGGCGATAAGACATGATAGTGAAAGAAATCAAAAGGAGGTTTATAAAAATGAAAATAGCAATAAGTTCAACAGGTAAAACTTTAGAAGATAATGTAGATGCGAGATTTGGAAGATGTGCTTATTTTTTAATCGTGGAAGTTGAGAATAAAGAGATAAAAAATGTGAAAGCAATTGGAAATACAGCAGCAGCTCAAATGGGGGGAGCTGGAATTACTGCAGGAGAAATTGTTGCAAATGAAAAAGTGGACGCAGTTATTACTACAAATTTAGGTCCAAGAGCTTTTTCTGTATTTGAACAATTTAAAATTGAGATTTATCAAGGACAAGGAAAGATAAAAGATGTTGTGCAAGACTTTATAGATGGTAAGTTAACAGAAATGACAGATGCAACAGGACCCCAACATGTTGGTTTAAAGAAATGAATAAAAATTTAAAAAGAAAAACTTTTAATAAAAATGGTAACAATAGAAAAAATCAAAGAAGTTTTAAAGAAAGTAATCCATCCTGAATTTGATGAAAGTCTTATTAGGCTGGGTATGATAAGAAATATTAAAATTAAAAGAAATAAAATAATCGTGATTTTAGTTTTACCATTTTTATATGTTCCAATAAAAGGGCAACTCGCGAAAATAATTAAAAAGACCATAAAGAAAAATTTTAATATTATTCCAATTATAAAAATAAAAGAAATGAATCAAAAAGAAAAAAAGAAGTTTGGTAATATGATTATAAAAATAAAAAAAATGGAGAATTCTTTAAAATGAAAATTGCAGTTACAGGCGGAAAAGGAGGAACTGGAAAATCTACAGTAGCAACCTCTCTTGCCATGGAGTTTGCAAGAAGTAAAAAAGTAATGTTAATTGATGCAGATGTTGAATGTCCTAATGACCATCTTTTACTTTCTGTAAAAAGAAAAAAATACTGCAATGTTTATCAGCCAATTCCTAAATGGGATTTTAGTAAATGCACAAAATGTGGTAAATGCGCAAGTATTTGCAAGCAAAATGCAATTGTTTTTGTTAAAGATAAATTCCCAGCGTTTGTAAAAGATGTTTGTATTGGTTGTAAAGCTTGTATGGTTGTTTGTCCAACTGGGGCAATTTCTATGACAAAGAAACAAATCGGGACAATTTACGCAGGAAAGAATTATAATATTGATTTGATTATAGGAGAACTTAAATTAGGAGAATTAGCTTCAGGGGAGATTGTGGCTGAAGTTAGAAAATATTCTGAGAAAATTAATGAGAAAGTAAAGGCTGAAGTTACAATAATAGATTCTGCTGCTGGAGTTGGATGTCCGGTTATTGCTTCTTTAGTTGGGACAGATTATATAGTTGGTGTTACAGAGCCTACTCCTTCTGCATTGCATGATTTAAAAAGAGTTTTATATTTAGCAAATCATTTTAATATTAAACACGGAATTGTAATAAATAAATTTGATTTGGAAAAAAGTTTCTGCAAAAAAATAGAATCATTTGCAGAGAAAAATAAAATTCCTATTATTGGAAAAATTCCTTATA
>JAGLWP010000005.1 GCA_023133375.1 Candidatus Pacearchaeota archaeon | reverse complement strand
GCTACGTGTTACTGAGCAGTTCGCTCATCTTTATTTCTAAAAATAAAACTTGCATGGCTAAACGCAAACCAGATAGCCGCAGCCGCCAGCAGGATCAACTGGATTTAACTTCATTGATTATAATTTGCTCGCAACAAGTTGCTCGATTAATATAAACTCAGAAATCGATTTCATCAGATTTCTTCGTTAATAATTAAATTAAACGAAAAACTTGACAAAGTCAGTTTTGAGTAATCAATAAGCGAACGAAGTGAGCGTAATAATCTCAGCGCAATTTGTATATAAGATAACAAATCACTTCACACATCTCCTAACTATTGGCTGTTTATTATATTGTCCTATGATTTTCTTTTTCCCACGCAAAGAAAATCTGTGCGATTTCGGCGGAGGCAATTAGAAATCGCTTAACCGCAACGAAAGGGAAAATTTTAAAGAAAACCGATAGGTTGTCTTTACAGAACTACAACTATGACTACTTCTACATACCTCATACTTTAATGTTTTTGTTGTATGTAATTAAAGCACTCATCTTAGTTAATAGTTATCACAAAAATAGTGAATATTTAAAGGTTTTGGTGAGAATTAGCCCAGAGATTTTATAAAATACAGATCCCTAATAAAATAATGCCTCTAACACAATACAAAGCAAAAAGAAATATAAAGAAATCAAGCGAACCAAAATCAAAACTAAAAAAATCTAAATCTAAAAAATTAATTTTCATTATCCAAAAACATCGCGCACGAAATTTACATTATGATTTCCGTCTTGAAATGAACAAAGTTTTGAAATCATGGGCGCTTCCAAAACAACCACCGAGGATAAAAGGATTAAAACGACTTGCGATTCAAGTTGAAGATCACCCAATCAATTATGCAAAATTTAAAGGAACAATTCCAAAAGGAAATTATGGTGCAGGAAAAGTAGAAATTTGGGATAACGGAACTTATGAATTAATAGAAAAAGATTCAAAGAAAATAGAATTTACATTACATGGAAAAAAATTAAAGGGAGATTATGTTTTAATAAAAACTAATTATCAAGGAAATAAAAGTTGGTTGTTTTTTAAAGTTTAGATTTTTTCTAAGTATTTTTTTAATTCTTTTTTTGTTCGGTCTTTAATATATTTAATCATTTTAGAAGGGAGTTTTTCTTGTCTATTTTGATATATCCAATTACTATGTAAAATGCTTGCTTTAGACAAATTAACATTTTTCCCTTGTTCTTTTACAAGCTGTTCTGTGAATGCTTTCCATACTTTTTCATCTAAATTTGTAAAAAACTTATCCTTTTCATATAGGATTTTTAGAGGATACATAAAATCAATTTTAGGAGCACCTCCCCAGAATTTTCCATTTACCCAGATAGGTTTTTCATAAAGATATCCTCCTTCTCTAAGTCCTCTTACATTTCTATTAAATTCTAAAACTTCTCCAGTAAAACCTAAACTTTTCTGCGTATTTTTTGGTTGTGTCGAAATATATTCTTTTAACCCCATTCCTTTCAATAAACAAAAATCAGTATAATCTTTTGTTTCATAAAAGAAATTATTTACTTCTACTCCCCCAACATTTTTAGTAACCCAAAAAGAATTTATCTTTTTATTTTTAAACATCTTCTCCACATGTGCTGGAATCCTTCCCTTGAAATATTTTAATGAATTAATCAAATTAATTTTATTAATATTAATAACAACTACCATATCAACATCAGATTTTTCAGTTACAGAATAATTTTGACCATATTGCATTGAGCCCCCAAGCATGGTTCCATTAACAATTCCTTCTAACTGTTTAGAAATCTCCTTAGCAATTTTTAATTTTTTCTGAGTAGGATTTGTCATAAACAGGTTAAATAATAGAGGTATTAAAATATTTATATAATAAAACTTAATCAAACACCAAATCTTGCACGCCTAGAAACCACTCTAATTTTTTCTCTCACTTTTTCTTCACCTTCACTTTCTGTCCACCAATCCAAATCAGGAATCTCTGTTTCTATTCCTTTTGCTTTACAATATCCTTTAGCCAATAAATAAAATATCACTCCCAAACTTCTCGGACTTTTATTATTTCCAATTATTATGTTTTTAGTTCCTTTTGGAAAATTGTTTGTATCACAAATCATTAAAACTTTTTTATTAATATTTAAAGTGTCATTCAGTGCATTTTTGTCAAGCCAGGCATCTGTTATTATTGTCAATTCATTTTCAAAAAAATCAGGAAGTGAAGTATTAGTCAAAATTCCTGCAGGATATTTTCTTGTAAAAATTCTTATTCCAGTAATTTTCCCAAACATTTCAGCAGCTTTCCATCCAGCTTGCCTTTTGCATGAAACAATAATATCTTTAGAGTCAAATTTTGACAAAAATTCTATACTTTCTTTTAACTTCTCGTCTATTAAATCAGTATTAAAAATTGCTAAACCATCTGCCCGTCTCCTGTAAACAAAAGGTTTCATTTTAGGAGTAACAACTTTTGTCCCAAGGTAAATACCTGATTTAACATACTCATCAAGGGGAATAAGCATATCTGCTCTCTTTTTAATCTTGACTTTTTCTTTTAATTCCTCTGTTTTAGTAACATCAATTTTGCCAGCAAGTTTTTTGACTTTCTCTAATATCTCTTTCTTTTTTTCCTCAAGAGATTTTTCTGTTTTAGGATCAGTCGACTCCTTTTCAGCTTTTTTCTCAAGTTCCTTACTAGTTAACTTTGCTTCAGCATTCGCCCCAGAATTTTCTTTATTAATTAATCTTTCATCCTCTGAATCACTTTGCGGTTCAGCAAGTTTTTTATCTTTCTTAATTTCTTTCTCTGTGCTTTTCTTGGTTGTCATAAGAATTTAGAGAAGAATTGGTTTAAAAAAGTTTGCAAGTGAAAAATTCGCGAAGATGAGTTGCTCAAAACCCACCCAATTAATCTTCTCAGCTATTGTATTTTTAAGCGAAAAACTTGGCAAGTCAGTTTTGAGCCAGTTAATAAGTGAGCGAAGCGAACGATTTCTCAATCTCCACCAACCTTTTTATCTTACCCTCTCTAACATCCCCTTCAATTCCGCATTTAAAAAAATCTGCTTCAAAACCAAACGCTAAGTCTGCTAAAATATTTTCTTCAGTTTCCCCGCTTCTGTGAGAAAAAACCAAACTAATATTATTCTTTTTTGCAAGTCCGCAAACATTCTTAACTTCAATCAAAGAACCAATCTGATTCGGCTTTACAATTATTGCATTAACAGATTTCATTTTTATTGCTTTTTCAAATCTCTTGAGATTTGTTGTGATAAGGTCATCCCCCACAATTAATTTATAAGGAAATTTTTTCAAGAGCTTTGCAAAACTTTCAAAATCCTCTTCGCCAAATGGGTCTTCAATATAAAAAACATCAAAGTTCTTAATTAAATTAACTAAGTATGTGAAATGTTCCTCTTCACTTCTTTTTAATCTCGGATTTTCATAATTATATCTTTTTCTTTTATAAAAACTTGATGCAGCAATATCTAACCCAAGAGGGAGCTTGACTTCCTTAAGAATATCTAAAATTTCTTTTTCATTTAAAGCAGTCGCCCACGCATTTTCATCTGTTTTTCCTCCTTGAAATTTTTCATCTTTTTTCTTAAGAAAATATTCAATCTTTTCTTTTGCTTTCTTAATTATTTCAAAAGATTTTTTAACAGAGTTTACTTTTGGGATTAACAAAAATTCTTGAAAATCTGGTTTTTTGGGCAAGGATGAATGCTTCCCCCCACCAATACAATTCCCAACAAGACGCGGAAATTTATTATTATTAATATTAACTATCTCCCACACTTCCTTGCTTTTCTCTTTTGCTATAGCTTTTAATATTGCTGATTCAAAAGCAAACATTGTGTTCGCACCAACATGCCCTTCAATAATATCTTCAACTCTTCTCAAATCTTCAAACTTTTCCAAAACTTCTTCAGAAAAATAATCAGAGAATTTCTTTATTGTTTGCACATCATTTTCAAGGTCTTTCTTGTATGATTTTTTCTCATGTCTTCCTGTTGACTTTCCACTAGGAGATGAAGCAGAAAAATCCCCGACATTTGTTTTAATAGAAACAAGAATTGTTTTCTCCTTTCGAGAATCTAAAATTTCTTTAGCATCAACCCCTTTAATCTTCATAAATGGGTGAAAGAAAAAATCTTTTTAAATCTATTTCTTACGCTTTTTCCCCTTCTTTTGCGCCCTCTTCTTCTTGCTCATCCTCTGGATTCGCAAGTTGCATTATTTCTCCTTCTTTTGCAATTTCTTTTTCTTCTTCAGCTTCTTTTTCTTCAGCTTGTTCATCAGTAAGTTTCTTTTCTTTTGCTCTCTTTAATTCTGTATCTTTTTTTTCTGGAAAAGGCTTATTTATTGAAATCGGCAGAATATTAGAAGTTAATTCAACTTCAGCTATCTTAAGTGCGTCATAATTTATTTTTTCAAGATCTTCTGCTTCAATTTTAATTAACAGAGGAGCATTCATTGATATCTGCAGGGCTCTTGCCCCAAGAATTCTTGCTTTTTCATATTTGGTTAAATCTGTTATATTCATTTTAGTTTTTAATAAAATAACGTGGAAGTTCATCAATAATTCTTTTTTCAATAAGTCCAGTTTCTTCAGCTTCCTTAATTATCTTGCTTATATCCTTCTTTTGATAGTCAGAAAATAGATTGTCTTCACGTTCCGCAATTTCCCAAAATAATTCAACTGGGGGTATTCCCAAATCTATTCCTAAATTTCCCTTTTCTTTCATAATTTGATATGCAAGATTTTCTTCTAATGCTTGTTCCATCTTATTTTAATAACTTCTCAACTTTTTTAAAAATTTCCCTTTCTGCTTTTTCTGTTAAGTCTAAAATTTTCTCAAACTCTTCAACACTTAAACTCATGGCTTCTCCTTTTTGCATAGAGGAAATTATTCCATTAGAACTTCCTATAGTAATTCTGGTTTCACTAACATCTTCTTCTTCCCTTGTAGGATCAAGCATGAGACTATTTCCAATTTTGTGAACTGTTAAAGAAATTGGGATATCTTTTTTTAAAGGCATATTTTTATCACTTAATTCTCCATAAAGAACTTTTTCTTCTTTTAAATCATACTTTGGAATCTTTGCATTTTTCAAGGCAGCAATTGCACCCAACCCAGCAGCGTCAAGCAAATTCCCGTCATCATTTATTGAATAAATATCCACAAAAACAGTCCAAACTTTTTCCCCTTCTTTTATACAAAGTTTTTCAAGTTCAATGAATTTACTTTCTCTTATCCCTCTGTCAATAACTCTCCCAAGTTCTATTGCATTAAATCTTGGGGGTCCATTTTCAAATCTTGGCGAACTTAATGGAGTTAATTCAGCAGTAACCATCAAGTTTCCTTTGTCTGGAGAATCAGGATAAGGTTCAGAAACATTCATCTTGATACCAACCAAAACTTCTGTTTTTCCGATTTTCACTCTTGCACTTCCTTCAGCATTTTTTGAAACCCCAGTCTCAATAGAAACCTCTCTGAATTCATCAGGTTTCCTTCCATCAAATCTTTTTCCTGCTTCTAAATATCCCTTAATTCTTTCTCCTGTTAGGTTTGGTGTTTCTATCATTTCCCAACCTCCTTAAGAGCTTTTTTCTGAACATCATAAATTTTTTTATGCGCTTCTCTTGCCATTTTAACAGCTTCCATTAACTGCTCTTTCTTTATTTTTCCATCAAGTTGAATATGTGTAATTTTTCCATCAGCAGTCATGGTTATTGGTATGTCTGTTGAACCTTCTCCTTCTTTCCAGTCTTCTTCATATTTATTAACATCAACAATTAATTCTTTGTCTAATTTTCCAATTGAAACACTTGAAACAAGATTTTTCATTGGAATTCCAGCATGTGCTAATGCTATAATAGCAGCATTTATTCCTGCACATCTTGTCGAAGCATTTGCCTGAAGAATACTTATATGAACATCAACCACCTTTGATTTAAAATTGTCAATCATTAATACAGGTTCTAAAGCCCATTCTGTTATTTTGCTTATTTCAGTACTTCTCCTTGATGGACCTGGTCTTATTCTGTCTGTAACAGAAAAACTAATCATGTTATAAGTGCATCTTAAAGTTCCTTTTTTTGGATTTTGCAGATGCTGAGGATGCATTTTTTTAGGACCATAAACAGCAGCTATCGCAACAGTGTCCCCAAATGAAAACATGGCACTTCCGTCGGCATTTGGCACAACTCCAACTTCTGCTTTCATTGGTCTAATTTCATCAGGTTTTCTTCCATCTGGACGTTTGAATGTTTTCATTTCCCTTTCTCCTCCTCAAACCATTTAGTCATTTCATCAGTTAAACCAGAAATAAATGAGTTTTCAGCAATATGTAAAATGGCCTTTTTGGCGAATAATTCGTCCTCTGTCTTTTCTCCATCTATCCAAATTAACCCATTTTGCCCAACAGTAATTCTGCAACCTGTTTCATTTTTTATTAATGATATCATACTTCCTTCTTTACCAATAACTCGTGGAACTCTGTTGGGGTTTATTTCTATGATAATTCCGTCGTCCAGTTTCCCAAGCCCCCTAGACCTAATCGTTAAATCTATTCCTCTTTGATTAATCTCTGTTATCTTTGCTACAACCATCTCTCCAAAATCCATCACTTCTTTTAAATCATTTTTATTAACATACCTCGGAACTTCAGCTACAGGAAGAAATCCAGTATCAGAACTTTTAATATCAATAACCCATCCATTAAAAGTAAGATTTTCCACACATCCAATTACCACATTCCCCCGCCTTGGATGATAAACCCCGGATAATGGAATCACTTTCACAAGTTTATTAAATTCTTCAGCCAACCCAAATCTAATCGCCACA
This sequence comes from Candidatus Pacearchaeota archaeon, assembly GCA_023133375.1. Classification (GTDB taxonomy): domain Archaea; phylum Nanobdellota; class Nanobdellia; order Pacearchaeales; family GW2011-AR1; genus JAGLWP01. The sequence goes on along the minus strand of JAGLWP010000005.1, from coordinate 17,729 downwards.
ATTTCACTTTCTCTTTTTTCTGTTCCTTCTCCTGGAAGATAGTCATTTCCTTCGGCAATTACCTCCCCAGGTATTACTATTTTTCTATCTGTCATCTTTTCCTCCTTCAGAAGTTTCCTTTGAAACTTCATTCTCCTTAACCTCTTCTGTTACAACGCTTCCATGCGTCACAGAATTTAATTTATCATAAAAATCCATAATAATTCCTGAAGGCACCTTCACAATAACTTCTAAACTTCCATCATTTAACCAGTTTTCTTCTTCTTTATATTGATTTATTGCTCCGTATGCTTGCCCAGTATAAATTGCAGGGATAGTTATCTTTACTTTTTTTGTCTCAATTCTTATTGGAATTACCTTACTTATTTGTTCAATAATTTCTTTAATCTGATTTTCTACTGGAACATTTTTTATATTAATATGAGCTTCCTCTATTGCACTTTTAATTCTCTCTGGAGTGTGGGGATTTCCTGTTTGAGAATTAATTGAATTAGTTGCCAAGAAATCAACAACTAGTTTAATATTTTTTTCATGTTCTTCACTTCTTTGTTCTTGACTCACAAGCACTTCCCCATTCTTCACAATTTTTTCAGACACTTCATTAATATCTTCTGTTTTAAATGCTTCTTTTAAATCAGAACTTGAAGAAACTTCACCTTTCTTCGCATCTGAAAAAACCTTATATCCTTCTGCTTCTATTGACGCAATCTCCCCTTTTTTAAATTTTAATGCATCATCTAAATCAACTATTATTTCAAAATTCTTTCCTGCCTGTTTTATTCTTGCGAGTGTTTGTGTCATTTTACAAACTCCTTTAATCTTTCTTCATATAATCTGTTCACCTTACATTCTTTATTTGAAATATAACAAAACTCAAATTTGCTCAGATTAAATTTATTTCCCTGAATTTCCTTGAAAATGTCTAATGCAATTTTTACGCCTTTTTTTATTGTTAAATCTTTTTTATATTTCTCTCTGAGTTTATCTTTAATTTTCTCGTCATTTTCCCCAATAGCATTTGCATTATAAGACAGGTAATTCCCAGTAATATCGCTTGTATAAAGTTCTGGCTTTTTTTTGTTAATTCCAGCAATCATTAGAGAAACACCAAAAGGTCTTGCTCCACCATATTGCGTGAATTGTTGCTTTATAGTTGAGATATCTTTTATTATTAGTTCTGGTTCAATAGGAGAATCATAAGTTATTCTGTGTTGTTGAGCTAAAACTTGCGACCTGTCTACCAAAACTCTTGCGTCAGAAACAATCCCAGCGACACTGCAGATTATATGACTATCAATTTCATAAACTTTATTTGCAGATTTTTGGCATATTAGTTTGTCCTCCACTCTCATATCTGCTATTATGAAAACTCCGTCTTCACAGACCATTCCAATGCTGGCTTTTCCAAGTCGAACAGTTTTTTCTGCATATTCCACCTGCAATAAGTGCCCTTGTGGCGTAAACATAGTCGCTGTTCGGTCATAGCCCATTGCTTGGTGCTGCATATCTATCGGCATATCCATTGTATATTTTAGAGAATCTGATAATAAACAAATTCCTTTCTCTATCTCCTTCTAAATCTAAAAATATGAATGATTTATAAAGATTTTGGTTATCTTGGCTTTGGTGAAAAAGTATTTGTGATTTCTTTTTTATTCCCGCCCACCCGCCCTGCGATAACTTCGCTTTGCTCAGATGATAAACAATTAATGAAAAATCCGCGAGAAGTGTTTTGTTAATAATTTTAAAAATAGCCGAGCAGAGCGAGCTTTTAGAGAAGCGACAAAATAAAATACCAATAACGACTTCTCTGGGAGCGAGTAGAGGCAAATTGTCTGGAAGAATTATAACTAAAAAAGATTTTCAATAATTCCTGTTATTTCTTCCCCAACCCCTTCAAAGTTCCACTAACTTTTTCTACACTCATTTTCTCAGTCCACACACATAAACTCGCCCTAACTTCATTAACTGCCTCTCTGTTTACAGAAATAATCGCAGAATTTTTACTTATTTTAATAAATGACAATCCTGCTCTTGACAGCCCCAGCACTCCAATAAAATCCAAAATAGCTTTTTCAATATTTTCCTTTAGATTATTCCCCGCCACAAGTAAATATCTTTTATTCTCCCTCATCGAAGGTTTCAGTGATTTCATATTTTAACAAAGAGAATTATATTTATTAATCTTGCCTTTAAATTTCTAAAAGCATTTTTAAACTGTTCTTCCTACTTAAGATAAAAGATGGAAATTCATACTATAGGAGGATTTAATGAAGTAGGAAAGAACATGACTGCTGTGAGTTTGGGAGATGATACAATTATATTTGATATGGGATTATATCTTCCAGCAGTTATTGAATTGCAGGAAGAAGAAACTCAACCCCAGACTTATTCTGAAGGAAAATTAAGGAGTATTGGAGCTGTGCCAGATGATTTGGTTATTGATAAGTTTGGACTTAGAAATAAAGTCAGAGCCATTCTTTTGGGACATGCCCATCTTGACCACATTGGAGCAGTTCCTTATATTGCACATAGGTATCATGCACCTGTTGTTGGAACCCCTTTCACAACTACAGTTTTGAAAAAAATAATGGACGACGACCACATCAAAATTCCAAATCAAATAAAAACAGTTAATCCAAATTCTTCTTTTACTATTAAAGGAAAAAAGAGAAGCTATAAGGCAGAATTTATTAATATAACTCATTCTACTTTGCAGACTTCAATGATTGCACTGCACACTCCAGAAGGGATAGTCCTTTACGCCAATGATTTCAAACTTGACAACACCCCAATTCTTGGATTGCCCCCAAATTATTCTGCGTTAAAACGAATCGCAAAGCAAGGAGTTAAAGTTTTGATTATTGATTCACTTTATTCAGGTTCAGAAAGAAAAACTCCCAGTGAAAAAATTGCAAGAGCTCTTTTAGAAGAAGTTTTATTAACAACTAACAATCAAAAATCCGCAATTTTTGTAGCAACATTTTCCTCGCACATTGCAAGAATCAAAAGCATAGTTGATTTTGCAAAAAAATTAAATAGAAAAGTTTATCTTGTTGGCAGAAGTTTGAAGAAATATGTTTCTGCTGCCATAGATGTGAATTTGTGCCCATTTAAGAATAGCGTAAAAATTGTAAGTTATAAAAGAGAAGTAGAATCTTTCCTTAAAAAATTAAATAAGTCAAAAACAAATTCTTTAGTTGTTTGCACAGGGCATCAGGGAGAGCCAGGAAGTATTATGGATAGGCTTTCAAGAAAAAAATTACCTTTTGAATTTATGCAGGACGATAACATTGTCTTTGCTTCAAAAACAATTCCCACACCAATAAATATGGCAAATAAAGAACAGATGGATAAAAGATTAAAAAAATCTAAAGTAAGAATTTTTGATGGTGTACATGTTTCAGGACATGCTGGAAGAGAAGACATAAAGGACTTGCTCTCAATAATAAATCCTGAAAATATAATTCCTGCTCACGGAAGCACCCAACAATTAACTCCAATGATTGAACTCGCAAGAGAAATGGGTTATCAAGCAGGAAGAGGATGCCATTTAATGCAAGACGGACAGAAATTGAAATTATAATCAATCACACAATTTTTAAATTCATTAATCTTATTTCTTTTTAATGGTAAATGAAGTAATTTTAGGAGCATTAAGGTCAGCTTTAACAAGGGGGGAATCTCTTAAAAGAGCAATGATGACCTTGTATAATGCAGGTTATAAAAAAGAAGAAATTTCAGAAGCTGCTCGTTTAATAAATGAAAATGGTTTGGCGTCCTCGGAACAGCCAACCTCCCAAGTAGATACAAAAAAACTTCAACAGCCTGTAACAGCTCAAATGCTTGCTCCTTCTACACAATTATCTTCCAAATCCTCACAGCCAAAACAACTTGCTAAACAAATCCAGCAGCCACAAACACTTCAGCAACTTCAAGTTCCTCAACAACAAGTTCAACAACCAATGCAACAGCAACCTCCAGCTCAAAATATGCTTCAAAAAGTTTCAGGTTATGGACAACCCCCAAAACCAGGGAGCAAGACAATGATAATTATCTTGGGATTTCTCTTACTTCTTTTAATGGGAATTCTCGTAACAATATTTTTATTCAAAGACGAATTATTAGGTTTTTTTAATAATTTATTTGGTTAATATATCATGTATATATTTAAAAGAATTAGAAATTATATTGTGATATGGATTTAGGAGATAAGACAGATTGGAATTTATTTGATACAGATTGGCCAGACATTGATACTTCTAAAATTAAAGAAAATCCATATGTGCTAACAGATGAAGAAATAAATGAAGAATATAGACAAGACAGAGAAAATCCTCTTCCTTAATTATTTTCTATAGTTATTACCTACTCACCATGTTCGCAGATTAATAAACTGATATCAAAAACACAAGATAAAGTTATATGCCTTTCACATTAATAGAATTCTTAGCGAAGAACCTTGACAAAGTCTGGTTCTTAGTATCCCAACTTACCGTCTAATATCCTTCCAACTAATTTTCTTTTTCTTCAAATCTAAAAGTTGAGGATATTGTTCTTCAAAAACTGGCTTTTGAATCTGATAAAAAATTCCCAGTGGAATCTTTGTCTTTTCATCTACTCCATTATAATCAAACTCTTGTGCTCTTTTCCATGCTTGTTCAAAATTTGTCCTATCATGCTTTGCTTCATCAAGAGAATAGAATTTTTCTTTATATGATTCAGGGTGGAAAATCAAACAAGGTTGGATTACCTCGATAAATGCAAATCCTTTGTGTTTTAATGCTTCTTTGAAAATATACTCAATTTGCTGGACATCTGAAAAAACTCTTGCTACAAAACTTGCTCCAGAAGCAAGCATAAGTTTTATTGGATTCATAGGGTAAATTTTCACACCTTGGGGCGTTGTCTTGTCTTTAAATCCAATTTCAGTAGTCGGAGTTGGCTGTCCAACTGTTAAAGCAAAAACCTGATTATTATGAACAAAATATTTTATATCTGAATTATATCTGGCAGCATGAATTAAATGAGCCATTCCTTCTGCATAAGCATCTCCATCTCCTGCAAAACCAATAACATTCAAATTTGGATTTCCAATTTTTATCCCAAAACAAGTTGGGAGCACCCTTCCATGAAGCGTGTTTATCCCGTTCAGATTAACATAGTCGAAAATTTTTGCATGACAACCTATACCAGTAACAATCGCGAAATCCTCTTTTTTTATTCTGGATTTTGCAATAGCATTTTTAACACCCGCAAGTATCTGAAAATTAAAACATCCCGGACACCAGGTATTTTTTGTTTTTGTATCTAATGGATTCATTTCCCCAACCTCCCCTCAATTTCTTTTTTAAGTTCATCATGAAAAAAGGGTCTGCCGTCATATTTTAAAATCTTATTCTTATCCTCAATAAAAATTCCTGTTTTTTCAGCAATTAATTCTCCGAGCATACCAGTAGCATTATTCTCAATTAAAATAACATTCTTCTTTTCAAGTTCTTTTTTTATATCTGGAAAAGGTTCAATATATAAAACCTGAATAAACTCCACATCTAAATCTTCTATTGCATCTAATATAGCACCTTTGGTTGAACCCCACGACACAATAACATTTTTTGAGTGCTTCTTACCGTAAACATTTACTCTATCAACTTTTTCTGTTTCTTTTTCAATCTCTTTATTTTTTTTAATTCTTGCTTCAATATTTTCCTTTATTATCTCTGGGTTTTCAGTTGCACTACCTTCTTTATCTTTCTCATAACTATTATACCTCATCATAGAAGCTAATTTTCTGGAATGCGTGATTTTTGGTTTTTCTTCTATAGTATAGAAACTTTCTCCAAGGTGTTTATCGCTAATTATTATGGAAGGAATAGCAAAGATTTGACTAAGATAAAATGCCTGGCTTATTAGTTCTTGGCATTCTTTTGGGTTTCCTGGAGCAAGGACAATTCGGTTAAATTCACCATGCCCAGAATGTCGTGCTATGTTTAAATCTCCTTGAGCAGTATAAGTGGCAACACCAGTAGCAGGGCCTGGCCGTTGAGATAAGTAAATTACCATAGGAACTTCTGCCATTCCTGCAAGACTAATTCCTTCAGTCATTAAATCAAAACCCCCCCCGCTTGTGCCAACCATTACTTTTGCCCCAGTCATCGCACTTCCAATACCGGCATTGATTACAGAAATTTCATTTTCAAGCTCTAAAACAAGAATATTTTTTTCTTCCTGAACTTCTGCAAGTTCCCCTAAAACCGGAGTTGCAGGAGTCATAGGATAAGCATAATAAATATCCAAACCAGACTTCACAGCACCTTCGGAAATTCCTTGATTCCCGTTCATAAAAACAGCATCACCTTTTCCATGTTTTAATTGACAAACACAATCTCTTTCATCTTCATAACCTTTTTTCGCTTCTTTCATATTTTCTTCAAATCTTTTTTCAAGCTCTTTAAGTTCTTGCTCCAATACCTCAAAATTCAGCCCAAGGAGTTTGAAAAGCCGACCAGCATAATACATATTTTCATCATGCCCTTTCAGAACAACAGCTTCTTTCTTTAATGAATCTTTATGCATAGTTTCTGTATCCTCATCCAATGAAACCAAAATATCTATTTTACTCTCATTACTATGGATTGGTTTATCTGAAAATGTCAAAACATTAAAGTTATGCCCGCCCCTGATCAAACTTTGATAATCTCTCGAATAAAAAACATGATATCCTTGCTTAACTAAAGCTTGTCCAAGAATATTTGTCAGGATATTTGGCCCTTGCCCAGCCTCCCCTCCAAAAAGAATAGTATATTTCATTTTATATTAAACATAATAGGATATTTATTAATTTATCTAAATTTACTTAATTCTTCTTACCCAATCTCCTATGAAAAATCAAAATCTGATTATATAATTCTCTGCTCTTTTCCCCATGTTTCAAAGAAGCATGCAACCTGCGTAATTTTCTGTAAGTATGTTTAGCCCCCCATTTATTTCCTAAAGATAATTGTCTTCTTCCCTTAGATAATAATCTTCTAATCTCTCCAATTTTTTCTCCCCCAATTTTTTTCTCCTCTTTCTTCTTTAACATCTCCCCTTCTTTTTTTAATCTCCCGCTAAACTCTTTCCTCACTCCAACTTTTTCCCTCACAAAAGCTTTCTTTTCCTGTTTTATTTTCTCATCAACTTCTTTCTTCTTCCCAAAAACCAATTTCTTTTTTCTATGAAATAATCTTCCAATCAATTTTCTTTCCTTTTTCTCAATACCTTTCTCTTTCTTCTTCAATCCTTTTTTAAGTTCTTTTTGCAATCCTAATTTCTTTTTAGTTAATTTTCTTCTCTTTTTAAGAATTCTAAAAATTTTAATAAAAACAAAAACAATTAAAATAAAGATAATTCCAGCAAGAACAAAAATAATATATTTTCCAAAATCTTTTTTATCTCCTATATCTCGTACACTTGTATAAGGTATATCTGCCTCTTCCTTAATCACTCCAAACTGAATCTTCTTAGTTACTGTTTTATGCCCTCCTTTAGAAGCAGTAACCTCTAAATTATATGTCCCAAGTTGTTCTGCTTTTATTGAAGTTGGCAAAATCAAGCTCTCACTTTTTCCATTCGGATAAATTAAACTTGCTGTTATTATAGGTTCAGAAACTTCTGATGTATAATCTAAATAAATATCTTCATTTTTCACAAAGATTTTTTTATCTAAGATTATATTAAATTCAAAACTCGGATTAGTTTCAATAGTAAAAGATTTTGATTCTAAAATTTCTGGACTTAAAATACCAACTCCTGCTTCACAAGTTTGCGGTTCTATATTTTCACTAACAGAACTCATATAAATATAAGTTTTAGTAAAAGGAACATTAGCTTCTAAATTCGCTGTTTTTATTTCCAGCAAAGGCAATGGCGCATTAGGACAATTAACAGAAGCAATATATTGTATTTCCTGAGAACTCTCTGAAACAATTGTATAAGTAAATGAAATCTCCTCGCCAAGACCAAAAGATTCTTCCATATCAATAGTAATTGAAATTGCTGATAAAACTGGAGCTAATGCTATTAAAATCAAAAACATTGAAATTATATTTTTTGTTTTCATCTTTTATTATTTACAAACTTTATAATCATTCACAAGATGTGTTCCACATTTCGCTGAATTCCACCAACATTTCCATACTTGCCACCATTTGCCCCAGCAGCAGAAATTTGCTACAGATTTTTGAATCCATTTCCAACCATTGCAACACTTATGTTGATTTAAAAAATTAACTTTAGTATTTTTTGAGTAACATTTACAAACACCATCCTTACAATAATGAGAACAATCTTTAACTTTCTGTCTCCAAAACTTTTTAACACAGTCATCATCATTACATTTAGAATAATGACCATATACATTTCCCCATCTGCAAGCCAAATTAATAGGGGGTATGGCTGTGCAATCTTCACAATTTTCATATGCTCCACAACTTGCATCTGTATTTTTGCATGTTCTACAATGTGCTCCCCATTTCGATGAACATCCATTTGAACATTCTTCAATTACAGACCTAAAGGTTTTCGTTACACATAATTGACTATCGTCACATTTGAAATAATATCCCTTTACCTTAGTGCCAAAAAGATTACAAACTAAACTATCTGGAGGGATAGTTTCACAATTAACACAAGTGCCTTTTGCCTCACTATATCCGCAACTTCTATCTGTACCTTGACATCTAGGATCTTTACATTCTTTAAAAGGAGAAACTCCTTTACACTGAAGAGGAGAACAACAAGATTTACAAACATCCCACTCACAACACCAGTCACCTATAACTTTACACTGTTTTATTATTGGCACTGATGGTATCTCCTTTTTGAGTAGATGTTTTGGATTTATATCTAATGTTGGGTCACCTAAAAATATAGCTCCCGCATGAAATTTCGTGGGTTCATAAATACTTTTGAAAGCGTCCCCCAGAGTTTTTTCGTGATAAAAAACCTCATTTAGATATTTAGTATATTCTGTTGATAAAAAAATTGTGCCTACAGACCCCATGTAACCAATTGCTCCATTTGTTAGGGCTCGTACTCCAAATGAATCTGAACCCAATCTTTCTACTGTGCTGCAAGCTGCTATAACCACGAGTGAATTACTCAATTTAGGTATATCATTACTTTTTATACCTGCCCAATAATAAGACCCATGATCTGCATAATAAATTAAATCTTGATTTTTCCATTCATCTGGATTAAAATCATAACATGATTCTGCAGTTGTAACAGAAATTGAATTATAACCAGCGTCACTAAAATAAGTTGAAATTCTATCAACCATCTCTTTTAGTACTCCTCCAAAAGAACTTGCCATGAATTTCATATTATTTGTTTTAGTAAATGTATCATAAAATAAAGCTCTGGCAGTATAACTTGAAACGTCAGTAACCATGCCCCCAGATATTCTCCCTACTGAAATATCAGGTTTATTATCTCCTGTCAAATCTGCATAAGAACTTGCATCAAGTGATATTCTCCAATCATACAAAAAGAATCCTTCCCTTTTTTTACTGTGGGGAATAAATTCACTTGGAGCCATAATTGTTAAATACTTTACATCATCATTAAATAATTCTGATATTTTTTGTTCTAGATAATTATCTATTTCTTCGCTATTCGTCTTTGTCGCACTTATTATTAACTCATGTTTTGCTGAAGCAAGTATAGGAGAGATTAAGGACCCTTTCTCGTAAATAGTAGAATCAACTCCATCAATCTCACCTTCCCAATCATCAGGATTAACTAATATAATCTTATCTGTATTAGTTTCAGTTTTATATTTTTGCTGCAATCCTTCTAAATTATAAGTTTCACTACAACTTGCTCCAGCAGGAGAAACACTACCCACACAAATAACATTTCTTCCTGTAAATATATCTGCTGAATCATGTGTTGTTCCTTGGATAATTAAAGGCGCATTTATCAAAGAAGCATAAGTTGAAGCTAACAAAGCTAATTCATAATTATCTTTTACATAAACAACTGTATCAAAAGATTCCCAATAAGATAAATAATCATCAGTATAAATTCTTTGAATTTGTTCTAAAGATAAACCAGCACCTAAATCAGGACTTGCTATTAAGAAGTTATCTAAACCTCCAAGTGTTTGTCCTATTATAGTTACTTTATCTGGAGAATATTGTTGAATAAAATGAATCATTGAACCTACATCAAAAATCTTACCTTTTTCATAATAAACCAAAAAAGGATATTTATTAATTGCGCTTCCTTGTGTCCAAACAACAACAGAAACAAAAGGTAAAATATTCTTCCAATCTTTATCTGAAACTAAAAATACTTCTTTGTCAGAATATAATGATGTCAGTTTTGTATTTGGTGCAATAGGATGAACAAAAGTACAACTCCCATCTTCTTGACAGCTATGATCAGAAGGACAACCACATTCCATACAATTATCAATTAATTTCCCAGAATTATCACAGTATTTTGGTTTTGTTATTGAACATTGTCCGGCAATAGTATCATCTAAACAAACACTTATCTGATTCCAATCTGTACAATTAAATATAACTCTATTTTCATAGCCGACGTGAGGGAACTTAGAACACCAAGAAGTACCCCAAGAAACCCCCAACATTCCACCATCAACACGTATGGAATGACCAACGTTACAATAGACCTCATCTCCAGAAGAGTCTACATCAGGAGAATCCGCAAAAATAAACTCTAACATCCCATCTTCACAATAATTTGAAACATCCACATCATAAAGGGTCTTAACATTATTCCATGCGCATTTAGAACAACTTTCTCCTACTCCACAACTATCTCCTAAACTTATATCTTCCATACTTATAGAGCAATATTCTGTGTCTTCATCATAATCTCCATACAAATGAATAGAAACTGTTTTTAGCATAGTAGAACTAACACAACTCCCCCCTTCCTGACACCCATAACCTATTGGACAACCACATACTAAACAAATATCAATTAAATTTCCTATTTCATTACAATATTTTGGTTGCGTAACAGAACATTGTCCCACTAAAGTACCATCTTCACATTTGGTAACAATAACTTCAAATTCATAAAACAACCACATAGTATCATCATGAGAATCAACAGCAATCTTATAAATTCCTAAATTAAAAATACTAGAATCAATTAAATAATCAAAAGTCCTTCTTCCAGAACATGTCTCTCCGCAACCTAAATCAATTGTATGAAAAACATTTTCAGAACCTTGCTCATAAAAATATACATATCTACCATAACTACTCAAATCAATAGTAATTGTAACGTAAGTATCTATTTCCACCTTGGGAGGACTAACTGTGACACCCGCAGAAACAAAACTAATTAAAAAAATAAACAAAAATATAATTAAACTTCTTTTTAACATTCTCCCACACTCTCCCATTTAATAATTTTCTCTTTCTCCTCACAAATAAAAACTTTTCTTTTATCCTTTATTTTTGGCACTACTCTAATTTGTTTTATACCAGAAACATCCTCGATAAAATCAGTAGCAACACTTTTTGAATCATAACCTTCAATCTCACTATACGGAGAACTTGGAATAGAAATACTACTCCCATCATAATCTATAAAAATAAGAAAACCATATAATTCTGGTTCAGAAGCATCATTTCTTCCATTAAATTTTATGTGTGTTTTCTCTTCAGAATCACCAGTTTCTATATTCTCTATAATTACCTTTTCATAACAAAAATCATCAATAACAAATTTAATCTTCTGGCATTCTTGTTGCACTAAAGCCTCTCCTTCAGATTTTATAACAAAATATTTCATCCAAAGAAATACCATTGACCCCACAACCATAACTAACATAACCAAAAGAACAGCACCAATTACTGGACTCATACCTCTTTTCATTTTATATTAAATCACAATCAATTTTATATATGCTATAACCTCTCAAAGTTATATAAACTTTTTCATTAAAAATGGTAAAATTTGCGCACATGGCTGATGTCCATTTAGGGGGATGGAAGCAAAAGCCACTGCAGGATTTGAATTTCCAGTCATTTAGAAAAGCAGTTGATATTTGCATAAAAAAGAAACTTGATTTTGTTTTAATAGCAGGTGATTTATTTGATTCAGCATATCCTCCAATAGAAATTTTAAAAGAAACATTCAAAGAATTCCGAAATCTTAAGGAAGCCAAAATACCTTGTTTTATAATTGCAGGAAGTCATGATTATTCTGTTTCTGGGAAAACTTTTTTAGATGTTTTAGAAAACGCTGGTTTTTGTAAAAATGTGGTAAACATTGAAGAAGGCTCACCAGAGTCATCCTTTGAGGAAGGCTCAGCAGAGTCACCTGCTTTAGCAGGTTCTCGTGCCCTCTCTGGGGTATCCCTTGGGGAAGCACCAGAAAAAATAATCTTAAATCCTGTTTTATACGGGGGGGTTGCTATTTATGGCTATCCTGGAAAAAAATCAGGATTAGAAATACCTGATTTAAGAAAAATAAAATTAAATGATTCCCCTGGCATGTTCAAAATTTTTATGCTCCACACGACAATCGACAAAGCAAAAGGCACACTCCCAATCGATTCAATAGAAACAGATTTATTGCCAGAAGTGGATTATTATGCTTTAGGACACATGCATATGGATTTTCAGTACAAAAATTTCATTTATCCTGGTCCAATTTTCCCAAATAATTTCCAAGAATTAGAAGATTTAAAATCAGGAAGTTTTTACATTATAGATACAGAAAGAGGAAATTCAGAAAAAATAGATTTGAAAATCAAAGATGTTGTGCCTATAAATATAGAAATAAATGATGCTCTGACAGCAACAGAATTAATAATTTCTGAAATTGACAAGCAAGAAATTGAAGACAAAATAGTTTTGTTAAGAGTTCACGGGGAGATTGAAAGAGGAAATAATTCTGATGTGAAATTTTTACAAATAGAAGAATTCGCAAAATCAAAAAATGCTTATTTTGTATTGAGGAATACGCATGATTTAAAGATAAAAGAGGTTGAACTGGACATTGAAGTAAAAGATATAGAAAATGTAGAAGAGGACACAGTAAAACTTTATTCTGATAAAAATCCCTCAGAATTTAATTTACTAATACCTCAGTTAATAAATTCTTTTTCAATTGAAAGACAAGAAGGAGAAACAATAGATAGTTTTAACAGCCATCTTATCGAAGAAGCTAAAAAAATCTTGAAATTTTAAATGATACTTAAAAAAATAAAACTAAAAAATATAAGAAGTTATGAACAGGGAGAAATAGATTTTTCAGGGGGTTCTACTCTGCTTGCAGGGGACGTTGGTTCTGGAAAAACTTCAATACTCTTGGGAATAGAATTTGCATTATTCGGACTTCAGCCAGGTCAAAGAGGCTCTTCTCTTCTTAGAAGTGGGGAGGAGGAAGGGGAGGTGATGTTAGAGTTTGAAGTTGATAATAAAAAAATAATAATTGAACGAACTTTGAAAAGGAAAAAAACAATCTCTCAAGATTTTTGCGCCATAACAATAAATGATGAGAGAAAAGAAATGTCTGTAACAGAATTAAAAAATAAAGTGTTGGAATTGTTAAACTATCCTGCTGAATTTTCCAAAAAACAAAATATCCTTTACAAATTTACTGTTTATACCCCTCAAGAAGAAATGAAACAAATTATTTTAGAAGATCCTGAAACAAGAATTAATACATTAAGGCATGTTTTTGGGATTGATAAATACAAAAAAATCCTTGAGAATATTTCAATAATAACTATAAAATTAAGAGAAGAAAAAAGAATTAATGAGGGATTAGTAATGAATCTGGAACAAGATAAATTAAATCTCGTAGAAAAAGAAACTGAATTAGAAACAAAACAATATAATCTGACTTCAGTTGAAAAAGAACTTTTTTTAAAAACAGAACAGAGGAAAAGAATTCAAGAAGAAAAAGAAGAAATTTCTAAAAAAATAGAAGAGAAAAATAAACTTCAGCAAGAAATAGAGAAAACTAAAATCATCATCAATAATAAGCAAGATACAATTTTATCTAATGCAAAAACAATTGAAAAAGTTAAAAGCCAAATGAAAGAATTGCAAGATTTGAGATTTGACGAAGCAAAGATTTCTTATCTTGAACAAGAAATAATTTTAAAAAAGAAAGAAAAACAAAAATTAGCAGACAAAAATCTTGAGGTAAATTCACAAATGCATTCATTAATCTTGAGGATAGAAGATAATCAAAAACTTGAAAAAAAACTCTCAAATCTTGAAATCTGTCCTACTTGTTTGCAGAGTGTTGATTCCACTTATCGGGCAAATGTTCTCAATAAACTTCATAATGATGTCTCTCAGATTAATAAAACGATTGAAGAATTAGAACAAGAAAAAGAGAATATGTCAGGAAAAATAATTGCGATTGATGGAAAAATTTCATCAGCAGAAAAAGAATTAACTGATTTAAAAATATTAAAAATAAAACTCCAGCAAGTTCAGGAAAAAGAAAAACATATTTCTGAAATAGAAAAATCAAATTTGATGCTGGAAGAAGATGTAAAACTTTTGAGCCAGCATACTGAAATTTTAAATAGTTCAATATTTGAATTAAAAAAGTTTGATAATATTTCTGAAACAAAACAAAAAGAACTTGATGAAGCATTGAGGCAAGAGCGGATTGCAGATATAAAAGTTGCTGAATTGAAAAAAGAAATAGAAGTTTTTTCAAAACAAATAGATGAACTAAAAGAAAGCATAAAGAAAACAGAAAAAATTAGAGAGCATCTAAATTATATCACCGACGTTGAAAACTGGTTATCTAAACAATTTATTACTTTGATTTCCTTTATTGAAAAGAACGTCATGATAAAACTTAAGGCAGAATTCTCTAATTTATTCGCTGAATGGTTTTACATGCTTGTTTCTGATTCTTTTAACATACGACTCGGCGATGATTTTACTCCAATAATTGAACAGCAGGATTATGAAATTGATTATGCCTATCTTTCAGGAGGAGAAAGAACTGCTATTGCTTTAGCTTACCGACTTGCTTTAAACCAGGTAATCAATTCTTTCCTAAGTAAAATTAAAACTCGTGATTTAGTAATCCTCGACGAGCCAACAGATGGTTTTTCAGACCAGCAACTTGATAAAATGAGAGATATCCTGCAACAACTTAATGTTAAACAACTTATCATTGTGAGCCACGAACAAAAAATAGAGGGCTTTGTTGAAAATATTATTAGGATTAAGAAAGAAGCAGGAAGGTCTGTAAAGATTTAAATACCTAATAACATCTCCCACAATATGGATAAAAGATATACAACAGAAGGGTTACCGATTGTAACAGAAGAAATATTGAAATCATTTTTTGCAGAATTAGAAAGGAATTTGCGAATAGACGATCCTAGAGTTAATTTAGAAACATGGTTAAATCAAATTGAGTTGGAAAATAAATTTATTTTACCTTATCTCAATAGAATGTCAGCAATGTATCCCCCTAGCCTAACTGTGATGACTGCTTCAGTTATGGCAGGAGTTTACCATCTTCTTAAATCACAAGCTAATAATTACAAGATTGAAGATTTGTTCATAGATGATAGCACAAATCTATCCGAAAACTTTAAATAATACCTTATTCCTTAATTATCATAAGTTCTAAACTCACTTTATAAAATGGATGCTGAATTAAAGAATTCAATTTTGAAAACAGGTACAACTATCTTAGGGATAGTCTGCAAAGACGGAATTGTCATGGCTGCAGATAGGCAGGTCACCGCCGGCAATATTGTTATGAATAAAAATGCTCCCAAGGTGGTCCAAATAAATGATTACTTGATTAGTTCTTGGACAGGGGGAGTGGCAGATGCTCAGAGACTTGGAAAATTAATTGCAGCCGAGCTTAAACTTAAAGAGTTAAGAGCAAGAGCGAAACCTACAATTAAGCAAGCCGCAAATCTTGCCGCAACAATAACTTACTCTTCAATAAGACAACCATCTATGATTCCAAATATTGTTGGAACTTTAGTTGGGGGGTTTAATGAGGACGGTTCAACAGAATTATACACCATAGAACCTGCTGGAGGAGTTTATAAAGTTGAAGATTATGACGCAAACTTCGGAAGCGGAATGCCCTATGTTCTCGGACTTCTTGAAAGACAATATAATAAAGACATATCAATAAAAGAAGGAGTGGAATTAGCAAAAGAATCATTAAAATCTTCAACACAAAGAGATGTGGGAAGTGGTTATGGTATTGATATTTTCACAATAACAAAAGAGGGAATAAAAAAAGTAGTTGAACAAGAAATTGTTTCAGAGTATAAGGACAAGCTGAATAAAGAATAATTCGTTAAGATAAATATAAATTTTAGGCAATTATTTAAATGGACATTTTAAAAAACATAATAGACCAGTTAAAGGAAGATATAACTGAAGCAAGTTTCGAAGGTGCAAATATAGTTCTTTACACTAATAATGAAACCTTCTTCAAGCAGGGAGAACCAAAAATTAAAGAGATAGTTGCACAAATAAAAAAAAGAATAGAATTAAGAGCAGACCAAAAAATTTTACATGAACAATCACAAGTAGAAGAAGAAATAAAAAGAATAGTTCCTAAAGAAGCAGAGATAACAAATATTATTCTTGATGCCCAGAGAAGCATAGTTTTAATTGAAGCAAAAAAACCAGGGATGGTTATTGGAAAACAAGGAAGCATCTTAGAAGAAATAAGAAGAACAACTCTTTGGACGCCCCAAGTTCAACGGAGCCCGGCGATTAAAAGTAAGATTACAGAAAGTATCAGGGAAGTTTTATACGCAAATAATAATTATCGTAGAAAATTTCTTAATTCAATTGGGAAAAAAATATACAAAGAATGGAACCCAGACAAAGTAGAAGAATGGGTTAGGTTAACTTTTTTAGGTGGAGCAAGGCAGGTAGGAAGAAGTTCTATTTTATTGCAAACTCCAAATTCGAAAATTCTGCTTGATTGCGGAGTTGATGTAGCAGCACAAACTAAAGATAAATTTCCTTTTTTTAATATTCCAGAATTTGATATAAATGAACTTGATGCAGTGATTATAAGCCACGCACATCTGGACCATGTTGGTTTGCTCCCTTATTTATACAAAATGGGATACAGAGGTCCAGTTTATATGACTCCCCCGACGAGAGACATTGCAGCTCTTCTTGCCCTTGATTTTATTGGCGTCGCTTACAAGCAAGCAGCAAAACCACTCTTTGATTCTCCAGACATAAAAGAGATGGTAAAACATAGCATTTGCTTAAATTATAATGAAGTTACTGATGTCGCCTCAGATATTCGGTTGACATTTTACAATTCAGGACATGTACTTGGAGGAGCACTTGTCCATTTAAACATTGGAAATGGCTTGCACAACCTCCTTTATACAGGGGATTACAAATATGGGCATTCCAGACTTTTAGACCCGGCAATCGCAAATTTTCCAAGAATTGAATCAGTAATAACAGAATCAACTTATGGTTCAAAAAATGATACCTTCCCTCCAAGAATAGAAGTCGAAGCAGAATTAATAGAACTCGTTAAAAAAACAATTGAGAGAGACGGAAAAGTTTTGATTCCAGAATTAGGATTGGGAAGAGCTCAGGAAACTATGTTAATTTTAGAAGATGCAATGAAATCAGGAAAATTAGAGAAAATCCCAATTTATATTGACGGCATGATTTGGGATATAAACGCAATCCATACAGCTTATCCTGATT
>JAGLWP010000041.1 GCA_023133375.1 Candidatus Pacearchaeota archaeon | reverse complement strand
TCTCCAATTTCTTCTCCCCCCTCTTCTCCGATTTCCTCGCCAGGTATTTCTTCCTCCCCTGGCAAATTCTTAAAAAAATCAATTACAGTGTCTTTGAAAAATAAAAAAATACCCATAACCACGACTACTACAACAAAAATTCCAATAATTATTTTTATTAATTGGGGTATTGTTAAGTTTGCCATTTATCCCTCCTAAGTAAAAAAATAGTTACCATTCCCCAGACGCTCCAGCCCCACCAAAGAAATTTTTAATTTTATCTACCAAAGAAATTCCTTTTCCCTGAAGCAAAAAAATAGTAATCATTAAAATCGCAAGAACTGCAAGAGCTATTAACAACCAGGGAAGATACTCTGAGATAACTCCTTTGCGATTTTTTTTCAAAAAATTGTCAAAAAAAAAGTTCTTCTTTTTTTGCCTCTTTTTCATATAACAAAAAGATAAACACGATTAATAAATCTTATCCTAAATTCCCTAAAACAATTGAACTCAAAACAAACAATGCAAGTGTTGCTAAAAGAGCTGTGATAAAATACAACACAATTCCTTTTTTAAGATTCTTCCCAATTTTACTAGTTCTTTCAAGTTTATCCTCTCCAGAATCTATTGTGACAAGGGTTCCAGTAAGAATAAAAATTATTTGAATAATATAAATACCAATTATTATCTGCAAGAAATAAGGCGGAATCATTTTTGTTAAATCAAAAATATTTAATATATTGCCTAAATTCCCAATTCCAACTTCTCCTCCAGATAGATTAGTAAGATTCAATTTGTTTAAAATAGAAGTAATCATCACTGCCAACCCAACAACAATTCCAGAAAGTAATGGCGCAAGGAAAGTCATATTGCTTTTCATATCAGAAATTATTTCTGCCAGCATATCTTTAAGTCGGGTGGTAATCTTCTGCATATTTTTCACATATTCAGAAATGCTCATTAAACTCACTGCTGCAATTTTCAAACCTTTTTTTGCAGATTCTATTAGAATTCTCATGCT
>JAGLWP010000040.1 GCA_023133375.1 Candidatus Pacearchaeota archaeon | reverse complement strand
AAAGTTCTTCAAGTTTTGTGAATTCTTCTGTTTCTTTAACTTTTAATAGATTGATTATTTTCTCTTCTGCGTCTTTCTTTACTTTATTTTTTAATCTTTCAAGAATCATTTTTGGTTTAATGCCAAAATACTTTACTGGCTTGCCTATTTTTATTATCGCAAATCCTTTTTTTTCTAAACTTTCAAGAACATCATATGCTCTGCTCCTTGGAACTTGGGAAAGACTTGCTATTTCTCCAGCTGAAGCAACCCCTTTTGAAATAAGGGCTAACCAAACTTTTGTTTCATAGACATTTAAATCAAAGTAATCTTTGATTTTGTTGATTAAATCTTGTTTAACTAACATTTTAGAGGTATTCATATCCATGATTTTTATTCAAGAAATCTTTAAGAAGTTTGGAACTTAAGTCTTTTATAATGAAGGATATTTTTTTATTGAATATAGAAATATCTACCAATCTATCTGTAATCTCCATCAAATAACTTTCATTATTCTCTACTCTTTTGGGATTTTCATTAAAGTAATCTAAAATTAATTCGTATCTTTCCAACTCTTTACCGATATTTAATTCATTATCTTTTTTTGCTTTTGTTAAATCATATGTTTTCATAAAATCTTATATAGGTATTCTTTTATAAATATTGTGGTTTGTTACTTTTATATAGTAAGAACAATTAGAAGATTAAATAACTTAGAATCAGTCCCAAAAGAATTCCGATAGTGATAAAAGGCATAGCAGGGTAAAATTTCTTCTTTTGTGAAAAAAAGAATAAATAACTCAATCCTAACATTGCTCCGCCGATTACAAATAATGCTGGACCTAATCCTCCTGTAAATTCGTGCAATCCAAATGGTAAAGATATTTTTGTTTTAAGAATAACTCCTGCAGTAATTAAAGGAAAAATAACATCGCCCCCGCCAAGAAGAGCAATATTAACTTTTATCTGTTTTTTCTTTGATTTGGATTTCTTCATTTCTTTTATTTTCATTTTTATTTTCTTTGACAGATATGGAACAAAAAATCCTGAAAAGATTTTTAATTTGTTAATTTGATATTTTGCCATTTTCTGCATAATTCCTGAATGCCAAACAGCCCACATATCATAAATGGAAATTATTACAAGTAAAGCGAGGATTGTGTAAAAATTTAAAATAGGCACAAAAACTGCGGCAATTCCTGGGTAAATTAAAAGTTCTGTGAAATTGTGAAGCAGGAAGTTTCTTTTGAAAATTTTGAAAAATGCAAGAGGCAATGCAATCGCCAGTGCAATCCATCCAGCATATTTAGTTTGAAAAAATGAATTAAATGTAATTCCTAAAGCAAGGGTGACGACAACAAAAAACCAGGCTTTTAAAATAAATTCTGCTTTTATTTTTGTGAGGAAGAAAAGTATGGTAATCGCAATTACAAATGCAAACATTATCATATAGAAAAGACTCCTGTAATCTGATGGTTTTTCGATTTCTGGTGTTTCAAGTCCGTAGGGAAGGGCTTGGGCAGAAGCATTAACAATTTCTCCATTTACTATTCTTGTTGAAGAATAATTATCAATGACATAAAGTCCAATGAACTGAGTTAATAGAAACATTATTAGTAATATAGATGTTATTTTTAAGTTGTGTTTCATTTGAAGGACACCTGCGGTTTCCTCTCACACACCTTCCCTCTTGACGCGGAAAAGTGGCATCTTTTAATGCAATCCGTCGGATACCACATAAAATTTAATTTCACCATCTTATTAATATTAATAGGAAAAGTAGTTTTTAAAGTTTTAAGAGGAAGATTAATTTAAAACATTTCTCGCTTTCAAATTACCTCAACCTTAATGTATCCAATATTCTTGGGACATTTGTTTCTACGCGATTGATTTTGTAAAGAGCAGAAGCCAAATCAAGAGACTTTGAAACTTCGCCGTGATTTACTATAATTCTCTTTGGTCTTGGACTCATATTATTGAAAAATGATAAAATTTCATTTCTTCCTGCATGAGCACTAAACCCTGTTATTGTGTGAACCTGCATTTCAATTTTAACTGTCTCTTCTCTCCCATCAACCATCATTCTTGTAACATCAAGTCCATCCTGCACTTGTCTTCCTAAACTTCCTAATCCTTGGTAACAAACAAAAATTATTGAATTTTTCTCATTTCCTGCAAATTCCCTGAAGTATTCAACTGAAGCTCCTCCAACTAACATCCCTGATGTTGCGAGAACTATACATGGACCTCCTTCAATTACCTCTTTCCTTTCTTGTGGTGAACCAACCCTTGAAAAAATATCAGAAACAAAAGGATTGTTATCCTGGAAGATATCTCCTCTTACTTTGTTGCTTAAAAAATCAGGATAAGCTGTATGGATTGC
>JAGLWP010000004.1 GCA_023133375.1 Candidatus Pacearchaeota archaeon | reverse complement strand
TTAGGACATTTTGTTGATGGGCAAGCAATTTCTGGGTTAGCCTTTTGGATGGGCTCTACTAATTTGTTAGAATTAATTATTCGGGGGGGATTTATGCCTAAGTACTTGCTTCAGGGAATTACTCATGTTTTAATTTTCATGGTTTTATCAACTTTGTTTGCTGTATTTTGGGTTAAAACATCTGGAATGGATTCTAAAGCTCAGGCACAAAAAATTGCCTCATCTGGTTTACAAATAGCAGGATTTAGACAAGACAGGAGGGTTTTGGAAAGTATTCTTGACAGATATATTATGCCTCTGACTGTTATGGGGGGCTTGGCTATTGGGCTTTTGGCGTCAATTACAGACCTTATGGGAGCTTTAGTTTCAGGAACTGCTATATTATTAGTAATCATGATATTTTTCCAGTTCTACCAAAATATTGGACAGCAACACATGACAGATATGAATCCTACATTTAGGAAATTTATGGAAAGTTAATCTTTAAAAACCAAGTTTTGTTGAAAATAAAATGGATGAAGAAAAACCAAGTGAAGAAAATGCTGAATCACAAAACGATTCAGAGAATAAAGAAACAATTAATGAAAAAGAAAATTCTAGTGGGGAGAATAAAGAAGAAATAAGTGCTGATTCAGATAATAAAGAAGTAATTAAGGTAGAAGAGAGTTCTGTTAGTGATGGGATAGATGATAATAAAAGTGCTAATGAAGAAATAAAAGAAGAATCTTCAAATGATGAATCTTTAATTAATAGCTCTAATGAATCGAGCGAACCTGTGAGCGAGCAATCTGTTGAAGAAACTCCTGTAAAAAAAGTTGTTCCAAAAAGCAAAGAAGGGAAAGAAGGAAGTTGGATGCCAATGATTATTGTAATGGGCATATCTCTTTTTATTGCTTTTGCTTGGGATAAATTTGATTTTATAAGCAAACCTGTTCATGCTGTTTTAGACCCAACTGCAGGTGTTTTATTGACATGGAATTTAACTATGGGTATGCTGCTTATTGTTCTTATAATTAATCTCTCAACAACCGCCATACAGAAATATGCAACAGACCAAGAAGCATTGAAGGAGTTGAAGAAAGAACAGAAGATTTTGCAGGAAGAAATGAAAAAATATAAGGACCATCCAGAGAAAGTTGCTGAATTATCAAAAAAGCAGTTGCAATTTATTCCTAAAACATTTAAATTAACAAGCAGGGCAGTTATGTTTACAGGTATTCCTTTTATTTTATTTTTCAGATGGTTTACTGATGTGTTTACAGCTATAGAAGTAACAACAGGAGCTCCTATTAGATTTTTGGGATTTTTGAGTTGGTTCTGGTTTTACTTAATTTTCACCATGCTGTTTAGCACTATTTTAAGAAAAATGTTTAAGGTTGTTTGATTTCTGAGTTGCTCCGCGCCAAGCTTGGCTAAGGCGCTCTGTTAAGAATATAATTAATATGGAAAAGGATTTTGTTAATAGTTTAGTTATATCTGAGCGAAGCGAAGTTATCTCGGGGTAGTGGTGGATTGCGAGTAGGGGTTCTATGGATGCGGGAATATTTAAAAACCCTTTTTTTCTTGTCAAAACATGGAAGAACCAAGTCAAGAAATGATGTTTAAATTGCAGATGTTTGACCAACAGATTAAACAATTACAACAGCAGTTAGAAGCAGTTGCGCAAGGAATTGCAGAGATGACTGGTTTGAGTGCTGGACTTGACGAATTAGTTGGAAAAACAGGCAAGGAGATTTTTGCTCCAATTGGCAGAGGCATATTTGCAAAGGCAAAACTTGAATCAGAAGAATTGAATGTTGATGTTGGTGGAGGGAATTTTGTGCAAAAAAGTATTCCTGACACAAAGAAAATAATTGAAGTGCAGATTAAGAAATTGGAAGATGTCAAGAGAGAACTTGAAGATGGTTTGCAAAAGATAGGTGAAGAGTTCAATAAGACGATAATGGAAGTGCAAGCAGGAGAAGAGAAAGGAGAAGAGGGCAAAGAGAAGGGAAAGGAAGGAGAAGGGAAGGGGAAGAAGATTGATGAGTTGGTTTAGGGGAAAGGATTAAAAAACAATTAATGTCTAATATTTTTATGGGATACAAACTATCACCAAGTGCGTTAAACCTCATGCAAGAATGCCCGAGATGTTTCTGGCTGACACAACATAAAGTTTGGAAACGCCCGGCAGGAATATTTCCAAGTCTTCCAAACGGGATGGACAGAATTCTAAAAATTCATTTTGATAAATTCATGGAAAAAGGGCAACTTCCTCCAGAGCTATGTGAAAACTCTGATTGCACAAACATGAAGCTGTTTGATAACAAAGAGAAATTAAAAATCTGGCAAAATAACTGGAAAGGAATATCTTTTACAGACAAAAACGGGAATGAATTGCACGGAGCAGTGGATAATATATTGCAAAAAGGAAATAAATTAATTGTTCTTGACTACAAAACAAGAGGTTATGCATTAAAAGAGGACACAGCAGAACATTACAGAAATCAGTTACATATTTACAATTTCTTATTAAGAAAAAACAGCTATGAAACAGAAGATTTTGCATTTCTCTTATTCTATGTTCCCAAAGAAGTTATGGCTACAGGAGAAGTTTTGTTTGACACGAGTTTGATTAAGATGAAGATTGACATCAATAATGCAGAGAAGATTTGGAAAAAGGCGTTGAAGTTGTTGGAGGGGGAATGTCCTGAGAAGGGGTGTGAGTGGTGTGATGGAAAGTGAGAATATTCCTGAATGGAAATTAAAAACTTGTTGCCAATGTAGTAAAGAATATGTAAAAGGGACGGGAATAACTAAGATAGAACTTTTAGATGAAGATAAAATAATTGATTATCCTGATTGGAAGTATATTGGTTTTGAGGGTCCTTCTGAATATGAAGGGAAATTTATTTCTCTTACAATACTTTGTTTTTGTAGTAAGAAATGTTGTGAGGAATATTTTAGTATGGAAAATAATAAATAGACAAAATATTTGCAATTTAAATGACATCCAATCCTTTTCAATTGCCAAAGGATTTATTATATGAAGTGATTATTAGAACCATAGAATTTGACAACCTTTGCACAGATTTAATTTTAACCTCTTTTGGATTAGAACCAGAATATCAAGGGAGGAAGATTATCAATTTAAAAGAAGTGTTAAGATTTGAAGATTTCTTTATGGAGAATATGGGGGCAATGTCAAAAGCCAATGTTTTATTAGAAATAGTTAAAGATACTATTGAGTTTCATAAAATGAATATTAAACCTTTAAAAGATTTCAAGGGAAAAATAATCAAATTTTATAAAATAAGAAATATCTTTGCACATAAATTATATCCAAGAAGATTGGATAGAAAAAGTCACCCAAATTTGAAAGTTCCTAATTGGGAAGAATTAGCTAAAAGACATCAAGAACTTTACGAAAAATTATCCAAATTTATCTATATGAGTTGTTATGCTACAATTGATTTATAATTTCTGTGTAAAAAGTAAGCTATTACTCAGATTTATATACAAAGCCAAGTATAAAAAAATATTAAAGAGAAGAATGGAATTAATAATATGAAGAAATATTCATTTTTTATGAATCAGAAGACCCCTTATCAGAATTGATAAATTATCTTGAATATAATTATAATCTAAAATATATTGAAAGTATTGATATAGACTCAAAGTTTTCCATAAATATAAAACTAATTAATTTAGGTTTTTCAAAAAAAGAAATATTATTTGAAGTCCCTAAGTCTTTTGTAAATATCCCTCTTTGTAAGAAATGTAGATTTCCTGTAAGAATATCTGATTTAAAATCATTTGATAATTTACCTAAAGGAGATAAGCAATGTAGAAATTGTGAAAAATCCATCCTTAAGTTTAGGTTTGGAAGATTGGTATTTTTAAAAAATAGAATAATTTATTTTAAATAAGTCCCTAATCTGAGATATCTCGTCCATTTCCGTGCAAAATTGATTAAGAAGATATTATTTTTTCTTTTTATTGGATTTGGAAGGCGTGGAAGAAAGATTAATTTCTTTATGCCCTTTCTCAACTAAAAGTTTATTTATATTTTCAGGTTCACAGAGTCTTAATTTATTTTTTAATACTTTCTCCAAATAAATGTTCCCCTCTTTAATGAAATGCCCATCTGAAGTTAACAGAATATCACATCCAGCTTCCAAAGCTGTTGCTAAGTGAATGGCATCAAAAGAAGTGATATTTGTCTCTCTTGTTATTACTAAGGATCTTAACCATCCTTCCCGTAAGAAAAAGAAACCATAATCCATCCTATTAGGTCGTAATACTTTATCGACAAATTTCTCCTGAATCATCTCCAATTCCTTAGAATTTAAATCTCTTTCTTGTCTCTGTTGTAAAATCTTCTTTCCAGGAATCCCAGATTTCATTTTATTCATAAAAAAAAGATTTTCTTGTCTAAGATTAAGTACTTCCATTATGCAAAAAATTGATAAGTAATGTCTCCACTTCCTTTTTTTTAATGACTTTATTATTCTAGAATTTATCTTATTTTTGTTAATTAATGAATTAATAAAAGTTGTATCGAAATAGAAGGTTGGAGTATTTTTATTTACCACCATTTAACTTTAACCTTTTTAATTTTAGGTTTAGGTTTCTTTGGCTTAGGTCTTGGCTTTGGTTTAGGTTGAGGTCCTGGCTTCTTTTTACATTGTCCAGTTCTTTTACCAGTCTTAACAACCCCAAGTTTACATTTTTGTTTAGCCATCTTACCCTCTTTTTTATCTTCTTCTAAAGAATTATCATTATTTAAATCTTTTTTAGTTTCCGTGCAAATGTGTTTTATTCTGGTGCAGTTTTTCATTCTCGTGTAAAGCCCCTATTTCCGTAAAGAATAAAAAGTGATAAATTATGCTTGTTGTATGATAGACGAAGAACTTAAACAAAAAGTATTAAAAGAAATGAGAAATCCAGAGATTTATCTCAAAGGAGTTTTAGATTATGTGGAGAAGCGTATTAAGTATGTTTTTGGCGTGGCATGTGAGGATAAATTATCAATTAATGAATGGCAACCAGATACAGCTTTTGTGGGGCAGTTAAACCAAAAAACAGCTCTTATTACTGCAAGACTCTTTGATTTATGGGAAAATGCCATAATCGAGGAATTGGACAAAAGATTATCTAAATTTAATGTTAAAATAGAACATTATCATAATCCAAATGGAGATATGATAATTATTTTTCCAGATGGAGAAAAGATGATATGGGAAATTAAAACATCTCAAGCAAAAGATTCTTGGACAGGAGCTACTCATTCTTCCTCTAAAAGTTCTAATTATATTTTGATTAATTTTTCTGTTAATAAAAACCAATCTTTAGAGTTTGGAGATAATCCAAGTTTAATTACTGGGTTAGCTGTTTTTGTTTGGGATGGAATGGAAGCAGAATGGCAAGGAAAACCAACAGAAAAAAATAGTTTTACATCTTTAAAAGTTTCATCTGAAATTGCAAAACAAAGGCCTGAAATAGTGGTAGTTGGTTTATTAGAACACAAGAAAAAATGGTGTAAAATCATAAGAAAAAAATTATAATATTTTTTGATTAGTATCTAATTTTCCGAGTCATTTAATCTTTCTTTAGTCATATCTATATATGCTTGGTTGATTTCAAATCCTATATGGTATCTATTCATTCTTTTACAAACTAAAGCTACTGTTCCCCCACCCATAAAAGGATCTAAAACAATATCTTCCTCATCTGTTAACCATTTAATAAAAAATTCAGGTAATTGGGGATGAAAGGGAGCAGGATGTTTTAATCCTCTTAAAGCACTTCCTGTATCAAATCTAAAAACAGTTATGGGTTTTTTCCCTAATGGGTGAGGTTTACTACTTCCTCTTTGAGATAATTCTGTTGTTCCATCTGAATTGATAATATCATTTCCATGAACTTTATTTTTAAATCTCTTTAAAGAAACTTCTGCATAAGGTTCTCTTACTCTATCTGTATTTGTTTTAAATTTCTTAGTGTCTTTAACAAAATGGAAAATATATTCTATTCTATCATTTAATCTTTTTTCACCTGGCATCGGAAGAGCAGATTTCTTAAACCAAATATATCTATCAAATAATTTTAATCCAGTTTCCTTGACTATTCTCGTAACTAATTCAAAAACATAAATATTTCTTTCTCCATTAGTAGCTCTATCATTAATGTTTAAGATAAAAGATCCTGTGGGTTTTAAGAATCTTTGGGTCTCATAAAATAATTGTAAAAACCAATCTACATAATTTTCTGAATTGAAAGTTTCTACTCCGGTTTTTATATCTTCACCATAAGACACTGTGTCTGCATAGGGAGGGGAAGTTACAACTAAATCAACAGAATCATCAGGCAATTCTTTAGCTAATTTCATACAATCCCCTAAATGAGTTTTATTTAAGTCTAAATTTCCTACTTTTTCTGTATTCATATCCCTTTTTATAGAATTTATTTTTTAAATATTTATGTGACCACTTTATAATGATCAAAATTAACTTTTCCAATTCCAAAATTTTTCTCCACTAATAATAATATGATCCAAAACATCAATACCTAAAAGTTTGCCTGCTTCAACCAATCTTTCTGTTAGTTTAATATCTTCTTTGGATGGACGAACATTTCCTGAAGGATGATTATGCACAAGAATAATTCTACTAGATGAATTTTTTATGACAGGTTTAAAAATATCTCTTGGATTTGTTATAGCAGAATTTAAATTTCCTTTGGCTATTAGCTCTTCTCCAATTATATTGTTCATATGATTCAATAAAAGAATGATAAAATTTTCTTGCTTTTCATCTTTCAACTTCTCATGAAAATAGTTAAAAACATCTTCTGCACAAGAAATCTTCTTTGAATTGTTTGAATTTTTTAATTGATTATATCTTTTCCCTAATTCTGCCATAGAAAGTATTTGCATTGCCTTACTTGGTCCAATTCCTTTAATCTTCTGAAGTTCTTTTAATGAACATTCAAATAATTTATCTAAACCATATTCGGCAATTAATCTATTTGACATATCAATCACATTTTCTTGAATTGTCCCAGTTCTAAGAATTATCGCAAAAAGTTCTGCATCACTTAAGGTTTCAGGGCCGTGTTTTAGAAACCTCTCTCTTGGTCTGTTGTTGTCTGGCATATCTTTAATACGCATGAAGATTATAAGAATGGAGGAATTTTAAATCTTTCAGAGTTTGAGATAAAGTTGAGAAGAAAAGAGAAACTTATTTAAATAAGAAAATCTTACTTTCTTACATCATGGAGATAACAAAAATAAGCTCAAAAGGACAAATAGTAATTCCTCAAAGAATTAGAAATGAACTAGAAATAAATGAAGGTTCAATACTTGCTGTGGAAAAAATGAAAGACCTTGTTGTAATAAAAAAAATAGACACCGAACTAGTTGAACAAGTAAAAAGAAGTTTAGAAGATATCAAGCACGGAAGAATAAAAGAGTGGAAAGGTTAAACCTTTTTTGATTTATCTTTAATAATTTCTTCATAATTCTTAATTTCAGAAATTATCTTGTTTATTGTTTCTTGTTGTGTTTTTTTATCACTAATAGCAACAGCAAAAATAATTGCATAAGTGCTATATACAATAAAATATAATCTTTTTTCTCCAAATCTTTTCTCTCTGAAATAAGAAACCTGTAAAGGTTTTCCAACATCTGCTCCTTGCTCTTTTAATTGAGCCATTATTTTTCGAACTCTTTTCTTATCAGATTCATCAAGTTTTTCGAAATTATCATCAAACTCTTTTGTAGTAAAAATTCTAAACATATTTTTCTCCTTTTATTCCTCAGTCACAACCCTCTCCAAATACTTCTCTTTAACAAACTCAAAACTCGGATTCTTCACCTTCACACCCTTCGGCACATTTCCCCAAACCTCATTCAACTTTCTGTTCTCCAAGGGGACTTTCTTCTTCGTGAACTTCCATGAATCAGCGATTATGTAAACTGGAATCTTTTCCTGCTTTGCGATTCTTGCAATGACTTCACTTCCAATCTTATTTATAATTCCTTTTTTGAGGAGAGCGTCGGCGCCGAGAAAAACTTTTGTTACTTTTTTTGTTCCTTGCTCTTTTGAAAGTGCAACACCTAAAGCAGAATCTACAAACATTGTAACTTTAATTCCTGCTTTTCTTAATTCCCTTGCTGTCTGTCTCCCCTGAAACAACGGGCGAGTTTCTGTATTATAAACTTCAAACTTCTTGCCTTTGTTTTTTGCATAAATCAGAGCATTAACAACATTTGTCGAATGACAATGGGTAAAAATTACATCTTTATTCTTTATTAGTTTCAAAACTTTCTTGTTTATCTTTTCCTGTGCTTCTGTAAAATGCTTATTTATCTCAGATAAGGGCTTTCCTTTTTCTGCCATGTCTAAAACATTTTCCATCATTGGTTCTGTTACACGAAGAGAAAGAAGTTTTTTCTTTGTTTTTTCAGAAGGAAAAAGTGAATAAGCCTCTAATGCAGCTTTGGCAATATTTCTTGCTCCTTGAATTTTTATGTCTTTGATATCTTTTGCTATCTGATTAAACCTCTTTTTCTTATTCATATTTATGTAAAGATAAGTTAGTTTAAAATTGTTTTTGTGAAGGAAGAAAAAATAGCCTCGCTTCGCTCGGGGGTAATAGGATAATTAATGTGGAGAAAATAAGTTAATGGAGTTTGCGGAGATAATAAACCCATAATCTGATAATCTTCGTGAGATTTATTTGCCATTAATTGTGTTCCAGCGGAGCGCCTTAACGAAGTCTGGCGCGGAGCAGCATTATCACGAATTTATGAGTGCAAGTTTTAGGGTTGGGTGGGCGGGGATAACATCACAAATATTTAAAAGTAATATTTGTTTTATCCAAACATGTTAGAGTCTTTGATTAATCCAAAAAGAGTTGAAAAAGGGCCGTGGAAAATGTTTTTCATTGGCTTGCTCTATGCTTCCCTTTCTCTTCTGTTAGTGCACTGGTTTTTCTCAGGAGATGTTGTCTTGTCTAAATTCTCTGGGATGCTTGTAGTAACTTTTTGCGTGATGTTTTCTCTTCCTTTTATGTATTTTATAATCAAAACAGAAGAAAAACAAGATGAAGAAGTTGAAGGATTTAGAGATGTTTGGAGGGTGCATAAAGACGCTATTTATGCGTTCATGTGGCTTTTCTTAGGATTTATAGTTGCTTTTTCAGTTTTGGGAATTGTGTTGCAAAATCCAGATTTGTCCAATGCTCAGTTACAAACATATTGCAGTATAAACAGCCCGGGAAATATTGAGGATTGTGTTTCGCAGAATATCTTTGGCAACACCATCCTTCCAACAGGGGCTGCTACCAAAGGGTTGAGGTTATTGTCTATTTTAGAAAATAATATTTATGTAATGATTTTTACTCTTATCTTTTCATTAATTTTTGGAGCAGGGGCTATCTTTATATTAGCTTGGAATGCAAGTGTCATCTCTGCGGCTGTGGGGATTTTTACACGATATAAAGTTACAGAGATTCCATTAGGAATCGCAAGATATATGATTCATGGTTTTCCTGAAATTGCAGCTTATTTTATAACGGCGTTAGCAGGTGGCATGTTCGGGATTGGAGTAATCAGGCACGGATTTAAGGACAAGAAATTCTTCAGGGTGTTGGAAAATGTAATATTGCTTCTTTTCGCAGCAATTGTTGTTTTAATTATTGCTGCAGTAATAGAAGTTTATCTCACCCCTCTTCTTTTCAGATAGTAAAGAAATATTTAAATACGATTTATATTTTCCTTTTACGAGGTTTATTATAATTATTAGATGGAAGACTATCAAAAAAAAGATACTGAAGATATTAGTAAAGAAATTGAAAAGACTATTCCTGAACAAAAGAAAGTTGTTGCACATGACCTTGCTGAAAAAGAGGAGAAGATTGCAAAAAGTGTTGGAGAGATTCCTATTACAAAAGATGAGTTAGCAATAAGGAAAGAGAAAGTAATTAGTTTTTTGAAAAAGAAAAAAGATTGGATTTACTGCTTAATTCTATCATTTATTGTTTTTATTGGAATGTATATTAGAACGAGAAATATTTCAAAATTAAAAGATATCACGACAGGAACTTGGACACTTGGACCTGATTTAGATCCTTTCTTGTTTCTGAGGTGGGCGAAACATATTGTAGAACATGGGAAACTTTTTTTGCTTGATGCTATGAGAAATGTCCCTTTGATAGAAATTTGTTCTGGACAAACTTGCAATCCAATAAATACTATGAGAGAAATGACTTTATTACCTTATATGATGGCTTGGTTTCATAAATTCTTAGCTCTTTTTTCTAAAAATATAACAGTTACATATTCTGCGGTAATCTTCCCTGTATTCATGTTTGGTTTAACAACAATTGCATTTTTTCTTTTTGCAAGAAAAATATTTTATAAACAAACTAAAAAAATAAAAAACATAATTGCATTGATTTCTACAGCATTTTTTGTGGTTATTCCTTCTCTGCTCCCAAGAACAATTGCAGGAATTCCAGAAAAAGAATCTGCAGGATTCTTTTTTATGTTCATGGCATTTTATTTTTTCTTAGAAGCTTTTACATCTGAAAAATTAAAAAGAGGGATGATTTTTGGAATTTTAGCCGGCATTATGACTGCCTGCATGGGTTTAACATGGGGAGGGGTAGGATATATTTTCATTACAATTTCTGCAGCAGTTATATTCAGTTTCTTGCTCGGAAAAATAACTAAAAAAAGATTTTATGTTTTCACTATTTGGATTATTAGTTTCACGGCTCTCATGATTTCTCTTTCTGGGAAATATACTTTCACTAATTTGATGACTTCTACTTCTAGTGGGTTAGCATTTTTAGGTTTTTTTATTTTGTTGATAGATTTTACATTATTTAAGAAAAAGTTAATCAAGATTCCTGCAAAAATAACAAACAAAATTCCAAAAAGAGTTATTTCTGTTATCATCGCAATAGTTATCTTAACTTTGTTATCTACAATAATTTTCGGAATATCCTTCA
This sequence comes from Candidatus Pacearchaeota archaeon, assembly GCA_023133375.1. GTDB lineage: Archaea > Nanobdellota > Nanobdellia > Pacearchaeales > GW2011-AR1 > JAGLWP01. The sequence continues at coordinate 14,731 of JAGLWP010000004.1, read as the reverse complement.
TCCCAAACAAAATGACAAATTTCATTAGTCAAACAGTACATCCATTGGATGTTGGAAGATTTGGTTCAACTGTAGCAGAAAACAGACAACCTTATTTCATCAATGATTGGAGAAATGAATTTGGCCCAGTGCAGTGGAATATTCCTTTATTTTTCTGGTTGTTTTTTATTGGTTCTGTTTTCCTTTTTAATCATATGATACAATCTTTATCAAAAAAAGAAAAAATAATTTTAACTTTTGGTTATATTATTTTTTTATTAGGTTTGATATTTAGTAAATATTCCTCTGGGAGTATGCTTAATGGAGAGACTAGTTTAAGTTTTATTGTTTATTTTGGAGGAGTTATTGCTTTTATCTCCTTCTTTGGATATTTTTATTTCAAAAGATATAAAGAAAATGCATTATCTGTATTTAAAAAATTTGAATTTTCTTATATTCTATATTTTATAATTTTGACTATGGCAATTATGGGTGCAAGAGGCGCGATAAGATTAATTATGGTGCTTGGTGCTGTAAGTCCTGTTGCAATTGGATTTTTAGTAGTTATGGGTTGCAAAAAATATAATCGTAAGGGAGAAGAAACAAAAAGATTTTTTATAGGAGTTATTGTATTAATTATATTAATTGCTTCTATGTTTACTTTATGGGTATATTATAATCAAAGCAAGAATGTTGCAGAGAATTTTGCTCCTGGTTCATATCAGTGGCAATGGCAAAAAGCTATGGAATGGGTAAGAGAAAATACTCCTGTTAATGCAGTCTTTGCTCATTGGTGGGATTATGGTTACTGGCTCCAGTCTATTGGAGAAAGAGCAACTGTCTTAGATGGGGGAAATAGTATTGCTTATTGGAATCATTTTATGGGCAGACATGTGCTAACTGGAACTAATGAAAGAACTGCCTTAGAATTTCTTTATGCCCATAACACAACGCATTTTTTGATTGATTCTACAGAAATTGGAAAATATACTGCATACTCAAGTATTGGTTCTGACGAAAATTATGATAAATTCTCCTGGATTTCCACATTTTTTATGGATGATGCACAAACACAAGAAACAAAAGAAGAAACCTTGTATTTATATCAGGGAGGAACCTTAGTGGATGAGGATCTTTTATTGGAAATTGATGAAAAGGAAATATTTCTTCCGAGAAAGCAAGCAGCTGTGGGTGCGATTATTATAAGAAAAGGTAAAGATAAAATTAGTCAACCTGAAGTTATTTTTGTCTATAAAGGAAAACAATATAATCAACCATTAAGATTTGTTTATTTGGATGGAGAACTACATGATTTTGGGTCTGGAATAGAAGCAGGAGTATTTTTATTTCCCAAGTTAGAATCTTCTGGAGGAAATTTTAATGCGAACCCAATTGGAGCAGCATTTTACTTAAGTGGAAGAGTTGTAAATTCGCAATTAGCGCAATTGTATTTATTTGAAAAAGAATCAGAGTACTTTAAGATAGCACATGTTGAAAGTAATCTTTTTATTAGTGATATGAAAAACCAAGGTGTTAACCTGGGGGAATTTGTTTATTATAATGGATTTCAAGGACCAATTAAGATTTGGGAGATTAATTATCCATCGGATATTCAATTAAATGAGAATTATTTAATTACAAAATACCCTAAAGAATTGCAAATTACAAATCCAGAGGAATATTAAATGATTTCTGTATTATTAATCCCAATTTTTTTGAGTTTTTTTATTACTCTTTTTTCTGTTCCAATATGGATAAAAAAGGCAAAAGAAATTGGGCTGGTATGGGAAGATATGAATAAAAGGGATCGCCCAAAAAATGTTGCTGGTGCTGGGGGGGTCACTGTTTTTTTAGGATTTATGCTTGGTATTTTAGGATATATGGCCATAAAAACTTTTTATTTCAAATCAAGTGATAATCTCGTAGAAATTTTTGCATCCTTGAGTGTTATTTTAATAATTGCTTTTATTGGATTTATGGATGATCTTTTTGGTTGGAGAAAAGGAGGATTATCCAAGAGGTCTAGATTAATTCTTCTGATTTCTGCATCAATTCCTCTAATAATTATAAATGCCGGAGCATCTAATATGATGGGGATAGAATTTGGACTCCTTTATCCTCTGCTTTTTATTCCTCTTGGAATTGTCGGAGTATCTGCAACTTTTAATTTTCTTGCAGGTTATAATGGATTAGAAGCAAGTCAAGGGATTATAATATTATCATCTCTTTCAATAATTACTTTTCTCATGGGAAACAAATGGTTAAGTGTTATTGGTTTATGTATGGTTGCCTCATTAATTGGTTTTTATCTCTTTAACAAATATCCTGCAAAAGTTTTTCCAGGAGATGTAATGACTTACTCAGTAGGTGCATTAATTGCAGTTCTTGCAATTTTAGGAAATATGGAAAAAATTGCTATTTTCTTTTTTATCCCTTATATTTTAGAAACTGGATTAAAACTGAGAGGGAAGTTAAAAAAAGAAAGTTTTGCGAAGGTAAATGAAGATGGAAGTTTAGAAATGCCTTATAAAAAAATTTATGGTTTGGAACATATTGCAATTTGTATTCTTAAAAAAATTAAGAAAAATAAGAAAGTTTATGAGAAAGATGTTGTTTATTTTATCAATATTTTTCAGATTGTAATCATAATTTTAGGGTTGATTATATTCAAAAACAGCTTATTCTAACAAAGAAAAATTTATAAGAATCCTTTGTTAAAAATCAATATGAAAATCCTTATTGGCTATCCTCCAACAGAATCTGAGAAGGGAGTAGCCTTGCTAAGCCAAAATAGGCAATTTCAATGGTTTTCTAACCCAAGTTATTTGTTTCCTGTTATTCTTGGTAGTGCGGCAACTCTCTTGGAAAAAAAAGGGCATGAGGTAATTTGGATTGATTCAGTAGCAGAAAAAATTTCTTGGGAAGATTTCATTGATAAAATTGAAAAAGAAAAACCAGATTTATTTGCTTTTGAAACAAAAACTCCAGTTATTAAACAGCATTGGAAGACGATTGATAAGTTGAAAGAAAAATTTCCTAAAATGAAAATTGCGATTATGGGGGACCATGTCACATCTTTTCCTGAAGAAACTATGAAAAATTCAAAGATTGATTTTGTTTTGTGCGGAGGGGATTTTGATTTTGCTCTTTTAGATTTGTGTGATTGGATTTTTGGGAAATTGAAAAAAATTCCTAAGGGAATTTATTATAGAAAAAATAAGAAAATTATAAATTCCGGGCAATTTCAGTTGAATCATAATTTAGACGAACTTCCATTTATTGACCGAGAATTGACAAAATGGAGGTTTTATCAAAAAGAATATAATATTAGTCGGAAACCATATTTTTATATTATGTCTGGGAGAGATTGCTGGTGGGGGAAATGCAAGTTTTGTTCTTGGCCGAGATTATTTCCTAAATTTAGAGTTCGAAGTGTGAAGAATGTATTGGATGAGATAGGAAAGTTAATTGAGGATTATGGAGTCAGAGAAATTTTTGATGACTCTGGAACATTAATGGTAGGAGAATGGCTGAAAGAACTTTGTGAAGGATTAATTGAAAGAGGATATAATAAAAAAATAAGATACTCGTGCAATATGAGATTTGGGGCATTGAAACAAGAAGAATACAATCTTATGAGGAAAGCAGGATTCAGACTTCTCAAATTTGGACTTGAGAGTGCTAACCAAAAAACACTTGACAAACTTAACAAAGGGATAAAAGTAGAGGACATAATTGAAGGTTGTAAAATGGCGAAAAAAGCTGGGCTCACTGTTCATTTAACTATGATTGTAGGTTATCCATGGGAAACAAAAGAAGATACTATGAGAACTTTTAAACTTGCTAAGAACTTAATGCAAACAGGGAAGACTGATTTACTTCAGGCGACAATTTTAGTGCCTTATCCTGGAACTGTATTATGGGAAGAATCTAAAAAAGAGAATAATTTTTTATTTCCGCCAGAACAATATGAAAGATATGACATGAGAGAACCTGTCTTAACAACAAAGGATTCAGATGCCAAAGAAATTGCAGGGATTTGCGGGAAGATTTATACCATCTTCTTAACACCCCGCTATATATTCACAAGGTTTATTAGTATGAAGAACTTTGATGATTTAATGTTGAATTTGCGAGGAGTCAAAGCAGTTTTTGGTCATTTGAGGGACTTTTGGGGGAAGGGAAAATGAAAATCGGATTTGTATCAAGGATTGGAGAATTTCCTGAAAAGGAATGGAAGGACGAGTTTGAGATTGCTGGAGAAAAGGGAGTTAGTCATTTGGAATTAATTGTTAATTACCCTTTTTTTGGACCCCAAACATATACTTCTTCACAAATAAATAAATTGAAAAAATTAGCAACAGAAAATAATTTAGAATTAATATTGCATCTTCTTCCAAATCAGTATCAGCTTCCAAAAGGAATAAGATATTCAGATTCTCCTAAAAAATTTCAAGAGCATGAAAAAGATTTAAAAAATAAAGTTTTTAATATTGCATCTTTAGATGAAAGAGTCAGAAAATTTAGTATAGAAGAAATAAAAAGGACTATTCATATTGCGAAAAAACTCCAAGCACCATTGATTGTGATTCATGGAGGAAGTTTCACAGAAAATAATTCTGAAGAGAGTCTTAAAAGAGCAAGAAAAAGTTTAGAAGAACTTAATTCCTACTCTAATAAAGTTAAATTAGCAGTAGAAAATCTTCCGACATTAGGTCATTTTGGAAATCCTCCTAATGAACTTCCAGTATATACAAAAGATTTGATTTATTTGGTTAAGGATCTTGAGAATATTGGAATATGTTTTGATCTTGGGCATGCTAATACTCTGGGAGATCCAATAGAGTTTTATGAGGAGATAAAAAGGGCTGGAAAGATTTGGGACATGCATTTGCATGATAATGGAGGAAAGAGGGATGACCATTTGGCAATTGGAAAAGGAAATATTAATTTTAGAAAATTCATGAAAAAATTAAAAGAAGATAACTATAAAGGATATTTTTCTATTGAATTAGATACTTGGAATGAAACGCCAGAACCAATGGAAACAAAGGAAAGATTAATGGCATTAAAATATCTAAAGAGATTAAATTAATTATCCTGATAATCCAACCTTGCTAAGCCCCATATGAAAAGCATGTTGGAATGCATCAAGTTTATTAGGTTCCATATATAATTTCTCCATAGATTTTACCCCTCTAAGTTTGGAATCTAGTTCATTTACTAAATTTGGAGATGTTAAATTAAAATCCTCAAGCTTTGTATAACATTTTCCAAGAGTTCTTGTTAAATGCCCATCAGTTGAAGAGGACATTCCAATGTCAAGATTAGAATTTGGTTGGATTTCTTTTGCATAAAACTCAAGAGCTTTATCATTTGCATTTCTTGGAAGAATTTTTGGAAACCAAAACTCTGCAGAACCATTATAAATTTCCCAAGATGAAAAATGTTCTAATAATTTTGGATTTTCTGATAAGAATTTTCCTATTCCATCTATATAAAAAGGATGAACAGCGTCTAAACTTGCTCCAAAATCTTTAGCTGTCATTATTGAATCTCTGGTATTTTTTGTTTCTACATTTTTTCCAGAGGGCATTGCAATTGCCAAGACATCTCCTTGTTTGGTAAACATTTCTTGACATTTCACAATTAACATATCTTTTTCTGGAACATAAATTGCTCTTTTGTCTTCCCCAATGTAATCCCTATTATATTTCCCTCCCAATTGTTCTACAAAATCTTCATATCTATAATCATTAGAATTAGCAATTCCGAAAATAGAATTAGAACCTAATTTGTTATAAACTATATCTATTGTTTCATCAAATCCTGGATTTGCTCCATTTCTTCCAAGGTGGTTATGTATATCTACTTTAATCATTTTCTTTCTTCTCTTCTTGCATTTATAAAGATTATTGTGATAAAAAATCTTCAATTGTATTAAATAAATAATTTCTACTTTTGCAAAATCTAATATATTTTTCAAGCATATCTAATAATTCTTGTCCATGTTTCTTTTTTATGTAATTTGGGATATTTATCGCCGACAAATCTGCGAATTCCCATGGGTGGAAAACAAGAAGTGTATAATTATCAGACAAGAAATTAATCTGAGTAAAAATCTTGGAATAAGCTAATGGAAGATTTTTAAATGCAAGCCAAAATATTGGCAATCTTAATATTGGGAGAACTGAAAGAGGGACTTCTGTAATATTATTAATCTTATGGGCTTTTCTTTTTTTAAATAAATTCATGTATCTTCCTGGAATGAAAGTGGGATGTATTGAAGAATCATATAAAAAACCCAATCCTGACAAGAGATATATGTTCTTAATTTCAAACCTTGGAGCTCTAAATCCTGTTATTTCTTTTTTGATTATTTTTTCTATTTCATTTTTAGCAAATTTTAGTTTTGAAATATCCTTGGAATAGGAATCTGAATGTTCATAACCATGACAAGCTATTTCATGCTTTTCAGAAATTTGTTTTAATAATAAAGGATATTTTTTTGCAAAAGTTGCTGTTGTGAAAAAAGTTGCACTAATGCAATATTTATCTAAAAGAGAAAGAAGATTATCTAAACCTTGCTTGGGGATTTCAAACATCTGTTTTTGAGAAATTGATTGCCCAAATTCTAAAGGTAAATCAAATTCTTCGAGGTCAAAAGTAAGTAGAATGTGTTTCATTTTAATCTTAATTTTAGTAATCTAAAAACCATTCCGGGGAGGTATTTAATACTAACTGTGCTAAATTTCTCATATTTAGACAATGGAGTATAATACTCTAAAATTTTAAATTTTGTTTTGTATGTCTTGTATAAAAATTCTATATCAAAATCAAATCCTGAACAAATAAAGTTTCTATTAATCTTCTCCCATACCTTTCTTTTGAAAAATTTTGCCCCTGCTTGCGTGTCTCTAAAATTTAGTCTAAAAAAGAACTTAGAGAAAACCCCCCCTCCCAAAGAAATAAGTCTTCTCAAAAAAGACTCTTGGACTTTCGCATGCCCTTTAAGATATTTGCTTGCGATTACAACATCATATTGTTCCAAATTTTCCATCATTTGGAATACTCTTTTTAAATCAAAAGGATTATCCACATCTAAAAAACCCATATATTCAAATTTTGCTTCATTAAATCCCCTTACTAATGCGTATCCTTTTCCTCTCTGAGAAATTTCAATGACTTTTAGTGGAAACTTTTTTGTTAATTTATTGCAAATTTGTACGCTATTATCTGTGCAACCATTGCATACTACAATTATTTCAAATTTCTTAAATTTTTTTGCGAATATTCGATTGTATTTTTCTATAGAATTTTCTATCACTTTTGCACCATTGTGATTAGGAATTATTAATGATAAACACTCCATAAAAATTTGTATCAAAAATAGGTATATAAAAATAATTGTAATGGGGTGTTAGAAAGATTTTTATGTGTCCTTTCTTAGTAATTTTTATGTTATGGAAAAAGATTAAAAGATATTTCCCATTTATTGGGATTATACTTTTTATATATCTATTGATAAGACTGAAGATTGGTGAAATTTTTAAACAAGTGTTAGAAGCTAACAAACTTTATTTGCTTATTGCTTTGGTTTTGGTTTTATTTTATTTATTTTTTCAAACTCTAAAGTGGCATGTCTTAGCGAGGAAACAAAAAATACCAATTCCGTTTCAAAAGAGTTTTAAGATAAATCTAATTAGTAATTTTTATGGTTTAGTGACTCCAGGGAAATTAGGTACCATCATAAGAGCAGAATATTTAAAAAAATATTCTAATTCTGGGAAAGGGCTTAGTAATTTTGTTATTGATAAGGTTCTTAGTCTAATCTCATTATTTTTTATGGTTCTTTTACTGGGATTTATTGTTTTAAGGGAAAAATTAGACTGGTTTAATGGTTTAACATTAATCTATGGAATATCTATCTTTTTTCTTCTTATAGCAATGTTCTTATTTTTTTATAATAAGGAACGGAGTAAGTCTTTGCTCAAGGTTGTCTATAGAAAATTGATACCTCAAAAAATGAAGGAAAAAGCAAGAGGGACATTTAATTCTTTTTATGAAGATTTGCCAAAAAAAAGATTGCTTCTTGAAGTCTTTATTCTTAATCTTATTTCGTGGCTTGTTTGTTATATAGTAGTTTATTTTGTTGCATTGTCCTTGAGCATAGAGATAAAATTTATTTATTTTATTGCTATATATCCTATTGCCACATTAGTTGCCCAAATACCCATCACAATTAGTGGATTGGGAACAAGAGAAGTTACGTTAATTGGTTTATTTGGTTTATTTGGCGTAGAAGCGGTTAAAGTTTTTTCTATGTCATTAATCGGTTTATTTATAATGGCAGTTTTCCCATCATTGATAGCAATATTCTTTATATTGAAAGAAAGAAAGAAAAATGAGATACACAAAATCGAACAAGGCAGATAAAATAGTAGAAAAAGATTTGGAAATAATTAAAAAAATAATTGTTAAGGAATTGAAACCTATCTCTATTATACTTTTTGGAGGGTTTGGAAGAGGGGAAGGAAGTTTTGAAGTCATTGGAAACAAGATTAGCCCCTTAAATGATTATGATATGTATGTTGTTACAAAGAAAAAAATTTCAGAAGAAAGATTAGAAGAAGTAGGTTTAGAATGTTCTAATGCTATTGGGAAAGGTGGGAGGGAATTTGTTGAAAAGTTTAGAGAGGTATATGATAAAAATAAATTTTTCCATGTTGATTTAAGATGGCTTAATTATTCTCGATTAGGAAAATTAAAAAGAATTAACCGAACATATGAATTAAAATATGGAAGCACAATTATATATGGAGAAGACGTAAGGAAAAAAATAAATGATATTTCTGTGCCTCTCTCAGAAGCATTTCGTTATTTGATAAATCCTGCATGCCACCTCTTAGTTGTAATGGATGAAAGAAGATTAGAAGGGAAATGGCAAAAAGATGAAGAACTTTATGCACAACATCACATAGTCAAAACATATTTAGCGATTGCTTCTTCTTTGATAATTTCTGAGGGGAAGTTTAAAGCAAATTATACTGATACTGTAAATGAGTTTAAAAAATTGTATGGGAAAAAATTTCCTAAATTAACTAAAAAAATTGAAGAATCCCTTGACTTAAAAGTTAAAGCACATAAAAAGATGAAGGATTTGAAAAAAAGATGGTTTGAAGCTAGAAATGATTTGACTTTTGCTCTTAAATATATCTCAAAAAAACATTTAGACATTGATGCGAAAGAGGTTAAAGAATTAGTGGAAAAATTATATGGGAAGTTGCCCTATACTTATTTTATTCCCTATCTTCCTTTTCCAAAGTCCATAGCAAAAATTGCTTTCCCCTCACAATTTTTTTTAAATATAATTTATTTTAAAAGAACTGGATACTTTAAAGTATTATTAAATTGGAAAGATGTAGGATTGAGGATAGCATTATCTGCTTTTCTTTTGCTATCTGCTGTTGATGATAAATCATTAATTGATGGGGCTTATTCATATATTAAAACATTTGCTCGTGTAAAAAGTAAAACTTGGAAAGATTTAAGAATAGCCCTATTATATTCTTTTGATAGATATTATTCGCAGAAATTAATTTGAAAATGTTATGTATTTTTATAGATGCTTTAAATCCTGCATATCTCAAACATATGCCTTTTATTAATTCTCGACGAGAAAACTCTCTCCATGGATATCTTGAGGTGCCTTTAGGATATACTGGGATTATTGCATCTTTTATGACAGGTATGTGGCCTGATAAACATAAAATCTTTGATTTGTTTATTCCTGATGAAAAACCAAGAAAGAAAATAAAGAATAAATACATTCTTGGATTCCAAAGATTATTGAATGGAAAAAGACTTTTTTACACTCCGTCAAAGTTGAGAGCTATGGATTATTTTAAATCAAGTTTGGATAAAAATTGGGCTCAAAAAAATTGTCTTTCTTATCCAACTATTTTTGATTTTTTAGAGAAAAATGGCAAGAGTTTTGAAGTGATAGACTGGCCAAATCATTTCAAAAATAGAAAAGGAAAAATTTTTTTATCTAAATCTTACAAACCTGCATTAAAATTAGCAAGAAAATCTAAAGCTGATTTTGTTTTTGTTCATTTCTTGGATTTAGAAATTGCACATGAACATGGGATCAGTTCTGAAGAAGTAAAAAGAACTGCGAGAGAGATTGACAGTGCAGTTAAAAATCTTTATGATACGGATAAAAATGTGCTTATATTTTCTGATCATGGAATGAATGATATTGAAAAAGAAATTGATATTTTGTCTGAGATTGGAAAATTGGATTTAAGATTTGGGAAAGATTTTATATATATTATTGGTTCAACAACTGTAGAATTTTGGTTTAAGAATGAAAAGGCAAAGGAAAAAGTAACAAAGATGCTACAAGATTTGAATTATGGAAAAATAATTGACAAAAAAGAATTCCACTTAGATACTGATTCTGATTTAATTTTTTTGGCAAATTTTAAAATTGGTTTTTATCCTAATTTTTTTTCAAACAAACATTTCAAAGCAATGCATGGATGGAATCCGAAAATCCAAAAAACATATTACCTCTTGAAGAATTCTTTTAAAAAAGGAAAAAAAGATGTTAAAATGGTTGATTTTTTGCCTACAATTTTAAAAATAATGAATCTTCCGGAAACAAAATGTGATGGGGAATCTATCATATAAAAATTTAAAAATACACAATCTTAATTTTAAACATGAAGGTTCTTCTTATACAACCTAATTATCGAAGGATTTATGCTTATGCTAAAAGCAAAAAAATAACTCCTATTTTTCCCCCTTTAGGACTGGCTTATATTGCTGCAGTATTAAAACAAAATGATATTTCAGTTAAAATATTAGAAGCCAATGCTTTTGATTTAGACCATAATCAGATTAGAGAAGAGATTAGAAAATACTACCCAGACATTGTTGGGCTTACAGCTACAACATCTATGATTGAAGAAACTCATGAACTTGCTCAGTTATGCGATAAAAAAATAAAAGTAGTGATAGGAGGGATACATGCAAGTTCTTTGCCAGAAGAAACATTAGAAAAGTTCCCTAGATTTGATTATCTTGTAAAAGGTGAGGGAGAATTTACTTTTTTGGAATTAGTTAAAAAGAAGAAAATAAATCACATAAAAGGGCTGTATTACCGAAAAAGTAAAAAGATTATTCAAAACAAACCAAGAGAACTAAATAATAATTTAGATAATTTACCTTTTCCAGCAAGAGAACTTTTGCCAATGGATAAATACTTTAGTGCTGGAGCAAAACAGCAACCAAGTGATTATATTTTAAGTTCGAGAGGTTGTCCTTATAACTGTTTATTTTGTGCAGACCATTTGGTGCATGGAAAAAGATTTAGGTTTAGGAGTCCAGAAAATATCCAAAAAGAAGTAGAAGAGTTGTCTAAAAAAGGTGTAAAAGATTTTGATTTTGTTGATGATAATTTTACTCTTATACCAGAAAGAGTGAATAAATTTTGTGATTTGATGATAAAATCTGGTCTAAATAAAGAAATGAGTTGGAGATGTGGTAATGGGATTAGAGTAGACATAGTGAATTTAGAATTACTTAAAAAGATGAAGAAAGCAGGATGTTATATGGTCTCACTTGGAATAGAGTCGGGTAATGAACAAATTTTAAAAAATATAAGAAAAAGTATTAATCTTAATCAAGTAAGAAAAACAGTTGATTGCTGTAAAAAAGCAGGAATTGAAACAAGAGGATTATTCATGTTTGGAAATCTTGGTGAAGATGAAAGAACAATGGAAGAGACTATAAATTTTGCGAAAAGTCTTGACATTGATACTGCCACATTTCACATAACTATTCCTTTTCCGAATACAGAATACTGGAAAATAATAAAAGAAGAAGGCGAGATATATCCAAAGAGTTATAGAGACTATATTGCTTATGGAAATGTGATTTTTAAACATGGAAAATTAAATGCAGAAATGCTTGTGAAAATGCAAAAGAGAGCTTACAGAGAATTTTATTTTAGACCAAAAATCATGTGGAGAGCAATAAAAAGTGTAGATAATTTAAATAGATTAAAATTATACATTAATGCGGGGATTGCGTTTTTAGGCTTTAAATGATTTTGCAGATGGAAGATAATTTATTAAAAAATACTTATGAAAGCAAGAATCTACTTACAAGGACATATTTTAGAGCGAAAGTTTTGTTGGCAATAAAATTAGCTAAATTAAAAAAAACAGATATAATCTTAGACTTTGGCTGTGGGGAGGGTTGGCTTGAGAAAAAATTAAAAGATTATCAAATTTACGGATATGATATTAATCCTAAAAAAACATTTATTAAAGATTACAGAGAAATAAAACCCGCTAAGATATTTATTTTGGATGTTTTTGAACACATCCCTAAAAAAGAAATTCAAAAAATATTAGATGATTTTAAAAAATTAAATAGTAAATTTGTTCTTATCGTATCTGTTCCTACAGAAAATTGGATTTCGAGAAAGATAAGAAAATTTGTTGGGAAAGAAGAAGTCCCAAAAGAACATGTCACAAAGTATGGAGAAATATTGAAGATTTTAGAGGAAAATTTTAAACTTAAGAAAAAAGTTAATTTTTTTACTGTTTGTCATATTTTTTTGTTTGAATGTGATAAATTTAAGAATAATCAGATTCATAAATAATTATAATTGGTTGTTCTCCTTGATTATAAACTTGAACAGGTGTCCAAATATTATTGTTTTGTAGATAATTTATTATCCATTCTTCGTGATGTTGAAAAACAGACCAAACCAAAAACTTGGGTTTTACATCTTCTACAAATTCATAAAATTCTTCTTCAGAACAACTAGTAGTATGAGCTTCTGGATTGTTATAACAAGTCCCAAAAGTTGCTACTCTTCTTTCAGAGTAATAAGATATTTGGGGAAAAGAATTTGTAATAATCATATCTCCTTTCTTTGAATTTTCTTTTATCCACTCCCCAGCAGGTTTAAGCTCAAAATAAGATGACTTTTTATTTTCTATTAATTGATTCGCCCAAATAACATTTGGTATAAGTGCAACAATAAAGACTACTAAAATCAAAAATGCCATAATTTTTTTATTGAATTTAAAATGTTTTTTTATTAACCTGCCTATCTTAAAAAAAGGTATTGCTGCTATTAAAAAGAAAAAGGGATGTTGTGGCATAGTATATCTTTGTTGAGCATATGAATCCATATAACCAAGTATTGCTAAAGGAAGAACTATCCAAAGAAAAATAAAAAACTTCTTCTGGACATTTTTATTTTTAAATATTTTATCAAATCCTAAAAAAAGATCTGTAAAGAAATAAAAGACTCCTGCTAAGAATAAATAAAAGATTGGTTTAGATAGATTATATGGGAGATCCTTGAAATACATTGGAACATTTGAGAAAGTTCCTTTTGTGCTGGCTACTGCAGTAGTATTTGCCTCAATTCCAAAATAATAAGACATAATATCTGTTATTGGATTTCCAAAATGTTGTGTGTATATAACAAAAAGCGGAGATAAAATTAAAATAAAGATTAAAAGTGCTACCCAAAGAGATTTATTTTTTAAAAATTTGAATTTTTCTTTTATTAAAATAAATATGAAAAAAATTGGTAGAAATATCAAGTTTTGCATTCTCGTTAAGACAGAAATAGCGAGGAAAAGCGCAAATAAATAGATAAATTTGTTTCCTTGTTTTAATTCATATCCTTTCCAAAAAAATAATAAACTTAACAGAAGAAAGAAGGTTGCAGGAATTGACGTCATAGGTCTTCCAGTGAAAAAAAGCATTACCCATGAAAAAGTCAATCCTATGCAAGCATATAAAGCATATTTCTTGTTGAATATGTTCTTTATTAAAAAATAAGAAACTGCAACTATTCCTGTTGAAAATAAAACTGTTGCAAAACGAATTGCTGTGTCTCCTAAACCAAGTCTAAAAAAAAGTGAGCCAAAAAATGGCCAAAAAAAACCTCTACGATAATACCAAACATCGCTCATATCTCCAATTCCTGCCCAATATTTTGCTGTAGACATATATTCTGCAGCATCAAACCACATAGCCTGGTCTTTTGTTATTATAAAAACCAAAATCCTTAAAATAAATGCAACTAACAATACTATAAGGAAAGTTTTATCATAGTTATCTTTTACCCATCCAAAAAGCTTATTCTTAATCCAATCTTTTCTTTTTTTTAAAGATTCTTCCATCATCAACATTAGAATAAGCTGTTTTTATTTGTTTTGGCTTAAAATATAATTTGCTGCTTCAACCAAATTATTAGCTATAAACTCTGCTTTTTTTATTGGTTCTTTATAGTCTTTTCCTGTTAAAACATGTATTGTTTTGCATCCTGCATTTTTTCCTGTTTGAATATCTGAAGCACTGTCTCCAATCATCCAACATTTATTCAAATCAAGATGAAAATCATTTGCTGCTTGTTCTAACATTCCTGTTTTTGGTTTTCTACAATTACAGTTGTCATCTAAATTATGGGGACAGAAATATTCTCCTGTTATAAAAATTCCTTGTTTGTTTAATTTTTGCCGAAGGTTTAGCTGAAAATCGTGATAATCTTCTTCTGTATAATAACCTCTTCCAATCCCTGATTGATTTGTAATAATTATCAATTTATATCCTGCTTCCTGCAATACCTCTAATCCTTCCACAACTTTTGGGATTATCCTTAAATCTTTTATTTTGTATACATCCCCATAATCTTCATTTATTGTTCCATCTCTAT
>JAGLWP010000039.1 GCA_023133375.1 Candidatus Pacearchaeota archaeon | reverse complement strand
GCAATTTCAAAACCATGCCTAAAATCCCTTCGTTTTCGCGCAAATATAATAAAAGCTGCAATCATCAAAGTAATGCTTGTCCCAATCCTTGTTCCTAAAATCATATAAATAAAAAGAGATGATTCAAATAATCCTGCAGAATTCAACGCCATTAAAAATGAAGTTGCTGCTCCACTTGATTGTAAAATTAATGTAATAAGCCAGCCGATTCCAAATGCATTTAACGGATTAACTTGCTTTTGGAGTTGGAAAATTTCTTTGGCAATTACAGGAGTACTTTCTTTTATAAATATAAGTGACAAGATGAACAAATATAATAATAAAATTAAAAAGAAAATTTGTCTTATTTTTCTCTTTTCCATAAAATAGAATAGTTTTTTTATTATTAAAATTTATCGAATCAAATCTCACTTTCCCTAATCCTCATATCCTCTCTATTCTTTCCCAATAAAACAACCCGACTTTCCTTTTTCTCGTCGAGGAATTTATATTCTGGAAGAAATTTCAAAATTTCATTTGCAAAATCAACAATATCTTTATGATACGGCATTTTATCATAACCAATTCTCTCTCTGGCAAATCCAACAGACATAAATCCTTTTATTTCAACAAACATTGGATTTGCTTTTTTAATTAATTCAGCATAATTTTCTGGCTCAATCATATTCAAATCCTTGACTAAATTCATTCTAAAGATGCCCCTTGTAGACATTCCTTTAGAAATGTCTCGGGGTACGCCCTTGGGTGCAGTCCGGCAACCCAAATTTCTCATCAAGGTCAAACTTTTATTCAGTTTTTTCCAAGCATCTTTCATAGAACTTCTATGAAATTTATCATAAAGTTTTTTATTAGGAGTATTAACTGAAATGTAAAGTTGTGTTGGCAATTGATTTTTATTTTTCAACTCTTCAAGTTTCTCAGGGTAAAGCCCATTACTTACAAGAAAACTTGTTTTTCCCCTTCTTCTTAATTCTTTAATCAATTCTCCAATTTTATCATAACCAGTTGGCTCCCCAGACAATGAAATCGCAAACTGCATCGGCTCCTGCGCTTCTTCCCATTTTTTCATATCAGCTTTGCTAACTCTATGCCCCTTACTAGTTGGAAGTTTTTTAAATCCAAGAAGAAGTTTTTTTTGAGCTTCGATACAACCATCAATAATCTCCTTCGGCGAATCTATATCCCCTTCTAGCTTATCTCCAATTGTCAATTCAATCGCTCTCCAACAATGCAAACATCGATTAGGACACCACATAACAGAAGGCGTCATCTGACAGCATAAATGACTTTTAATTCCGTAAAATTTCTCCTTATAGCACACCCCTTCATTTCTCAAAGATTTCTTAGTCCACCTGCAAACTTGCACAGCAGAATGTTTCCCGACAATTGCATAATGCTGTTTCTTCAAAACTTCTTTAACTTTTTGAGGTATCATAAAAACCCCAAACTAAAATAGATTTTAAAACTTACTTAAACCAACTCACAAGCCAAAAAGCCATAATTACAAAAAGTAGTAATAAGAATAAGTATGTTATAATTGAAAATGCTTTCTTTGCTATCTTTTCTTTTTTTGTTATTGCCAAAATTGTCAGATAGAAAAACCTTCCTCCGTCAAATATCCCTACTGGAAGCATATTAACTAATGCAATACTAATATTAACTAAAACCAACCACCACAGCAAATTGTAAATAAATGTGCCTGCTCCAAATTTAGGTTCATAATATGTGTTTGGTTTTTTAAGCGACAAAGTTGTAACAATCTTGCCCATCATCCCGGCAGCCTCTTGATTTGCAAAACCTATCCCAATAAAACCAACATTTTCATCATTTGGATGCACACCAAGAACAATCACATTTTCTTTTGTTTCATCTTCAACAATTGTAGTAATGATAATTTCATCTCCTGGAGAATACTTCAACAATTCTTCTCCAATCTTTTCCTTGCTATTAACATCAACACTATCAATCTGCGTTATTATTCCTTTTAAATCAGCATTAACAGCTGGCGCATCATGATATAATAAAACATACTCTTCTCCATTCTGCTGCCTCTCCAAAAATTCTTTTGTAAGCAAAAACTTTTCACCCCCGGCGATAACTTCATTAAGTCCTTCGTCACTAATTGAATTAGAAATACTTTCATGAGTAGCATTCTCCAAGTAAATTCCATTGACTAATGAGATGGTTGAAACCCCTACAACAGAATAAGTATAGCTATCAAAAGTGACCCCTGCAGGAGCAAATGCCAGTGAAAAGAAAAGTAACATAACCCCAAAAAATAAAATTGCCGTTAAGATATTCGCAAACGTGCCTGCAGCAAGAACAGACATTTGTGAAAATATTTTCTTTTTTTTCATCTTTTTTTCATCAAGTTCAACAAAAGC
>JAGLWP010000038.1 GCA_023133375.1 Candidatus Pacearchaeota archaeon | reverse complement strand
TGGAGATATTATTTAACTCCAGAAAATCAATTAGAAATCCAACAACCAAAATTAAAAACAGAAGTAACAAAAACATTAAACATTTTTGAAAAACCCAAATCACCCGAAGTCAAAAAATCAAAATCAGTAGAGAGAAAAACAAAAAAAACCTCAAAGAATGATAAATTTTTTAACAAAGTCAAATCATTCTTATCTGCAAAATCTACAGAAATATTGGACATTGAATCTTTTAGTAAAAATGAGTTAGTATTAAGAATTAAAAAAGATGACCAAGAAGAAATATTAATAGCATATAATAAAAAAAGAATTAATGAAGAAGACATACTAAAAGCACACAGAAAAATTTCTGGAAAATACTCTGGGTATAAAATATTATGTTTAGGAGAACCACTAAAAAGAACAAAAAACATAATTAATGCAATCAAAGATTTAAGAGAGATAGACAAAATGAGTGAGGATAAATAATCTGCTCATTTTTACTCCTGACTTCGCACAGGTTATTGATGGAGAATATTACTCCTTACCACGAAGTCACTCGCATTCGCAGATTGATAAAAAATAATTAATGAAATTCGTGGATGGCGTTTTACAGATAATTATGATAAATCCCGAGCGAAGCGAGGTAAATTTAGTCTCATAAAATTATAGCCAAAAAGATTTTCGTCAAAGCCATTAACAAAAATCTTTAAAAAGCCTAGAGAAGACACTCTAACATGGGAAAAATCAAATCAAAAGCAATACGAAGGTCTGTAGATACTCTTATCAAAAAAGATGTTAAATTCTCAGAAGATTTTGAAAAAAACAAACAGATATTAAGTAGCATGGCAATTGGGAAGAAATTAAGAAATCAAATGGCCGGATTAGCAACAAGAATCAAAAAAAATGAACAGAAGAATGTTCAGAAATAATTCTAAAAATCTCAAACTTTTTAAATCATCTTTTTCTTTTTAATTTGTCTCTGTAGCTCAGGGTTTAGAGCGCGTCTCTCATGAGGACGAGGTCAGGGGTTAAATTCCCCTCAGAGACACTTATCTAATTCTTCACATAAATCTTAATAAATAAAAAAACTTCAGATACTCTATGATTTCTCTACTTGAAAAAAACAGATGGTTAGCAATAGTATTCACAAGTTTAATCGCAATAGAAATATTTTATTTTTCTACGTTACAAGGAGGAACAGGAACTGGAGGATGTGGTTGGTTAGCAAAAGTATATCATTTTATCGCATTCTTCTTATTTGCTTTCTTCCTTTTTATTTCCCTAAAAAGAAATAGAAAAATAAAATTCAGTTATGTAATTATTACATTAATTATATCAATACTCTATGCAATTTCTGATGAAATTCACCAAATATTTGTTCCACTCAGAGATGCCAGTATTAGAGATGCCTTAACAGACACTTTAGGAATTTGTTTTGCAATAATAACTGGGCTAATTATAAACAAAAAACATCATTAACCTAAGAATTCTTTTTTATCTTTTCAGCAACTTTTTCACATTCTTCAACACTTTTTTCAGGACCAAGTTGTGTTGTTAAATAACCTTCATATTTATCAAAATAAATTTTTTCGGGATGCCACATTTCCTTAAATTTTTCATCCAATCCATGTAAAGGATAAAGCTTAATATGCATATGATCAACATCCATTCCTTCCATAACCAATGAAACTCTTTTAACCTGCAATCCTTTTTCTAAAATCCTTGCAACTTTCCTAGCAGCTACCATTAATTCTGTATAATCTTTCTCGGGCATTTCAAATGCATCTGAATCAAAATGTTTTTTAGGTATAACAAGAGTCATCCCTTCTGTATTTGGGTTTATATCAAGGAATGCTAGAAAATTTTCATCTTCCCAAATTTTTACACAAGGAATTTCTCCCCGAACTATCTTACAAAAAACACAATCTTTCATTTGTTAAGCAAAAGAAATTAATTTAAAAATCTATTGAAAACTAAGAAAACATTTCAAAATAAAAAATAATTTCATTATCTCTTCTTCTTTCTAGTTGCCTTTTTTCTTGTTGCTTTCTTTTTTGGTGCCTTTCTCTTTGTTGATTTCTTCTTACTTCTCTTAGGATGCTCTATTCTAGTAACTGCTGTCTTAATTTTCTTCACTTTCTGCAATCCTTTTTTAAGAGCCCTCAACTGAGTAATCTCTTTTTGAAGCTGTCTCATTTTGGCATCGATTTGTTTCGGAGTTTTTGATTTAGCCATTTTCCACCTCTCTTTTTAATTAACTGTATTAATAAATTAAGATTTATAAACTTTATGCAGAAAAACTAATCCTCATTTTGTCGTCGAGAAAAATCAGTTTATTTCCTTCCAACATCCTCAAACTTAATTTTCTGATTAATAAGTTCATTCAAAATCCTTTTTAGTTCAGAAATTTTAACTCTAACCTGTTTTTTTGTATCTCTATTTCTAATTGTTACATCAGATTTTTTCAGGGATTTCTCATCAATAGTTATGCAATAAGGAGTTCCTATTTCATCATTCCGGGCATATCTTCTTCCAATACTCCCAGACTTATCATAAACAACATTTATCTCTCCTTTCAAATCATCAACAATATCCTTTGCAATTTTTTCAAAATTCTCTCTTTTAACAATAGGAAAAATTGCTGCTTTAATCGGGGCAAGTTTTGGATGCAACTTCAAAACAATATTCCCTCTCTCTTTGTCATAAAAATATGCGTCAAACATAAAAACCAAAAATGCTCTTCCAAGACCTTGACTCGGTTCACAAACAACATGCGGCA
>JAGLWP010000037.1 GCA_023133375.1 Candidatus Pacearchaeota archaeon | reverse complement strand
CTTTCTCTTCCTTGAAAACTTGCTCATCAATTACCACATTCCTGATTACTTTTCCCTTTCTTTTAGCCATCTCCCTAATCTTGGCAAAATCCTTTTCTTGTTTAATCTCTTCAGGAATAATTATCTCATCAATCATAAATGTATGATTTATATTTGCCTCTTTAAAATCAGAATCCTCAAAAACAAAACTATTTACAATATCCTTGTCTTTAGTAACAAGTTTACAAAAATCAGGTTTAGGTGCTTCTTTGTTTTTTGATTTAGAAGACTTCGGCGCCTTTGGTTTAATTTTTAATTTTGCCCTATCATTCTGTAATTTAGGGTACACCGAGCGGTGTTCCCCAGCTTCAAAGCTTAAAGCAAAAAATGCCTTTGGTAATTTATCTAAAAGTTCAATAATCTCGTCACCAGACATTTCATTTTCAATAATGTATCTTTTTACTCCCTGAAATTGTTTTTTACCTTTGAATTCTAATTGCCTGGTCAAATCATTTGTTGAAACAATCGCTCCTGTTACCATTGTCTTTTCTTCACCAAGTTTTTCCGCCATGATTCTTACGAGGTCATTTGCGAACTCCGCCGAAGTATAAATTGTATATTTTTTCCCAGAAGATTTAATCCGAACTAACGCTCTGTTTCTAAACTCCCCCTTACTATATTTTTGAAATTGCAGATGGACATCTTCTCCAACCTCTCCATCAAACACTTTTTTTATAAAATTCATAATTTTATCCTCGTTAATACTTATAAATTTCATATCACAAACCTTTATAAATTTTAACCACCTTTAATCAATGAAAATGGACGAGAATTATATTAAAAAAATTTCTACAGCTTTGGTTTTAATCGCCCTCATAGTTTTGTCCTTCTTTCTGCTCAGGCCAATTTTATTATCAGTTATAATGGGAATCATGCTCGCTTTTATTTTTGCACCAGTTTATAACAGATTATACAAATTAGTTAAATCAAAAAATCTCTCTGCAATTATAATTTGTGTTTTATTGTTAGTATTAGTTGTTATGCCATTTTATTTTTTAATTCCTATTTTTGTGGATCAATCAGTAAAACTTTATTCAGCTTCACAGCAAATAGATTTTATAACACCTATAAAAAATATTTTTCCTTCTATTATTCCAACAGACAAATTTTCAGAAGAAATAGGTTCTATGTTTTCTACTTTTGTAACAAAAATTACCAATTCCTTAATAGCTTATCTATCCCAGTTAATTCTTAACATCCCTAGTATGTTGCTGCAATTGGTTGTTGTATTGTTCACATTTTATTTTATACTTATGGACAAAAAACAATTCTTTTCTTATGTTCAGAGTTTAATGCCTTTTTCAAAGGAGATTGAAAAAAAGATAATTGATCAGACAAAGAAAATTACAGTTTCTGTTGTCTATGGACAGGTGATAATAGGTCTTATTCAAGGTGCCATTGCAGGTCTTGGTCTTTTTATATTCAAGGTTCCTAACTCTCTTTTACTTACAGTTATTGCTTGTGTAGCAGGAATATTTCCGATTATAGGTACGGCAGTAGTCTGGATTCCAGTAGCAATATTTCTCATTATAGAAGGGAATCCGCTTGCTGCATTGGGAGTAAGCATATTTGGAATCATTTCATCAGTGGCAGATAATTTCTTAAGACCAATAATTGTCGCAAGAAGGTCAAAGATACATCCCGCAATTCTTTTAGTTGGAATGATTGGAGGGTTATACATGTTTGGCATTCTTGGATTTATTCTTGGCCCGCTAATTTTAGCATATCTATTGATATTACTTGAAGTTTACAGAGACAAAAAAGTAAAAGGGATTCTAATTCAACCAGAAACTCGATAAGTATAAAAATCAATTTTTCTAATTAATATAAAAGAGACAAATGGAACTAAAAATAAAATTACTTGATTGGTCTGCTGGGCTCCCAGTTGCTATGATTGATGAAGAAACTGCAAAAAGAATTGGCGTGCATGCAAAGGACCGTATTTTTATTGAAACAATCTCAGGGAAACATCAAAAAATTTCTACCATAATTGATACAATCAAAAAATTTATTGGAAAGAATGAACTCGCTATTTCTTCTGAACTTAAAAAAAAGCTTGGCTTAAAATCAGGACAAAAGGTTAAAGTTAGTTTGTCTCCGGCTTCAAAAAGTCTGATTTATATAAGGAAAAAATTAGACAAAAAAAAGCTTACACAAAAAGAAATAAATGAAATCATCAGGGACATAGTGAATAATTCTTTATCTGAACCAGAAATTGCACTTTTTGTTTCAGCCATGTATGAAAATGATATGGATATGGATGAAGTTGTTTATTTGATAAAAGCAATTTCCAAAACAGGAAATCAGATAAATTTTAAGAACAAATATGTTGTTGATAAGCATTCTATTGGAGGGATTCCAGGAAACAGAACTACACCAATAGTTGTTTCAATCTGTGCTTCAGCAGGGTTGATAGTTCCAAAAACATCTTCAAGAGCAATAACAAGTGCAGCAGGAACAGCAGATGTAATAGAAACCGTTGCCCCTATTGAATTCTCAATGAGTAAATTAAAAAAAATAGTCAAAAAAACAAATGCTTGCCTAATTTGGGGAGGAGCCCTCGGGATAGTGCCCGCAGATTCAAAAATAATCAAAGTTGAAAAAATGTTAAAGATAGATCCTGATGCTCAATTATTAGCGTCGATAATGTCAAAAAAACTTGCCATGGGTGCTAAATACATTCTTATAGATATTCCTTATGGAAAAACAGCAAAGGTTAACAAACAACAGGCCTTGAGATTAAAAAAGAAATTTGAATATCTTGGGAAAATTTTTAAGAAAAAACTTGAGGTTGTTCTTACAAAAGCTGATGAACCAATGGGTAATGGTGTTGGACCTGCTCTTGAATTAATTGATG
>JAGLWP010000036.1 GCA_023133375.1 Candidatus Pacearchaeota archaeon | reverse complement strand
AGCTGCTTGTTCGACGAGAAGTGTTTATGATTTTTGTACTAAACAGAGGGAATTAAAAGCAAGTGATTTGCCTGGGGGAGAAAAGAGTGTTACCAAGAGTTGCTTTGAATTTTCAATTGATGAAGATTATAATCCTTATGGAATAGAAAAATGCCCTGGTTTATGTCCGTCAACATATGTTTGGGTAGCGAGTGAAGCTGAATGTGTGGGAGAGGGGAAAGACATGGTTCCGGGTCAATGTGATGCAGATACAAAACCAGGAGAGAATAGCATTTGTTGTAGGATAACTAATTAATCTCCCAAAATTTATTTAAACTAATTTTTATTTAATGTTTTATGGAATATGCATTTTCTCAAAAGCGGAATAAAAGAAAAAATAAAAAAAGAGAAAAGAAAAAGCACCCTTATAAAAAAGGAGGGAGTTCGAGGGTGAGAAATAAAAAAAGCAAATCAAGTTAAGACGGTTTCCCCAGCAATTCTAAACTCACAATTTCGTTCAGTTATTCCCCACCCTCCCACCCTTTGACGCGGTTTATTAATTTGTCTTCACGAAATTGTTCGCTACATTTTCCATACAAAATAATTATAAACAAAAATTTCTTTGAGCAATTATGTTTGAGGTGATTTTTTTATGGAGTTTGGCTTTGTTGTGGATTGTATTTGCTACAATACAAGATTTGAGAAGCAGGGAAATTGCTAATTGGCTTAGTTTTTCTTTGATAATTTTTGCATTGAGTTTTAGGTTTTTTTATTCTTTATTTTCAGCAGGCGGTTTTTCATTTTTTTATCAAGGACTTATTGGTTTAGGAATATTTTTTATTCTTGGAAATTTGCTTTATTATGGAAGAATGTTTGCTGGAGGAGATGCTAAATTAATGATTGCTCTTGGAGCGGTTTTGCCAATTTATGAAACTATTTTAGAAAATGTTCAATTTTTTCTTATTTTTCTTCTTTTGTTCTTTTTTTCAGGAGCTATTTATAGTCTTATAGTTAGTGGTGGTTTGGCTATAAAAAATTTTAAAGCATTTAGAAAAGAATTTAGTATCCGGTTAAAAGCCAATAAGAAACTTCTTTATTTTCTGATGTGTGCTGGATTAATAATTATGCTTTCAGGATTTATTAATTCTGTTTTTTTTCTTTTTGGGGTGTTGCTTTTTATTACTCCTTACTTTTATGTTTTTGCAAAAGCAATTGATGAATCATGTATGGTTAAAAAAATAAATACAAAAAATTTATCAGAAGGTGATTGGCTTTATTCTGATTTAAAGATGGGCAATAAGAAAATTAAGGCAACATGGGAAGGGCTTAATAAAAAAGATATTATTGCAATAAGGAAAAAATATAGAAAAATTAAAATAAAGCAAGGGATTCCTTTCACGCCTGCTTTTTTGATAAGCATGGTGATTTTATTTTTGTTTTATTTATTTGATGTAAAATTATGGAATTTTTTTTGGTGATTTTTCATTTCATGGAATCCGTTTTGGTAACCAAAGTTTTTCTTTTATTTTTTTTATCTTTGGTTTTTTAATTGGTTTTTTTGGTTCTTCTAAAATCTTTTTTAAAACAGATTCAAGTTCTTCTGGAGTTGCCTTGTGTCTTTCTGATTCAATTGTTTCATTTTTATAAATCGGAATGATATTTATTATCCCATGCCCGAATAAAGTTGATGGAGATACTAAGATATCTTTTGGCTTTAATTTTTCTTTTAACAAATTTGAAATCTTTTTTGTAAGTTCTTTGGTTTGTTCAGAAGATTCTTGAGAATGTTTTTTTGGCACTATTAATATATGTCCTGTTGAGATTGGATTAATTTCCAAAATGGCAATTGCATTTTTGTTTTCATCAATCTTATATGATTGAGCATCCCCTGAAACAATAGAACAGAAGACGCATTGTTGCTCTTTTATTATGTTGTTTTGTTTTAGAAATTCTTCAAGTTGTTCAGAATTCATTGTAGAAATTTGTTGTTTGGCAGATTCTTTTTTATCTTCTGGAAAAGTAGAATCTATTTGTTTTGTTATCTGTTCTTTTATTTGGGTAGCTTGTTCTTGTGTTAACATGATTTTAAATTGTAATAAGAATTAATAAAATTATTGATTATAAGCCTGGGTTTAATCTTGTATAGGGGATGGCTTTTTCATCAAGTCTTTTAGCTAATTTGTCCTCTTCAAAATCATTGGTAAGAATTATTTTTGGTTGTTTATTCTGATTATAAATCCCAGCAACCACTCCTGTTTTAGAAGAACTAATCAGCATATCAAGGTCTCCAACTTCAAAGCCAAGTTCTCTTAATTCTTTTAGATAGTCTTTTCTCATATTTTTAGGTTTATTTATTCTTTATAAGAATTATTATGCTATGTTTTTTTAAATAAGTCTTCTCATATCTATTACTTGGGCAGAACTAACTCCTTCAATAGAGTTTAATGCTTCTTCTATTTTTCCTGACTCAATTTCTTCGGATAATTCAAAGAAGGCGATAACGGCCTTTAAACCAAATGCTATTGGTTCTTCTTCATACTCTCTATTTTTTCCACCTTTTTCTTCAACAATTGCTTTAGCTTTTTCTTTTATTTCTTCAAGGTTTGATTCTAGAGATTCTGGCATAATTTTTATTTTAATTCCTGCAATTCCCATTGAAAACAACCTGCGGTTTTTTTCGATTTTCCCTCTCGACGCGGATGGGCGATTTCTTTGCTCGAGCCCACACTCACTTTTATGGATTAGGCTCGTGTAAACTCTCGTTGCCTCCGGGGAAATCGCGCGTAAGTTAAATTTTTAGAGTTGAACGCATTTATAAGTTTTCTTATTTGTCCCCACAACAATACTTAAAAACATTTGAATTTTTTTGTTTAAATGATTGATAATTATGAGAGGATTTTGGAAAAAATTTCTAAATCTTCTGGGTTAGAAAAAGAGGAAATTGAAAGGAGGATTGAGGCGAAACGCGCAAAACTTTCTGGGCTTATTAGTAAGGAGGGGGCGGCGCAGGTAATTGCTGCTGAACTTGGAATTTCTTTTGATAATGAAAAATTAAAAATTGAAGAATTATTACCTGGGATGAGGAAGGTGAATGTTATTGGCAAAGTAATTAATTTATCTCCTGTTAGAACTTTTACAACAAAAAAAGGAGATGCGGGAAAAGTTGCAAATGTGTTTTTGGCTGACGATACATCGAATATTAAAGTTGTTTTATGGGACACAAATCATATTTCTTTAATTGAAAAAGAAGAAATTAAAGA
>JAGLWP010000035.1 GCA_023133375.1 Candidatus Pacearchaeota archaeon | reverse complement strand
AAAGGCATTTTTTAATAGAAGTTGAGGGAGTATCAAATAGGGAGGATGCTGGAAAACTTGTAGGAAAAGATGTTGAATGGAAATCTCCAGCTGGGAAAGTAATCAAAGGGAAGATTTCTTCTGCTCATGGAAATAACGGTGTTGTGAGAGCAATTTTTGAAAAAGGATTGCCAGGGCAAGCTGTTACAACAGGGGTTGAGATAAAATGAGTGATATTGCTAATGTAGTTAAAGGAGAAATTAAAGCTATTCCTAAAGAAGTAAAGAAAGGGATTCCTATAATTTTATATGGAAAAGGAAAACTCTTTTTAAATGAACTTAGGGAAAATAAAAAATATAACTTGGAAGTTAGTAATGAAACACCCTTGCTTAAAAAATATTTTTTAAAGAAAAAGGATATTTTGAATGTTTTATCATCTTTTGGGCTGGAAAATATTTTAGATTATAAAATTAATGTAAAGGAAGTGATTGAGCCAACAATTATTTTAGTTACAAGAATTCAAAGTAAAAAGGGGCGTGAAGTTAAACTTAGCAGGTTAGATAAGGATACATATTATCGTCTTAAATTTTATCATCCTTGCGCTATGGAATTCAAAAATCTTGAATTTCAGGAACTTTTTGATAAAATAGGAGAATTGGAAGAAACTTTTGGAGAAGGCAGGGTACAATATTATGTTGCTCCAATAGGGAGAAGGAAATAAAATGGCAGGATTAAGAAAAGCTTCGGCGTATTCTAAGAAGAGGGTTTTACCTTATACAAGAACAAGTAAAAAGAAAGGGAAGTCCTATGTGAAAACTGTTCCGCAGCAAAAAATTGTTAAGTTTGCTATGGGCAGAGAAAGACTTTATGCTCGGGGGAAACTGCCTCATGTTTTGACACTTGTTTCTGTTGAAAATGTTCAGATTAGGCATAATGCTCTTGAAGCTTGCCGGCAGTATATTAACAAGAAACTTGATGAAGAATTTAATGGGCAATATTTTTTTAGAATAATCCCGTATTCTCATCATATTCAAAGAGAAAATAAGATGATAACTGGAGCAGGAGCAGATAGAATGCAGACAGGAATGCAATTATCTTTTGGAAAATCCGCAGGAAAATCTGCAATAGTTAAATTAAATGGCAGACTTTTTATGGTTGCTGTTGGGAATGTAAAAGCGATTTCTTTTACGAGAAAATTGTATAAGCAAATAAAATCTAAGCTTCCTGGAAAAACAAAGGTTTTGTATGAAGACATTAGGAAGTAATTTTAATTACCAAGTAGTAACAATATAGAAATGTTTATAAACTTGGAATTTCTTTGAATTAAATAAAATGGCATTAGAAGATTTAACACAATACCAGTATGGTGCGTTAGCAGGGAGACTTTTGCAGTCTAAAGAGGGGCAAATGTATGTTCCAGGAGCATTGGAAGAATTGGCTTCTGATATGGGTTATGAATCTGATAGTCCTTTTGTTATTGGTACAAATGCTTCTAATGAAGGAATACAAGCAGCTGTGAACAATGCTTATGGAAGATATGAAAAAGCTGAGGGTGAATTGTCAATTAAAGATTTTTATAATACTTACAAAGAATATTTTGAAGATGGTTTGAGTGATGAGGAAAAAGAAATTGTGAAGGGAAAATATGTTTCTAATGACGCTAATGTTGGAGAAATAAAAGGAAAAATTGCAGAACTTCAACATGATGCTGGTAGTCCAAATGCGGAAAAAAGAAAAGAAGCAGAAAAAGAATTAGAAAAATACCAAGACATAATTCAAATGTTTGCAATTGTTCAAGATAATTTATACAAGAATTTGTTACCTAAAGCAATAGAAAGAACAAATCAGACAAGACTTAAGATGCTCGCAAAAAAATAAAATGAAAATAAGTAAATTAGGAGCAGGATTAATGGGTTTAGTTCTTGGTGTATTAGTAAATTCAATTAATGTAGAAACTTCAGAGCCTTTTAGATTTAATAATCCTATTGCATTAAATACTTCTAAGAGAGACCAAAAAGCAATAATTGAAAAGAGACCATTAATGTTTGATAAAAAATATGGTTTAGATTTATTTGGATTAAAAATACCTTTTATTACTTGTAGAACTGTACAAGACCCTTCATCTATAAAAACTTATTCTGGAATATTAGATAAGGAAGAGAATATACATACCCTTGAAGGTGTTTATGAATTACAGTTTGCTCATGATTCAAATTGGTATGTTAAAAAATAGATTTAATTTTTTCTCGTGCAAAAACTCGCCACCCCCAATTACCTGCTCATTAGCATTCGCAGATTAATATTTCACAATCAACTTCGTCAAATTGTTCGTTAAGAATATAATTAACTGATAGTTTTAGTCCTACAAAATATAATTAAGAAGATTTTTAACGAAACCTATTTCAAGAATCCTACTTTACATTCTCATTAACTAACTTAGCCATTATTCTCATGAACTCTTCTGTTCTTTCCTGCCATTGGTCAATTTCTACCCCTTTCAAATCATTGATTTCTCCGTGAGTAATTTTTTTGTGGAGTAATAGTAAATCCCTATACCACAAAACATGTTTCATATTAAGTTTGCCAGCATTAACAAAAGTTTCTTTTAAATCAACTGAAACATGTTCTGGAGAAGCTGGAGGGACATTTGCGGCGATTAAGGCTGCGTGAGCAGAGTCAACCATTGCCCAGTATAATCCTTCAATAGCATTTAATTCAGCAACCCTGCTCCTTAAGAGATGTTGTGGTGCTCTTTGCAGGCAATTATAAATTGCTTCAGGGGTTGATTTTATTTTTCCTGTTATTAGTAAATATTTTAATGGTTCAAAGAATCCTGCAAGGTCAATCATTGCTTCACCATGTCGCAACACATTTACAACTACTGGGTCTCCCTTCATTAAATCCTCCCACCATGTGCTTAACT
The DNA here is from genome assembly GCA_023133375.1 of Candidatus Pacearchaeota archaeon. GTDB lineage: Archaea > Nanobdellota > Nanobdellia > Pacearchaeales > GW2011-AR1 > JAGLWP01. The sequence goes on along the minus strand of JAGLWP010000035.1, from coordinate 387 downwards.
TTATTGTATTAATATGCAAACTTTTTTGGTAAGGATTTTTTCTTAATGTTTTGTCAAGTTCTGTTCTATACCATGCAATTAACTCTTGGTCCCATTTTATTGAAACATCATCGAGGATTATGATTATATCAATGTCTGATCCAGCAGTAGAAGTTTGTTTGACAGAAGAACCAAAGAGAACAACTGATTTGATTATCTTATTAAATTTTTTATAAAGTTTTGCGGCGAAATCCATGGCAATTTCAGATTCTGTTTTCAATTGTAATGTTGGAACATCTTTTTTATTAATCTCTTTCTTTTTTTTAGATTTCTTTGTAGATTTAGTTTTTTTCTTCACCATCTTTTATTTATATAGGTTTAATTAGTTTTAAAATGTTTTTGATTTGG
>JAGLWP010000034.1 GCA_023133375.1 Candidatus Pacearchaeota archaeon | reverse complement strand
AAAAGATTTTGTTGATTCAATGATAAAAATGAAGCCTGTTGTTGAGATAAATCCTGAATATAAAAAAGTGTTTGAGGGGATAATTAAACAGATTTTAGTGAAGTTGGGATAACTTTATTAATATTCAATTTATGTTTTTTTATGTTAAATAGTAGAATAATTATTGGAATAATTATTGTTGCAGTTGGAATGATATTAGTTTTTATTCCTTTATTTATCTCATTGAAAGAATCTTTTGTATCTTTAATGTATGGAGTTCCTCTTCTTATTATTGGTATTGTTATTTTACTTAATAAAAAAGAGGATAAAATAGAGCAAATAAAACAAGCAGGAGGTAAAAAATGAGTAAAGTTATTGTTACAACAGCGGTTGAAGTTCCTGAAAAGAAAGTAGTTGAAATTTTAGGAGTTGTTAAAGGCAACACTGTGAGGGCAAGAAATATTGGAAGAGATATTGGTGCAGGATTTAAGAGTCTTGTTGGTGGAGAAATAAAAACTTATACAGATATGATTGCTAATGCAAGAGATGAAGCATATAACAGAATGGTTAATCAAGCTATAGAGTTGGGTGCAGATGCAATTATTTGTGCTAGATTTATGACTTCTATGATAATGCAGGGAGCTAGTGAAATGTTGGCTTATGGAACTGCTGTTAAGTTGAAGTAGATTAATTTGAGAATAAGATGAAAACATATAGTGATAAAACAGAAACATATCTTGGGAGAGGAGCAGGAAAAGAAATCGCAGAAGAAATTGCAAATGCAAAAGAGAGTATTAAAATAATTTCGCCATATTTATCTCCTTCTTATGTGGATGATCTTTTAGAATTAGCAAAGAAGGGGGTAAAAGTCACTTTAATAACTTCAAATGAAATTGAAAAAGACAAGTCGGGAGAGTATTCTGACCTTAGCGACACTGATTTAATAAAACAAAAAAGAACAACAGATGAAGATACGAAAAACAAGAGAGATAAAGGAAGATTTTATTCTGGAGTTGGTTTTATTTTATCACTTTTAATTTCAATCTTTTATTCTTACACTTTTGGAGGGATTGTTTTAGTTGTTAGTTTAATAGCATTTACTTATTTTCATAAGACAAGGATATATTATTATAGTTATTATTCTCCCATCAGATTAAAAGTATTTCCTGATGAATATCACAAAGAAGGAAGAGGCAAATATTTAGTCCATTCGAAAATTTTTATTATTGACGGGAAAGTTGCGTTTGTTGGTTCTGTTAATTATACTTATAGAGGATTTAAGAAAAGTTATGAAACAATAACAAAAATAAAAACATATAATGCTGTTGAGGATATATCAAAAGAAGTAGAAAGATTATTTTATGATAAGGGGCTCTATTCAAAATCTATTGAAGAATGGGGAAAAGAATTGTATGATGAAAAACCTTATTAATAAAATATTTCTAAAAAGTCTGCGGAGAGATTCTGGCTCCTGACCTCGCTCGGATTTTTATTTTTGGCTTTGCGATTTATTTCTCGCGAAATCACTCCTTATCTCCCAATCTTGCACAGGTTATTAATAAATATTAAAATACTCCTTACCACAAGATTGCTCGACTCCCGAGGGGAAATCTTTTTGAATTTACCTGACTTAGAATCCAAGAAATGCTATCTACGATAGCATAAAAGCCTGTAGAGAGATTCGAACTCCCGACCCCGAGTTTACAGGACTCGTGCTCTAGCCGCTGAGCTATACAGGCATAAATTATCTAGAATAAATTAGTTTAAAAGATTTCTTATTCCTTGCTTTTAACTTGGAAAATTCTTATTTCACAAAGAGAAAGAGGATAAATTTTTTTGAGTTTTAAGCTTAAAGTTTTTTGAATTTGGTTTTTTATTATTTCATTAAATATTTCTTCAGATTTTTTGTCTTTGATATAATTTGTGAGTTCTTCTCTGGCTTTTTCTCTTAAGGCTTTTCTAACCGCCCGTGAAACTCTCCTCCTTGTTATTAAGAAAGGTTTTATTTGCACTTGAGCATCTTCGCAATTTGCAAAGAATGAATCTTCAACATAATCTGTTCCTTTTCTAATCATTCTTTTTAAGAAATAAGGCATTAGTGTTATTTTTTTTGGGAATGTGGTGGCTTTCCCTTCTTTAATTTTTACTTCTGCAATTAACAGCATACTTTTTCCCCTTAAGGATCTTGTTAAATCATATTTTATAATTCTTTTATCTAATTCTTCTATGCTGTATGCTTGTAATTGGGTTGTTTTTCCAATTATTGGAATCTCAACATCAAAAAATTTCTTTTTTCTTTTTGTTTGTGCCATTTTTAATTTAAAAATTTGGAGTTCGCTTCACTCACTTGATTTAACCTGCTGATATCTATAAAACGTTTTTTGTTAGTTATTATCTTCATAATAGACGAGCCATATGGCGAGTGTATTTTTTCCATCTTACTCCTGTAATACCTTCCCAGCTCGCTGGCCTTTTTTTTGATATTTTGATTTCCCACATTCATTGCATGTATACATTATATTTGTTTTTTTAGTTGTTTTTGTTTTTCTTTTGTGTTTTGGATTCGCAGGTTTTGAGCCCCATTTTCCTTTATTTCCTATTCCTATTCCCAGCCCCCTTTTTTTTGCTCTTCCTTTAGACCCTCTCCTTAATGTACCTCTCAGAGCTCCAGTTGACACTATCTTAATTTTTTGTTCTGTTTTTTTCTTGCAATATGGACAATACCTGTTTGTTGTCTTTGGGATTTTCATATTGGAAAAAGAAGGTTTGGGTTTTTAAAGTTAATTAATGGTCCTACCCGGAGTTGAACCGGGGTTACATCCACGTCAAGGATGTGTCTTAACCGCTGGACTATAGGACCGCGAGGACACCTACGGTTTCCTTTAACTTGCAACCTTGCTCGTTGTGAGTTTGTAATTTTGTCTCGCAAAATTGCTCGGCTTAACCTTCCCTCTCATGCGGAAAAGTGATTTCTTTGCTCGAGCCCACACTCTCTCGTTTGGATTAGGTTCGTGTAAACTCTCGTTGCCTCCGATGGAAATCACAAATAATTGAAACCAAGGTTCCTTTGACACAACTTCTTTGATAGTGGGAAATATTTAAATAGTTTATTTTATAATTCTTTTTATGAAAAAAGGAGGAATTATATTCTTTTTAGTGTACTTGGTTTTTGGAGTGTATTTTATTAACTTTGCTCTTGGTTTTATAACTTTGCCAGGATTTGTAATTGATATTCATAAGTGGATAATCCTTGTTGGGGGCCTTTTGATTCTCCTTGGAGGTGTTAATTTTTTAAGAGCGCATAGAAGGAAATATTAACAAGTATAGAAATCTTTATAACTGAATATTTTGTTTACTATTACTAACTTACTTACTTAGTAATTTAATTATTAAGAAACATTTATATATTAAAATTTTCTTATAATTTTGAGGTTTATATGAAAAAATACTTGCTTCTTGTAGAAGATGAGAAACTTTGGAATAAGTTTAAAGAGATTATTGAAAAGGATATTAATACTGAGATTTTGGATTTGATAAAGAAAAAAATTAATTTGGGGGCGAAAAAATGACACCACTGGCGTACACCAAGGAGGTGCGAGAACCTCTTCGAGGCCCCGAAACATTTTTTTCAAAAATG
>JAGLWP010000033.1 GCA_023133375.1 Candidatus Pacearchaeota archaeon | reverse complement strand
GCGTGAGAAAGCCTTTTAAACCTTAGATTTCTTCATATTTTATCCAGGGAAAGATAAAATGATAATGTCCGCTAGAACATTAAGAAATGCCAACAAAGAAATCACCGAGAAAAGGAAGTTTGCAATTTTGGCCCAGAAAAAGGGTCAGTAAGTTTCTCCCTAGTGTAAACTGGGATGCTATTTCTGAAGGAAAAAAGATTAAAGGGTTTATCGCATATAAGGCTGGCATGGCGTCTGCTTATGTTAAAGATAATACTGAACATTCTATGACAAAAGGAAAGAGCATTGTTGTCCCAATTACAATAATTGAATGTCCTTCTATGAAAATATTTTCTGCTAGATTTTATAAAAATGGAATAGTTGCAAAAGAAGTTTTGGCAGAGAATTTAGATAAAGAACTTAAGAAAAAAATTAAATTGCCTAAAACAAAGAAAACTAAGATGGAAGATGTTAAGACAGAAGATTATGACGACATGCGAGTAATTTGTTATTCTGTTGTTAAAGATTCTAAGATAAAGAAAAAACCTGACTTGACTGAAATAGGATTAGCCGGGAGTTTAGAAGAAAAGCTTAATTTTGTTAAAGAAAATCTTGCAAAAAAAATTTCTGTTTTAGATATTTTTGAAAAAAGTCAACTTGTTGATATTAGGGGTTTGACAAAGGGGCATGGACTGCAAGGGCCTGTGAAAAGATTTGGGATAACATTAAAGTCGCACAAGTCAGAAAAAGGAAGAAGAAGGCCGGGAAGTTTAGGGCCATGGCATCCTGCAAGGGTTACATTTAGGGCGCCACAAGCAGGGCAGTTAGGAATGTTTACAAGAATTGTTTATAATAATAAAATAATTGATTTAGGAAAGTCTGAAGATAGAGCTCTTAAAAATATAAAAAATTATGGAGACATTAATACAGATTATATTATTGTGAATGGAAGTGTGCAAGGGCCGGCGAAAAGGCAATTATTAATTACTGCTTCTTTGAGAGGAACTAAAAAACAACTCAAAAAAAATTATGAGTTGAAGGGGTTGAGATGAAAGTAAATATATTAGACATACAAGGAAAAGAGAAGGGAAATATTGAATTACCTAGTTGCTTTTCTGCAAAAATTAGAGAAGATATTGTTGCAAAAGTTTTAGAGGCGAAGAAAACTATGCAGCCTTATGCTCCTTCCCTGGTTGCTGGGAAACAACATTCTGCAAAAGGAAAGATAGTTCACAGAAGACATGTTTGGAAAAGTGGTTATGGTCGGGGAGCGTCAAGAGTTCCTAGAAAGATTTTTTCACGAAGAGGAAGTCAATTTAATTGGGAAGCAGCAGAAATTCCTTTTGCGAGAGGAGGTATGCGAGCTCATCCTCCAAAAGTATTAGGAATGATAAATACTTCAAAGATAAATAAAAAAGAATTTAAGTTAGCATTTTTATCTGCATTAAGTGCAACTGCAGACGAAAAGAAAGTTGCTAAAAAATATGACAGCATTGAAGAAGTGAAGAAATTGCCAATAATAGTAGAAAGTAAAATTACTTCGTTGAAAACAAAAGAGATTCTTTCAATTTTGCAAAAGATTTTAGGAGAGAACTTGTTTAATGTTGCAATAAAAAAAAAAACTATTAGAAGTGGGAAAGGAAAACTTCGTGGAAGGAAATATAAAAGTAATGCGGGAATGTTGTTTGTTGTGGGGGAAAAAGAAAAATTAAAGACAAATACTTTTGATGTTAAAAAAGTTAAAAACTTGGGGATTAAAGATTTGGCGCAAGGCGGACTTGGGAGATTGACAATGTATACTGAACAAGCAATTAAAGAGCTCGAAAATAAATTTAAGGAGAATAAAAAATGATAGTTTTAGATATTGAATCGAGTGGGATAGACACAGGAAAATGTGGAATCTGGCAGATTGGATCTATTGATTTAGAAAATCCTAAGAATTATTTTTTAGAAGAGGGAAGGGTAGATTATGACGATAAAATAATGGAAGGAGCATTAAGAATTACAGGAAAAACAAAAGAAGACTTGCTAGACAAAAACAAGCAATCACAAAAAGAATTGATATTAAAATGGTTAAAATGGGTAAGAAGTTGCGAGGAAAAATTATTTGTTGGGCAGAATGTTGGGTGGGATTTGAATTTTATTCAGAATAGATGTATGAGATATGATATCATGGATGAGTTTAGAAAATCTGCTGGGCAAAGAGGAATGGATTTGCAAACTATTGCTCAAACAAGATATAAGGAAATACACGGAAAATATTTATTAAAAGAAGATGGGCATAGTGATATGAATTTAAAAGGAGTATTAAATTTCTGTGGAATTCCTGACCAAAGAAAACAAGTAGACGATGGAAATGTATCAAAAGAAGGTACACCTCATAATGCATTAGAAGATTGTAAACTTGAAGGAGAATGCTATTCTAGATTAGAATATGGCAAAAATCTTTTTCCAGAATATTCTAAATATAAAATTCCAGAGGTGTTGAAAAAATGAAACCAATAGTTACTGAAAAAGCTGTTATGATGATTGAAAGAGAAAATGTCTTAACATTCAAAGTAGAAAAAGGAAAAACCAGAACAGAGATTAAGAAAGAAATAGAAGACCTGTTTGAGGTTAAAGTTGAAAAAATTAGAGTATTAATTAAGAATGGGAAAAAATATGTTTATGTTAAATTAAAACCAAAATTTCCGGCTATTGATATAGCTACGAAATTGGGGTTGGTGTAAAAATGAATGGAAAAGATTTAACCCAAATTATGCATGAGGAGATAGTAAATGTAAAAGGAAGAAAAATGCCTGTTATGTGCTTTGATAATGATAAAAGAAAAAGGCAATTCTTATTTGTTGGAAGAGGGGGAGGAGAATCAATACAATTAATAATAATAAATTATTCTCAAATCTCTCCAAAAAAAGATGAAGGTTCATTGATTTTTAAAAAACCATATAATATTGAAACATTTTGGGGCAAAGGTAAAGAACATTCAAGAGATAATGGATATGACCATGGATTTTTTAAAATAAAATTGGAAGGGAGAGAAATATGGGAAAAAGAATAATTCAACAGGCGCGAGGGCATGGAAGCAAGACTTACAGAGTTCGGAGAAAGGCATTTCGGTTTAAGATAAAATATCCTCCGATATTGACTGGAGAAGGGACTGTGCTTAAGTTATTCAATTCTCCAGGGCATTCTGCTCCTTTAGCAAAAGTGAAATATGATAAAGGTATATTTTACATGCCGGCATTTAGAGGTATGATTGAGGGGCAAAAAATAAGTTTTGGGGACAAGGAACTTAAAGAAGGAAATATCACAGAATTGAAAAATATTCCAATAAAAACCCAGATTTATAATATTGAATCGCGGCCAAGAGACGGGGGGGTTTTTATTAGAAGTGCTGGGAACTCTGCTGTTATTAAAAGAATTTCAGAAGAAGGGGTTTTTGTTACCATGCCTTCAAAAAAAGATAAGAAATTTCATCCAAAATGTCGAGCAACTATTGGAGAGATTGCTGGGTCAGGAAGGCAAGAAAAACCGATTGTTAGAGCTGGTAAGAAACATCATATTAAAAAGGCAAAAAATAAATTATGGCCTAGAACCTCTGCAGTAAAAGTTAATGTTATAGACCATCCTTTTGGTTCTGGGAGAGGAAAAAATCCAAAGAGCAAAATTGCTAAGAGAAATGCTCCTCCTGGAAAAAAGGTTGGATTATTAAGACCAAGAAGAACTGGTAGGAGGAAGAAATAAACACAGGAAAAATGGAAATAAGAAAAAAAGAATTTACATATAAAGGAAAAACAATAGATGAATTAAAGGTTTTAGATGT
>JAGLWP010000032.1 GCA_023133375.1 Candidatus Pacearchaeota archaeon | reverse complement strand
TAGTTTTAAAATGTTTTTGATTTGGCTCACTTCGTTCGCTTATGGATATTTCTCAGAACTTGGCTCTGCCAAAGTTCTTCGTTACTTTATTTTGTTAATGGAAATTTTGTTTATTATTTATTTTATGAAATATGCGAGCGTTAGCGAGCAGGTAATTAATTATTCCATAGGGGTTCCACTCATTCTGCTTCCTTGTGCTCCTGGACGTTGTCCACCTAGTTCTGTTGGCAATTGAGAAAAACCTCCTCCGAAAGTTTCATAATTTATTTGAGGAAGCCATTGCCCTTCAAGACCGCCCATATATCCTTGTTGCAATCCTAATGACTGATTCCAATAGGGAGCCATGTCCATAGAATAAATTGGTGAGCCAACTGCTTGCAATGTTTCTTTAACTGGGGGGGTTTTGAAATGCTGCCACCAGTTGCCTGCTTCAATAATTTTTTTTGCATTAAATCCTTCTTTGCCTAGTTTATCTAAGATTTCTTTTAGAGGAACATTGCCCATACCCATTGGTAATTCAGTATGTTCAAATCCAAAATTGTCAGAAAGATGAACATGTTTTACTAAAGGAGCCACAGCTTCTGTTTCTTTTATAATATCTTTATCTTCATAACCATACTTCCTGAGCATGTTAATATGTCCGACGTCCCAAGTAACTCCTAAAACTTTTTCTGCAGCTTCTTTTGCTTGGTTTTTTGACATACCTTCTTGTGTTGCTTGCTCAATAAATTTTTCTCTTGCTTTTTCAACAACATCTTTTAATTCTTCACCTGTTGCAAATGCTCCTCCAATCGGGGGATTTTCAATACTGATTATCGGTGCTTTGTCTTTGAATTTTTTGTAAGAATCAAATGCTACATTTGCAAATGTCTGGATTGTTTTTTCTTTTGCAAAATCATTTAAGGGTTTGAAAATTTGTGGAGAAACTGAGTCAAGCACGTCAACTCCATCTTCAAGAATCTCTTTTCTTAATCTGACACTTTTGAAAATATCTTTTTCTTTTTCTGCTTTTTTTATTTCTTCTATTTTTGGTTTTATCTCATTCGCAAAATCGTTTAATACCCTTCTTTCTTTTTCAGTAGTGCACTGTGTACTGGCTGTTTCAAAAAGAGTTTTTAGATTTCTGTATGAATCATTTAAGAATGTTGTTCCCATGTGAAAGTGAGATTCTGCTTCTTTTTCTTCAGGGGTTAATTCTTTTCCTGCTTTTTTTTCTACAGCAGCAGTTTTTGCAAGAATTTCTGAATCTCTTAAAGCTCTTTCACCCTGATTTGCATAATAAACTAAACTTCTAATGTTTTCTTTCCATTGATTTTTGTTTATGATATTCAATTCTTTTTCAACGTTTGGTTTTCCTTCTTCACCTGGGAATTTCCTTTCTTTTAATGGGATTCTTGAAATACTGCCTGTTTCTTCATTTATCGCAAGAGTTTCTTCTGCTTCTTTTCCTTTTTCTGTTATTTGTCCTGGGAGCATAGCAGATGAGTGGAATGTTACTGGTATGTTTCCTTGAGGATTTATTTCATGGCTTTTTTCAACTGCTGAACTCATTTGTCTTTCTGCTGAGCGTCTATTTGATTCAGTAAATCCGTCTTTTGTTAATCCAGAAGCTTCTATAATTGGACCATGAACTGAAATATCCACGCCTGTTAATTTACTTAATCTATTGAGTTCTTTTAATTGTTGTTTTGGAATTGATTCGAAAACTTCAGGTTGTACTGCAGAAATTTCTATTTGTTTTACACCTGTTGCAAGTTTTGATGAAGCTTCCTGTAAGACATTTGCATTTCTTGGGTCAGTTGTTAGTCCAAGACTTCCAGCATTAATCCTATATCCTGTGAATACATCGCCGTAACTTGGTTTAAGAGAGGAATATCCTCCTTGATAAATATCACTAATATGATAATCCCCTTTTCCCATGTTTTAATAAGGAAATTGTCATTTAAAATAATTGCGTTCGCTAACGCTTGCGGATTAATATCACTCATATCAGACTTTGTCGTGATGTTCGCTTAATTTAATTATTAACGAAGAAATATGGCAGAGTCGATTTCTGAGTCTATATATTAATTTATCTAAAATAAAAATTACATCCCTTTGCATAGGCCATCGTCCCCAACCCATTCTCCACATTCATTACGGTAACCATTGCTAGGTTCTGTACAATAACGAGTTTCCTGTTCTTCTTTTTCTAGTTTATCAATCAACTTTTTGAAATATTCTTTTCTTTCATCATATCTTTTTTGAAGTTGATTTGCTTTATCTGTCATTCCAGCTTTTCTTGCAACTTTAGCACCTTCTAAGAAATATCCCCCTCTTTCATAGTTTTCAACAGCCCTCTCCAACATCTTTGCTCTTACTGCAATTCTAGCTGCATAACGAAAATTTTTTCTCTTTTCTTTATATTCAATTGCTTTTATATAATATTTTTCTGCTTTTCTTCCATCTTCTTCATGCACTTCAATTAAAGGCTCTATCATCTAACTATAATTTTATTTTTTATTTATTAACTTTAAGAAGTTAAAATCTAAATTTATCTAAAAATTAATTTTCCTATATTTTTTTTCTCCTGTTTCAAATGGTTCTCTTCTTTTTTGTTCAAGTATATTTGTTTCAATTCCTTCTGGGATATTATTCATTTCCATCCCAGCTTCTTTTTGGGGTGTTAAAACTTCTTGTCGTAATCTTCCTGATTCTGTTTGTCTTAATATTGGGGGGCGAAACTCACTTTCATATTTTTTTTCATCTAAATTATCTGTGGTAATTGCTCCTGCGTATTTTGGTTCATTTTGTGGTTCATTCTTTGTAATATAATCAATTCCTGTTTCTTTTTCTTTTGATTGAGTCATGGGAGAAGAAGAAATATTTACTTCCAGATTTGGGGTTTCTACTTTTGTGAGAACTGGCGCGGGGATTTCAACTGGTTGGAGAAATTCATGGAATTCATCGTCTTCAATTGTTTTTCCTATTTTTTCAATGTTTTTTTCTAATTCTGATTTTTCAATTTCCTTTTTTTCTTTTTTAATCTCTTTTATTTTGCTCTTTTTAGAATTCTTTTTTTCTTTAGCCATTATTAATTACCTTAAGTATAACTTGGCATACCATGAGATTTTTTGTATATATCAAATAAATCAAACGACGTTTCTTTTGCGTTTTCTGCTGCAAAAGCTCTAAGATGTTCTGATTCGATAAAATCATCTGGTTTGATTATGGTTTTCTTTTTTTCTTTATCCTCTTCTTTTTTCCCTTCTTTTTTGTCATATTTTCCGATTAAAGCAAAGAAAGGGTTTGATTCGTCTTTTGGTTTTGTTTTTTCCCCTTTGTTTTCGTTTTCTTCTAAAAAGAAATTAATTTCTTCTTGTAACTGCTCCAAACTTTCCGTAGTTGTTCCTTCAATTAATGTTAAAACATCATTTACCTCTGATTTCTCAAGTTCTTCTTCAAATTTTTTGAGTTCATCTTCATTTAATGCATAACCTCTAAAAGTTATTTCAGCTTTTCCTCCAAAAGTATAATGTGGTTGTTGTCCCGCTCTTTGAGGGATTCCCCGAAAAATAAAATCTACTAAAATACAATTGTAATAATCTCTTTTTGGTTTTAATTTTATGAAATCTTTTGGAAAATTTCCCTTTAATGATTCTTCTTTTGCATCAATTTTTCTTTTTCCGATTAAAGTTAATTCAAGCAGGATTGTATTGAATGTTTTTACTAATGCTGGTTCTCTTCCACCTTGTTTGGATTCAAGTTGTTGCGCGGCTATTAAATATGGTTTTACCCACCGTGAGTAGAGTTTTAAACTATTTACCTGACTTTTTAAATAATTTTTTTCAAGTTCATATCTTTTGCTTAATTCTTTTTCTGATTGTTCAACCCAAGAATTAAATTCTAAAATTCTTGGTTTTAAAATTCTTTTTATTCTGTCATTTAAATCAATTTTGTCCACGTCCTTTATATCTTTAGCAACCAAAAAAGCATCAATTAATGTTTGAAATCCTGCTTGTCCTAAAGCCATGGCTTTAATACTTGAGTTTCCTTTTGCTATGTCTACTTTGTCCATCCAAAGTTGTTTTAATGCCAAGATAGAAGAGTCTTTTTCATTTTCGTCTTTGGATTTTAAGCCTTTATAATGTTCTAATCTTATTCTGAATTCTTTTAAGTCATAAATAATATTAAGAACGCTTCTCAAAACAGTATTTGTATCTCCTAAAATTTTAGTTGCTTGTTGTTGCATGATTGTTGCTCTTTGTCCAAGTTCTG
>JAGLWP010000031.1 GCA_023133375.1 Candidatus Pacearchaeota archaeon | reverse complement strand
AGGTTTGCAAGTTGTAGTAATGCTCGGGTTGAAGAGGTTTTGAGTTGTTGGGTGGAGCCTGAAGTTTGTGAACCAAATTGTGATGGAAGGGTGTGTGGAGATGATGGTTGTCTTCCTTATGATGAAACTGACTGTGGAACTTGTACTGGTGTTGGGGAGGTTTGTGATGCAGATGGACAGTGTGTTGTTTGTACTCCTGATTGTTCTTGTGCTCTTACTATTTGTGTGGATGAAACTTGTTTAGAGTATGATTGTAATACCTATTGTGAGGGAGTAATAGAACCTGATTGTACTGGATTGGTTTGTGGTCCAGCACTAAATGGTTGTGGAAATGAAACTGTTTGTGGACCTTGTGATGGAACCTGTGTTGATGGAGTTTGTTTGGTAAGTTCTTGTAATGGTGAATGGGAAGGGGCTGGGGAAGACCCTGGTGTTGAATGTGATGGAACTCCAACTCCAGCGAATTGTGTTGACTGTATATGTAATTCAGGATATATTCCTGATGAAAATGGTGGATGTGAACCATACATTCCCGGTAGTGTTGTTAATTGTGCTGATTGGTGTGCATATATTGGAAATAGAGAAGGAGGTGGTTACACCACTGGAATTTGTAAACAAACTCCAAGTAAATGTGATGATGTCAGTGGTGGTGCGTGGGTAAATATAGATGAATTTGATGTAGATGGATTAGGGGATACTGGAGATCATGTAAGTTGTGGTGTAAGTGGAGTAGATGATGAATGTGATGGTGATGAATATTGTACTGCGGGGGCTCAAGCAAATACATGTTGTTGCGAACCATAACTAACATTAAAATTTATAAACTTAAAAATGTATAAGATAATATGAAAAAAAAGAGGACAAAGAAAGGGATTTCACCGGTTATTGCGACTGTTTTATTAATTGGGATGGTAGTTGTGATTGGATTAATTATTTTTATATGGTTTAGGGGGATGGTTGGAGAAAGTGTGACAAAGTTTGGAAAAAATATAAAATTAGTTTGTGATGATGTTAAATTTGATGCGAGTTATTCTTCTTCTGGTATATTAAGTATAGTTAATACAGGGAATGTCCCAATTTTCAAGATGAACATGAAAATATCTACAGCAGGGGGGCATAGTACTGAAGAAATAAATCATGATGACTATTCTGAATGGGATGAAACTGGATTAAAACAAGGAGGAACATTTTCAGGGAGCATAAGTGTTAGTGGAGATAAAATAACATTAATTCCTATTTTGGTAGGAACTTCTGATAAGGGAAAGAGAACTTATATTTGTGAGGGGCGATATGGAAAGGAAATTATTTTATAAAACATCTCCTTCGGAAAATAGTTTTTTTCCAAAAAACCATAAAGGATTATCTGGAGTTATTACAGCTATTATTTTGATTGCGTTGGTTTTGGCTGCAACAGTAATTGTTTGGGGTGTTGTGAATAATTTAATAAGAAAACAGATGGAAAGTTCTGAAGCATGTTTTGGAAATTATGATAAAGTTACAATCAATGGCATATATACTTGTTATGATTCAATAGATGACACTTTTCAATTTTCTTTGAACATTGGAGATATTGAAGTTGATAAAGTGATAGTTTCTGTATCTTCAGAAGGCAGCACAAATAGTTATACATTAACAAATGATGCTCAGCCAATTCCTGGTTTAGCTAACTATAGTTCAACTGGATTTGGAACTGATTTTATAAAACTTCCTGGAAAAAATGCTGGTAGAACATATATAGCGAGTGGCTTTACAGAAAAACCAGACTTGATAAAAATTGCTCCTATAATAGGTGGACAACAATGTGAGGTTTCTGATACTATTTCTAACATAGAAGTTTGTTTTTAATAATTTAAGCATTAAGTATTTAAATTAGATTTTGTTCAGAATTTTATGAAAAAGAGGTTTAGTTTTTTTGTAAAAAATAAGGTTGGAACTCGCGCCTTGACATCACGAATCAGGAAAAAAATTTGTCCGACGCCAAAACGCTCGCAGGTGTGGGTTGAGACTGTAATTTATACTTTGATTGCATTTGTTATGATTGGACTTGTTTTAACATTTGCCAAACCTCAAATAGAAAAATTACAAGATAAAACACTTATTGACCAATCAATTACTATGCTTAAAGAAATTGAGTCAACAATATTAAATATAGGATGCTCGGGGAACAAAAGAATACTTGAATTAGGAATTAAAAAAGGGGAATTAAGAATAGACGGGATTAATGATATGATAATTTTTGAAATGGAAAGCAGGCACACTTACAGCGAACCAGGAGAAAAAATAGAAACTGAAGGCAACATATTTGCTTTTACTGAAACAAAAGGCAATGTTAATATAGTAAACTTGACAAGAGATTATAGTAGTGCTTATAATCTACAGTATGATGGGGAAAATGAATTAGAAATATTAAGTAAATCATCAGTTCCATATAAATTACTTCTCAAAAATGAAGGAGAAGACGAAAATAATAAAATAATAATCAATATTATTATAATATAAAATGCAACAGGGAATATTTGATTATCCGAGAGTGCAGATTGATTTTTCTCCAAAGATTCCTCCATTAAAAAAACTAAAAGATAAAACAAAAGTTGATATTAGGTATTGTCTTATTTCTCCTTTTGCATTTGTGCACATTTATTGGGACTCCAAGATTTATGAACTTATGTATGAAATTGAAGAACCTATTCTGACAAATGAAGAAAAGAAATACAAAGAACAAATAATTGAAGCAATGAGAAATATGATTAATTTTTATAGTGTTGTTGAGAGGGGGGTGGAGGCTCTCCTGGAATATATTGATAAAAGATTCAAGATTTTAGCTGTTGAATTTGGGTTGAATCTTTCTTATGAAAGTTATAAGAAAATATATTATTATTTGTGCAGAGATTTTATTGGTTTTAATGAGATTGAACCGATTTTAAAAGATTATTTTATTGAAGATATTGAATGCAACGGACTTAACAGCCCTTTATACATAGTTCATAGATTATACAGAAACATGAAGACCAATACTATTTTTAAAAAAGCTGAAGAGCTTGAGGGTTTTGTTGAGAAACTTGCGCAAAGATGCGGGAAATATATTTCATATGCAAATCCTATTCTTGATGGAAGCCTGCCTAATGGAAGCAGAGTAAATGCAACTTACACAAAAGACGTTACAAGTAAAGGGCCCACCTTCACAATTAGAAAATTCACGAAGATGCCTTGGACTCCTGTACAATTAATTAATTTTAACACTTTAAGTCCTGAGATGTTAGCTTATTTATGGATTTTAATTCAATATAAAATGAATATATTAATTACAGGGGGAACAGCATCAGGAAAAACTACTTTATTGAATGCTATTGCATTTTTTATCCCTCCTGAATCACGTGTTGTGAGTATTGAAGATACGCGCGAACTGAATTTACCGAGGGAGAATTGGTTACCAAGTGTTGTCAGAACTTCAACTATGCCTGGTGAAAAAAATGAAATAACTTTATTTACATTATTGAAAAGTTCTTTTAGACAGAATCCTGATTATGTTATTGTTGGGGAAGTCAGAGGTAAGGAAGCATTTGTGTTATTTCAGGGTATGGCTTCTGGACATGCTTCTATAAGTACTATGCATGCAGATTCTGTTGATACAATAATAAAAAGATTAGAAACGCCTCCAATAAATCTTTCTCCGACTCTTGTAAATGTATTAGATTGTATTTGCATTATGACTCATGCAATTGTTAATAAACAGGAGACAAGAAAACTTAAGGAAATTGTTGAAATAATAAATGTCAATCCTGACGGAATTGCACTCACAAACACCCCATTTAAATGGAATCCTGCTGAAGATGATTTTTATTTTAAAAGCAATAGTAAAATATTAGAGAAGATAGCATTGAGATATGGACTTAGAATGGAAGAGCTTGATTTGGAATTCAGAAGGAGGGTGCAATTAATTTATGCCTTATATCAAAAGAAAATTTTCAAGTTTGAACATGTGCAGAAGGTAATTCATAAGTATTACAAAAGACCTGAAGAAGTTCTTAGAGAATTTGGTATTGAGCAGTAAAAAACATTAAAGTTTTTACAAAACTTCTTAAGTTTGAGTCTGTCCAATATCACAATATTTAATAATCTATATTCCTTATTTCGATTATGAAAAAAGAGGATATTCCTGTTCTTAGTCAGCTTGTTAAAACACTTGAGGAAATAGAGTTAAAATTAGAAGAGGCGTATGATAAAAAAGATTCAGATAGTTTTAATAATTTAAAAAAATT
>JAGLWP010000030.1 GCA_023133375.1 Candidatus Pacearchaeota archaeon | reverse complement strand
AAAAAAGCTAGAAAACAGGTTAATAAATTGTTTAGGGATTAAATTTTTTTATTTTTTTAACATAAAGTCTTGTTTCTTCAGGCATTTCATTTATATCCCAATTATTTTTCATTAATCTCCCTATTCCTCCATTATAGGCGGCAGCGATTATAATTTGTTTATTTTTTACAGATAATTTATTCCATTTGGGAAAAGTTCCCTTGCAATAAGTATTGAGATGGTCAAGATATTTTATTCCTGCTCTGAGATTTTTATAGGGATTAAAAGCTTCTTTGTAAAAGTCTGATTCTTTTTCCATTATGTGCCAGGTATCAGGCATTAATTGCATAAGCCCCCTTGCCCCCACGTTGCTTTTGACATATACATATCTTTCTGACTCTGCGTCTACAATTGATTTGACAAATTTTTTATCTACAACTGCTGAAACTTTTACATTTTTATAAATAAAATTTATGAATTTGTTTAATGTTTTTTCATTTAATCTTTTTGGACCATAGGGTCTTAGAGATTCTTGAACTTTTGCTTCTGGTAATTCTATTTTTGGAATGTCAACTAATTCAATTCCTTTAAACAGATTTGGAGCAGCAACTATTGGGATTCTCCTGTTGAGATTTTTTGTGTTTAAAGGAACTTCGTTTGAAGCAGTTGTCATGCCAACTAACAATATTCCTGCTAATCCAAAGATTTTTGTTGATTTTTTCATTTTATTCCCCTTAGAAGTTATTATTTAAAGTTTGTGTTTTGCTAAATTTTATAAATATGGTTTTTTTAGTATATGCATGAAAATCTTGTCTTTGCATTGTGATTACATTGAATTTAAACCATTGAAAAAGGCTCTTAAAAAGATTGAACCGCTTTCTGAGGAAGAGAAAAAAGCTAAAAGAATTGAAGAAGTGTTAGTTATTTTGACAGCTGTTGAAAAAAGTGATAAAAATATTCATAAGATTGTGGGCAGTTTGGTTGAAAATGTTGAAGATATTGCAAAACAAGTGAAGGTGAAAAATATAGTTCTTTATCCTTACGCGCATTTATCGAGTGATTTGGCTTTGCCAGAGATTGCTGTTAAGATTTTGCAAGGTGCTGAGAAAGAGCTGAAGAAAAATTTTAAAGTTACTCGAGCTCCGTTTGGTTATTACAAAGAATTTGAATTAAAAGTTAAAGGACACCCATTAAGTGAATTGTCAAGAGAGATTAAGGTTGGTGAAGAAAAGGAAGAGAAATATAATGAAAAACAATTACTTAGAGAAATCTCAAAGACAAAATTAGATACATCTAAGCTTAAGGATAATGACCATAGAATTCTTGGGAAACAAATGAATTTATTTTCTTTTAACGAGACTGCTCCGGGGATGGTTTTTTGGCATGACAATGGTTTGATAATTAGGAATGAACTTATTAATTTTTGGAGGGAGATTCATAAAAGAGCAGGATATCAAGAGATTTCAACTCCGCAAATTTTAGATAAAAAATTATGGCAAATTTCAGGACACTGGGAAAAGTATAAGGAGAATATTTTTTTAACAGAATATGAAAAAAGAATTTTTGCAGTTAAACCTATGAACTGTCCTGGGGGGATGTTGGTGTATAAAATAAAGCCGAAAAGTTATAGAGATTTGCCTTTGAGAGTTGGGGAGCTTGGTGTAGTGCATAGGCAGGAACTTTCAGGAGTTTTAGGAGGACTTTTTAGAGTTATACAATTTACTCAAGATGATGCACATATATTTTGTACTGAAAAGCAATTAGAGTCTGAACTTGTGAGAGTCATAGATTTAGTAGATATTTTTTATAAAAAATTTAATTTGTCTTATCGTGTTGAACTTTCTACTCGTCCTGAAAAAAGAATTGGGAGTGATAAGATTTGGGATAAGGCAGAGGATGCTTTAAAAAAAGTTTTGGATAAACAAAGCATTAAATATAAATTGAATAAAGGAGATGGTGCGTTTTATGGACCGAAGATTGATTTTCATATAAAAGATAGTTTAGGAAGAGAGTGGCAATGTGCTACACTCCAATTAGATTTTGCTATGCCAGAAAGATTTGATTTAGAATATATGGATAAGGATAACAAAAGGAAAAGACCTGTAATGTTGCATAGAGTTATTTATGGTGCTTTGGAAAGATTTATTGGAATTTTAATTGAGCATTATAAAGGAAGGTTTCCAACTTGGCTTGCGCCGGTTCAGGTTCGGGTGTTGAGTTTTACAGATAGAAATGAAAAATATGCTAAAGATGTAATTCAGAAACTTGAAGAGTCTGTTCCTAATTTGAGAATTGATGCAGATTTTACACCAAGAACTGTTCAATCAAAAGTTAAAGATGCTGAGATTATGAGAATTCCTTATATAATTGTTGCAGGAGATAAAGAACAAAAAGATAAAAGTTTGGCTGTTCGGGTTAAGGGAAATAAGAAAATTAAAAAGATGTCTATTGAGAAATTTATAGATATGATTAAAGAAGAGATTGAGGAGAGGGAATGAACTTCCAATTTTATGTTGAAAAATTAAAGAATTCTGATGTTTTTAAAAATTTTATGAAGGAGCACCCAGATTCTTTTCCGTGTTCTGGTTTTTTTATTATTGATAAAACAGGACAAGACAATAAACAACATTTTGATTTTTATATTCCTTTCCCACCCACCCTCCCTAATTTACCCTCGCCAAAGGCTCGTGAGATTGATAATTCAGTTAATGATAAAAGAAGTTTTGATGTTAATAATTCTAATCAGTTACGAGCGAACGATAGTGAGCAAGGCAAATCAAATGAAAATGGAAAGATGATGAGCATTCAACTTGAGGATATGCAGTTAATTCCTGTTGAAACTTTTGGGCATGTGCCAGAAGAAATTTCTTTAGAGCATGACTTTGATTTTGAAAATGTAGAGAAAATGATTGAGGAGAGAATGGAGAAGGAGAAGATTAAAAAGAAAATTCAGAAGATTCTTTTTTCTTTTCAGCATCTTGAAGGCAAGGATTTGCTTGTTGGTACGGTTTTTATTTCAATGTTGGGGATGATTAAGGTTGTTATTAACTTGAAAAATATGGAAATAACAGAGTTTGAAAGGAAATCTTTTTTTGATATAATGAAATTTTCGAGGAAGAAAAAAATTGCGTAATAAAATTTTTCACATTGGCTTAAATAATTACAGAGCTTTGAAACTTTTACAGAATAATAGAATTTTAGCGAAGCATCATGACAAAGTCTAATGCGGAGCAATTTATCAATCAGATTTCTCAACAACAAAAATAATATTTCTCTTTGGGGTTTCTTTTGAGATTATTTTAAATCCTGCATTTTTGAAAAGTTCGTGGACTTCTTTTTCGTCAAATAAATAATAATACCTTTTTCCCTTATCACGCCATGCAATATATTTTTCTTTTCCTGCATTTTTGAAAGGTTTTGATTGTTTGTTCCAGACAGCAATTTCTGCTTGCCCACCTTTTTTTAAAACACGGAACAATTCTTTGATTGCTTTTTTTTGTTTTTTTGGTTCAAGACAATGTAAGGAAGCTATTGCAATTGCATAATCAAAAAAATTATTTTTAAAAGGAAGTTTTTCTAAACTTGCGACAGAAAATTCAGCATCAATGTTTTTTTCTTTTGCTCTTTTTTTTGCTAATTTAATCATTTTTTCAGAAAAATCAACGAGATACATTTTTCCATTTTTGATTTTGGTTCTGGATTCCCGCCCTTTCCCACCCGTCAGCGCCTTCGGCGCAGACGAATTATTGTCAGAACCAATTTTTTTTAGATGTCTTCCTGAACCGCTTCCCAAGTCAAGGATTTTTCCTTTTTTGTTTTTTAAAAACTGCAAAGTGTGTTCTGCAGGTTTTGTTTTAAACTTAAACCATTCTTTTGCAATATTGTCCCAGATTTTTTGTTGATTCATGAGAGATAGAAGAAACTTTGATTTAAAAATTTGCTCGCTTTGCTCGGATGTTAAAGCAATTAATTATTGATTCATTTGAGATAATTGTTTATTCTGAGCAACTTGTTGCGAACTATTTTCATGTATTTTTGATTGAAGAATGTTTAAAAGCACTTTTATTCTGAAATTATATGTTAATTCCACAGAAAGGAGAAATTAGAAAACCGTCGCGAAGTGCGTCAGGAATTGTTCCTGTAGCTGTGATGTTGCCCCCGAGAAAGTGCAAACATGGGACCTGCCTTTATTGTCCTTCATTAAATGTTCCACAGAGTTATACTCCGAAATCTCCTGTTGTTTTAAGAGCGTCTCAAGTTAATTACGATGCTTGCGAGCAGGTTAGGAGCAGGATTAAAGCTTTTAAGGCAATGAACCATCCAACTGATAAAGTTGAATTGATAATTATGGGTGGGACTTTTTTAGAATATCCTAAGAATTTTCAGTATGATTTTGTTAAGGGTTGTTATGATGGTTTAAATGAAGGGGTTTCCTCAAAGGATACCCAAGGAGGGCATACTCGAAGGGCACGAGAACCTCTTCGAGGCAAGAACCTGCAAGCAGGTGACTCCTCAAAGGATGACTCTGGT
>JAGLWP010000003.1 GCA_023133375.1 Candidatus Pacearchaeota archaeon | reverse complement strand
TTTAATCAAGTCCTTGCAAAAATAGCAAAAAAGAACAATGTTGCAATAGGAATAAATCTTGATGAAATCATAAATACAAAAGGGAAACAAAAAGCAGAAATTCTTGCAAGAATAAAACAAAATATAAAACTCTGTAATAAAAATAAACTCAGAATGAAATTTATAACCCAAAAACAAAGAGATATTTATGATTTAAAAGCAGTTGGGTTAGTCCTTGGGATGCCAACGAACATGGTAAAAGGATTATAATTCGTTGGCTCGTGATTCTTCCAGAGGCCACGAGAGTTTACACGAGCCTAATCCCTAAAAGCGAGTGTGGACTCGAGCAAAAGAATCGCCGTTTATGCCCTCTTTGGGTATTCAATATTTCGAGGAGATTCAAAAAGAACCAGCGGGTTCTTTTTAATGCTAACAGGGATGGCTAGTAAAATTTAGTTCGCTTCGCTCATCATTAATAAGGAATAATAAACATATTATCAAAATTAGTCTATTAATTAAATTCAGCTAAACATCGTGTCCGAAGGCCAATGTTGACCCATCAATCGTGAGCGAGTTTGGAGCGAACGTAATCTTTAAGAAACATTTTTTAAATAGTTATACGCTAAAGATATATGGAATTAAAGAAGATACTTGAATCTCTAAGTCCTAATGAAAGAAAAATTATTCCTTATCTAAATGAAAATATTAAGGAAATATGCAAAAAATCAAATTTAGACAGAGTTTCTGTAATTAGGGCATTAGAATATTTACAAAATAAAGGAATAATAAAATTATCATATGAAATAAAAAAGATAATTGAAATTGGAATTAATGGAGCTCTTTATCGAAAAAAAGGATTGCCTGAAAGAAGACTGTTAAATTTACTTGATGAAAAAAGGATTCTTAAATTACAAGATGCACAAAAACAAAGCAAACTTTCTAATGATGAATTCAAAGCATCGATTGGGGCATTAAAGAAAAAAGCATTTATCGAGGTGAAAAATGGAAATGTTATGTTTATAGGGAATAAAGAGGAGATTTCAAAAAAAAGTCTTGAAGAATTATTTTTAGAAACATTGCCTCTTGAATATGATTCCTTAAAATCAGAACAACTCCATGCACTAAACACGCTTGAAAGAAGAAAGGACATAATCCAAACAAAAAATGCGAAAAAAGTGGGGATAAAAATAACTGAAATAGGGAAAAAAATAAGTGAATCAAAAGAAAAAACACAAGATTTAATTGAACAAATAACCCCAGCAATGTTAAAAAAAGAATCTTCATGGAAAGGGAAAAAATTTAGAAGATATGATGTTTCTTCTCCTGTCCCAAATATAAGCGGAGGAAAACGTCATTTTGTAAATCAAGCAATAGATTATGCTAGAAGAATCTGGACAGATATGGGTTTTAAAGAAATGACTGGAAACATCGTCGTCAGCTCATTCTGGAATTTTGATTCCCTCTTCACTGCTCAAGACCATCCAGTAAGAGAAATGCAAGATACTTTTTTTATTAATAAAAAAGATTCATTACCAGATAAAAAATTAGTCAAAAATGTAAAAAAAAGTCATGAAAAAGGAACAGAAGGAAGTAAAGGTTGGCAGTATTTATGGGATGAAGAAGAAGCAAAAAGACTTGTATTAAGAACTCATACAACTTGTATTTCAAGCCAAACTCTCTCACAATTAAAAAAGGACGAATTTCCCGCAAAGTTCTTCGCAATAGGAAAATGTTTTAGAAATGAAACAGTTGATTGGAGTCATGGTTTTGAGTTTAATCAAACAGAAGGAATAGTTGTAGACCCAAATGCTAATTTTAGGAATTTACTTGGCTACTTAAAACAATTTTTCACAAAAATGGGATTTGAAAAAATAAGATTTCGCCCAGCATACTTTCCTTACACAGAACCAAGTGTGGAGATTGATGTTTGGAACCCTGGAAAAAAAGTTTGGCTTGAACTTGGAGGAGCAGGCATTTTCAGACCAGAAGTCACAATTCCTTTATTAGGAAAACATATTCCTGTTCTCGCTTGGGGCCCTGGTTTTGACAGAAGCATAATGGATTATTATCAAGTAAAAGACCTGCGTGAACTTTACAAAAACGATTTAACTAAATTAAGAAAAATGAAATTTTGGATGAAATGAAAGCCTTATCACTAAAACAACCATGGGCAGAATTAATCTTGCAAGGAAAGAAAAAAATAGAAATTAGAAAATGGAATACAAAATTTCGGGGGAAATTTTTAATCCATAGCTCAAAAATTCCAGATAAAGAATCTATGGAAAAATTTGGATTTCATAATCTCCCAAATGGATTTATTGTTGGACAAGCAGAATTAACTGAAGTAAAAACATATCCTAATAATGAAGAATTATTAAAGGATAAAAATTTGCATTTAGCTGGAACAGGTTGGGGAAACAAAGGTTTTATTTTAAAAAATCCAAAAAGAATAAAAAAAATTAAACAAAAAGGGAACTTAGGTTTTTGGGAATTTAATCAAAAATGAAAATAGAACAATTAATAAAATTAGCAAGTTCTTCTGAAGAAATTATGCAAATCTATCAGTATATTAAATCTTTTAATTTAAATTATCCTGATTATGATGAATGGGCTAAGAAATGTAAAAGAGAATTAGAATTTGATTATAAAAAAGCCTATTATGCTAAAAAAGATTCAGAAATCTTAGGAGTTAATATTTTCCAGCCACATAAAAAGGAAAAGAATATATTAGAAATAAAAAATTTCAGGGTTTCTTTAGCAAATAAAAAAGTAGGTATAGGATTATCATTATATAACCCATTAGAACAATATGCCAAAAAACAAAATTTTAAAATAATCCAAGTTGATACCCACACTAACGAAATGGTTGATTTTCTTTTAAAAAGGGGTTTTAAAATTATTGAAAAAGAAGCATTATATTCTTCTTCACAAATAGAAACTATTTTACAAAAAAATTTGCAGGATAATAAAAAATGGCTATAATAACCCTCAACAAAAAACAATTTGAAAAAGAAATTGGAAAATTAGATGAGAAAATGCAAAATAAAATAGCCATGTTCGGCACAACTGTAGAAGGATTTAATGATAAAGAAATTGAAATCGAAGTTTTCCCAAACCGTCCAGACATGCTTTCATATCAAGGTTTCAAAAGAAGCTTTTTATCTTTTTTAGGAAAAACTTCTGGACTAAAAAAATACAAAATATACAAGCCAGAAAAAGATTACAAAATAAAAATAGATTCTTCTGTAAAAAATGTTAGGCCCTACACAGCATGTGCGATTGTTAAAGGATTGCATCTTGATGATGAAAAAATAAAAGAGATTATTGAAATTCAAGAAAAATTGCATACGACTATTGGAAGAAAAAGAAAAAAAGTTGCGATTGGAATTTATCCTCTTGAAAAAATTAAACTTCCAATTATATACAAAGCCATAGAACCAGATAAAATAAAATTCATTCCTCTTGAAACACAAAAAGAAATGTCTGGATTACAAATTTTGCAACGACATCCTGCTGGAAAAGAATATGCTCATCTTTTAGCAGGAAAAATAAAATTCCCCATTTTCATAGATGCAAATAAAAATATTCTAAGCATGCCTCCAATAATTAATTCCAAATCAACAGGAAAAATTACAGAAAAAACAAAAGATGTTTTTGTTGAATGTTCTGGATTTGATTTTTATACATTAAATAAATGCTTAGAAATAATTGTAACAACACTATCAGAAATGGGTGGAAAAATTTATCAGATGGAACTTGGATACCCTAAAAAACAAACAACCCCAAATTTAAAATCAGAAAAAATGAAACTCTCTTTAAACAACACTAATAAATTACTTGGATTAGATTTAAACGAAAAACAACTTAAAAAACTAATTGAAAAAATGGGGCATGATTACAAAAAGAATTATGTAGAAACTCCTGCATGGAGAACAGATATTCTTCATGAAGTTGATTTAATTGAGGACGTGGCAATAGCATATGGATATGAAAACTTTATTCCGGAGATTCCTCAGATCTCAACAATCGGGCAGGAAAATCAAAAAGAAACAATTAAAAGAAAAATTTCAGGTATTTTAACAGGAATGAGTATGATTGAAATTTCAAATTATCATTTGACAAATAAAAATGATCAATTTAAAAAAATGGGGCTTAAAACTAAGGATTTTATTGAAGTTAAAGAATCAAAAACAGATTACAAAATCTTAAGAGAAAATTTAGCACATTATCTTCTAAAAATATTATCAGAAAATATTGATTCAGAATATCCTCAGAAGATATTTGAAATAGGAAAAGTTTTTGAAACAAAAGAAAGCGATTTCGCAAAGGTTAAGGGTGGCGAGCGATTTCGCGAAGGACAAATTAGCAAACCGCAACAAAGGGCGGGAGGGTATGGGGATGACCGAGCGATTTCGCGAGTTAGGGAAGTTGGAGGAGGGATTACTGAATCAGAACATCTTGCTGCAGCAATTACACCTGGGAACTTCACTGAACTAAAACAAATTATTGAATATTTATCTAAAATGGCTAACATAAAAATAAAACTTAAAGAACCAGAGGAATTCCCTCCACATTTTATTGAAGGCAGAGTTGCTGAGATATGTTTAGTTGATGATGAAAAATTTGCGAGGACTAATATTAATTCAAAATTTAAGGGTGGGAGTGAACCTTTAGGTGAGGATTTGGGGGGGAATAAACGAGCAAATTTAGAAAACACTAAAGTAATCGGTTTCATAGGAGAAATTCACCCAAAAATTTTAAAGAATTGGAGAATAAAAATGCCTGTAACACTCTTTGAAATTGACTTGGAGGAAATTTTGGAAAGTTAGTTAATTATTTAGTTCTCCTAATTTTTCTCTCAATCTAATCAAATTTCTTTTTATTGTTCATATCAAAAATCCATTCTAAAAATAAAATTGCAGGGAAAATTACAAATAGCGTTAAAATCAAACCTTCAATCGTTAATCTCTTTATCTGTGAAAAATCTAAATGCATATATATTCCATGGATTATTGCTGCTATTGAAATTAATAAAGAAAAAACAAATAAAATCAATATTTGTTTTTTAACAAAAGGCAAGCTTTTCATAAATCAAAAAGAAAAATAAAGTATAAAAATTATTCTATATTCCAAACAACCAAGGTTCCTTCAGTTCCAATTCTTTTCTTACAATATCTTTCTAATTTTCTTGCATCACTTCTCATTAATTTCTCAACAAATTCTTCATTTAATCTTTCTTTCCCTTCTTCATTCTTAAGGAAAATTATTTCTCCTACCCCATCACTAAAAAGCAAAACATAATCTCCTGAATTTGGTTTAATAGTTCCTTTTCTAATATAATACCCTGCTTCTGGCTCTCCTGTCAAAACACCATATGCAAAAGGCTCATCTGGATTATTTCTATATTGACTTCTTATAATTTTTCTTCCTTTTGCACTAACAAAACCACCATTAGCTTTTAAGATAGCTTCTAAATATGGATTTTTCTCATGAGAATGTGGACCTTCATCAGAAGTTTTAAATTTTAAATTTCCTTGTCTATCAACAATAGCAACTCCAGAATCAGCTATAAAGCTCCAATGAATTTCTCCACCTTCTTCAAAAACTCCTGCAGCAGTGCATCCTGCCAAATCTTTAGCAAGATAATCAGGAGGAACAAGTCCTGCTCTCAAATTATAATCCCATACTCTCTCATTTGCTAACTCAAAAGATTTGTAACCCATAAAACCCTCAACAACTATTCTTGAAGCATCTTTTGCATAATTAGGATATAATCCTTTTTTTACTTTAATCAAACTCTCAATATTCTTTCCCACGACACTTCCGTCTATAAAATCTCTTGTGACCCCGTCAACAACACAAGCTATTTCTTTTTCTTCATCATAATCAAATGCATCTTCTCTTGGAAATCCTGCCATTACAGCCTTCCAATTCTGCACAGTAAAACCATACATATCTTTTTCTTCCATTTTACAACCAATCATTAATGAAAAAATGGTTATCATTAATGGCCCTAACATCTTATAGAGCTTCATGTCTTCAGAATTCTTAATGGATTTTTAAACATTTCCATACTAATTCACCCAAAATAATCTTTTTTATCTGCCTCAACTTTAGTATCCCAATTTTTCTTTATAGCATCAATAACTTCTAAAACATCCTTCCTAATTCCCTGCCACAATCTATACGACTCTTTGATAAACTGCGCTTCCTTTTCTTCTGTGGAATCAATATCCAATTCAATTAATTCTACTTCCCTTTTAGCCAACTTCTTGTATATTTCTGTAAGCTTCTCCTTTTCTTGAACATCAAATGTTTTAATAATAGAATAAACAAACATTGGAACATTTACTGGATTCAAAAGAGATTCTATGAATCGTAAATAATTAAAAAGTCTCTCTGCAATTAATTTCCGAATTTCCCTCAAAAGAAAATCTGTCTCATTTTCTGATGCCTTTTCTACCTCAAAATAATTATTCAATTCTTCAAATGTCGGGAGCCCATATCTCTTTTGCAGTTTTGCATATTCTTTTTTCAAGTTTTCTAAATTTTCCTTAGTCATATTCAGGGTTAAGATAAAGGACTTATAAACTTAACTAAAGGTTATTTAGATTTCTTTGCTTGTTTTCTTAAAATATCATAGATAGTTGTAAATCCTGCAAGATAACCTGATTTATAGGCTTTTGATTTTTTAGATTCTAATGTTGGAAGTATAATGTCTACTAACTCAGGATTTTCTTCTAAGATTTCTTTAGAAATTCTGTTACTCTGGGCTTTAAAGGTCTTTGATTTTTTTGCAACTTTAATAGCTTCTGCATGTTCTTTGATTGTCTCCTTACTAATTCTAGGTAATTTCATTAATAATCTACGAAGATGTCTTATTTATATGTTTCTTGTTTTAGACGTTGAATAAAAAATTTTATACTCTTTCTAAACCGAATGCAAAAGCCACTTCTGAGGATTGAACTCAGGGCCTCATGCTTACCGAGCATGCGCTCTACCAACTGAGCTAAAGTGGCATAATACTAAATTAAAGCATATAAAATTAATTTCAGAACAAAATATAAAACTTTTTATTTTTTCATCAACTTCAAAATCCATAAAGCCAAAAAAACAATTAAAAATGCAAGCCCCACAAAACCCAGAATCATTGCTAACAACCCAAATAAACTTCTAAATAATTCATTATTAGAAAAAGTATAAAGAAGAAATGATGCAAGTGTCAATATCGTAAATAAAATTAAATTTTTCAAAACAAGCTTCATCTTCCGTTTTGTCGACCGTACTAATCCTTCTTTAACATTCTTTTTACTAATCTTTTTAACTTTTTTAGAAATTTTCCTTCCCCTCTTTTTTGTAACCATTTGATTATATATATTACAAACTATAGTTTATAAATTTTAGCTTGTCTCATTCCCTTTCCAATCCATCTTAATAGCTTTTGAAGTTATTGTCTTAAAGTTTGAAAAAACTGTTCCTAACCAAGAAAAATATAAAATGCTTGCCGTTTTTATTCCTTCAATCGTTGTAAGATTAATCTCCTTATCCTTAAGGACAAAACTAAAACTAAAGTATGAAACTAAAATCAATACGATTAAAAAAACTGCGAATACTTTATGCCTCATCCTCTTCATTTCAACTATCAGCCAAATAGCAAGGATTAAAACAGATATTACCAAAAGGGTAATTCCAACTGCCATTTTTAAAAGAAGAATAAGAAGTATAAAAAGATTCCGATAGCTCATTGCGCGATTTCACTGGAGGCAACGAGAGTTTGCACGAACCTAATCCATACGAGAGAGTGCAGGCTCGAGCAAGGAAATCGGGTTCAGTGTTTCGAGGAAGTTTAAAAGAAACCAACGGGTTTCTTTTATAGCCCCACCAGGATTCGAACCTGGGTCACAAGGTTCAGAACCTCGCATACTTGACCACTATACTATGGGGCTTAAAATATAATAACCAATAATGTATAAAAACTTATCAATCGCTAAATTTAAATATCTTCTGTTCGTTAAAAAATCATGGCAGAAAAAGAAATTGGAAAGGTGTCTGGCTACTTTTCGCATGTTGGTGTTGCTGCAATAAAACTTTCAGGCAAATTGAAAGTTGACGACAAAA
Source organism: Candidatus Pacearchaeota archaeon (assembly GCA_023133375.1). Lineage (GTDB taxonomy): Archaea > Nanobdellota > Nanobdellia > Pacearchaeales > GW2011-AR1 > JAGLWP01. Next base: position 18,358 of record JAGLWP010000003.1, on the reverse strand, counting down.
TTCATGTAAAAGGGAATACAACAGATTTTGAACATGTCGTGGACAGTATACAAATAGAAAAAGAGGGTGTGCAAAAAGCAAAAAAAGGAGACCACATTGGAATAAAAGTTCCTGAAAAAGTAAGACCAAATGACACAGTTTTCTTCGTAAAATAATAACCTAAAATTTATAAAGGAATTTGTTTATTTTTTTAGATGCCCCTGTAGTTCAGAGGCCAAGAATGCCACCCTCTCAAAATACGAAGTGGTTTGTAGAAATCTTCTTTAAAAGATTTCTTATCAAATTAAATAGAAGTAACTTCAAAGAGGGGTGACCTAATCTCGATGAGAGCATTGGTCTAAACATCTCAATGTAGCCTCACATGCCTTGAAAACAAGGTTTTGGAGAACGGTGGTGACTCGAGTTCGAATCTCGGCAGGGGCGTTTTAAGATAAAACCACCCACTCCCATGCAGGGCATTGAATTGGAGGAAGTTCAAATCCCCAACAAAGAAGCGAAAAGAAAAATGGAGCAAACAAATAAGTTCAAAAAATTATTTCATAGCAAACCTATAATTGGTATGATTCATCTAGCAGGAGAAACCAAAGATGAAAAAATCTCTAGAGCATTAAAAGAATTAGCAATATATGAACAAGAAGGGATTAATGGAGCAATAGTAGAAGATTATCATGGAACTCCAGAAAATGTTCGAGAAACTCTAAGGCAATCTCAAGGTAGATTTAATGTTGTTATTGGAGTTAATGTATTAAAAAATCCTTATTCTGGATTTAAGTTAGCACAAAAATATGGTGCAAGATTTATTCAATTTGATAGCGTTCAAACTCCTGATCTAGATTTAGAATTATATGATAGACTGAGAAAAGAATTTCCTGATATTGCTGTCTTGGGAGGCGTTGGATTCAAATATGTCTCTCCAACAAGAAATCCCTTAGAAATTGATTTAACAGAAGCTACATCAAGATGTGAAGTAATTGTTACAACTGGAAGTGGAACAGGAGTTGAGACTCCAATAGAAAAATTAAGAGATTATAAGATATTACTTGGAGAATTTCCTTTAATTGTGGGGGCAGGAGTTAATTTACAAAATGGTTATGAACAATTACAAATTTGCGATGGAGCAATAATTGGAAGTTATTTTAAACCACAAGGAAATACTCATCTTCCAATTGACAGACGAAAAGTTAAAAGTTTAATGGATATTGTTAGAAAAAAAGAGGAAAAAACAAGAAAAATCTTTAAAGGGGCAAATCCCTCTCAGGGCATCTCTCAAAAAACACACTTCCCACAACAATAATTCTTAAAAACAAACATAATCAAAGAATGTCATGAGTAAAGTTTCTTTTATCACTAGTCTCAAATGTGCAATAAAGGGCATCTTCTATGGTATCTCAAAACAACGCATGCTCAAAATACTTTTACTTCTTGGAGCATTTGCAATCTTTTCTTCTTTACTCCTAAAAATCTCAAAAGCATATTTAATAACAATCTTAACAGTTGTATTTTTAGTAATTATTTTAGAACTATTCAACAATAATTTTGAAAGACTTATTGATCTAATTTCTCCGGAATACCGTAAAGAATTCGGAGAAATCAAAAATACAATGGCAGGAGTAGTTCTTTTATCATTTATCTTAATGGTAATTGTTGCATCATTAATCCTTTACCAACCTATGATAAAATTATTCGCCATTGTATCAAAATCTCCAATCTCTTTAATCTTAATTCTGTTAAATATCGCTTTCATCATAATCATCTTATCTGTTCATAAGAAAAAAAATTCATTGCCAAACAATTCTCGCATCAACAACTCTCCCTTGTATTAAAGGATTAATATCAAGTTCTTTTATCCTTGGATACTTCTTAGTTAATCTGCATAATTTAAAAATGTTCTTTTCTATAATTTTAATAGACTTCTTATCTAAATCTTTAGAAGCATTCACCTCTTCCATCATTTTTTTTATTTCTCTTTTTCCAAAAGGATAAACTCTAAAACTAACATCTTTTAATTTCTCTGTATGAATCCCTCCAGCTCCAAAACAAATAACATGCCCAAACTCTGGAGTCCTCTTAATCCCCAACAAAAATTCTTTTCCTTTAATTTGTTTTTGAATCATCACCCCTTGCACACCCTTGATTTCCTGAAGTTTATTAAAAACCTCCCAAGCAATTTCATAATCTTTAATACCTTTCACAACTCCTCCAACTTTATTCTTATGAACAATCTCCTGTCCAGAAACTTTCATAACTAAAGGAAAACCTAATTTTTCTGTTGCATTCTTTAATTCATTTTCTTTTTCAACATAAACTCTTTCAATAACATCAAACTTTTCATTCTCCAAAAAATCTTCAGCCTCTTTTTCTGTAAATACCTCCATTATCTAAAAAAGAAATTTATTTATATATACTTTTCGCATTAATAAAATGAAAAAAAGGAAATCATTAAAAAAATTCTTTAATCCAAAAACAATTGCCGTTGTCGGAGCATCAAATCATCCTGGAAAAGTAGGTTATACATTAATGCAAAAACTATTAAAATTCGGGGGAGAAATCATTCCAATTAACATAAAACATGATGAAATTTTGGGAAAAAAAGTTTATGCTTCATTAAGAGAATGCCAAAAAAAAATAGATTTAGCAGTAATCGCAATTCCGGCTAAAGGAGTTAAAGAAATCTTTGAAGAGTGCGGAAGAAAAAAAATAAAAAATGTTATAATAATAAGTGCTGGTTTTAGTGAAATAGGAGACAGAAATTCAGAAAGAGAAATATTAAAAATTGCGAAACAAAATAAAATAAATCTTCTTGGACCAAATTGTTTTGGGATAGCAAATCCCCATACAAATCTCGACACAACCTTTGCAAACTGTTCAGCTAAAAAAGGAGATGTAGCATTCATAAGTCAAAGTGGAGCATTATGGAGCTACATAGCTGACATATCACAATTAAAACAAATGTCAGGTTTCTCTGGATTTGTAAGTCTCGGGAATATGGCAGACCTTAATTTCTCAGATTTTATTGAATATTTCAACAAAGACAAAAACACAAAAAAAATTATATTATACATTGAAAAATTAAAACAAGGAAAAAGATTTATCAATATCTGCAAAAAATCAAAAAAAGAAATAATAGTTATTAAAGCAGGTAAATCAGAAAAAGGTGTAGAAGCAACAATAAGTCATACTGGAAGTTTAGCAACAGATTTTGAGATTTATAAAGGTGCTTTCAAGCAGGCGAATATAAAACTTGTTAATTCAATATCAGAGGCATTTGGTTCAAAGATAAACTTTCCAAAAATGCCAAAAGCCAAAACCGCAATTATAACAAATGCTGGGGGAGCAGCAGCTTTGATAACAGATTATATTGTAGAACAAAGAATTAATGTTGAAAAACCAATTGATTTAATTGGAACAGCTCAACCAGAAGATTATAAAAAAACATTAGATGAACTCAAAAGTTATCCTTCAATTATTGTGATATTAACCCCTCAAACAATGTCACTTCCAGAAGAAACTGCAAAGGTTCTTGCAGAATCTCCACAAAAGAACAAAATAACTGCATTCTTCTTAGGAGAGAACTCAATAAAAAAAGCAAGGAATATTTTAAAAAAAGCAGGAATACCTTGCTTTACAAGAATATAAAAACTTTATTAAAAAATCAGAAAGAAAAATTTTGAGAGACTAATTTCTGAAAACGCCGAAGGCGTTTTTGGGCGGGCGGGATACAATAACTACCAAACAAATTGCGGAAACTTTAAAAATCAATTTCTCCAAAGCTTAATATGAAAAGAAGCTCTAGACGTTGGAAAAAAAAATGGCAGATGCGCTGGAAGTGGCAAAGAAAGCGCCTTAGAAAAGAAAAAAGGAAAAGAAAGATGAGAAAAGCAAGAGCTAAGAAGTAATAGTTTTCTAATATAATAATATTTATAAGTTAGATTAGAAATATTCTATAATGGTGCATGGAATTTGGACAGAAAAATATCGTCCTTCTGTTTTTTCTGAAGTTGTTGGGCAAGATGAGATTATCAAAAGAGTAGAATCTTTAACAAATTCATTAAATATTCCACATCTACTTTTTGCAGGACCTGCGGGAACTGGCAAATCCACATTAGCATTAATAATAGTCAAGGAACTTTTTAAAGAAAACTGGAAAGAAAATTATCTTGAACTTAATGCAAGTGATGAAAGGGGAATAAGTGTTGTAAGAGAAAAAGTAAAAAACTTCGCGAGAACAAAATCATTAGGAAATGTTCCATTTAAAGTCATCTTCTTAGATGAAGCAGATGCTCTAACCCCAGAAGCACAACAAGCATTAAGAAGAACCATGGAAAACTATTCGTCAACTTGCAGGTTTATCTTATCTTGTAATTATTCAAGCAAAGTAATTGACCCAATACAATCACGTTGTGCTTTATTCAGATTCAAACTTTTGGAAAAAAAAGATATAGAAAAAGTAATCCAAAAAATTTCTGAAAAAGAAACATTAACAATCTCCCCAGAAACAATAGAAATAATCTACGAGGGCAGTGAAGGAGATTGCAGAAAGTGCATTAATATATTACAATCAACTGCATCAATCTCTCCATCAATAACTCCGGACCTTGTTTCAACCATGATTGCAAATACAAAGCCAAAAGATATTAAGATAGTTCTGGATTATGCAATATCTGGGGACTTCCAAAGAGCAAGAGAAAAACTTTTAGATATCATGCTTAAAGAAAGTATCTCGGGGCAAGAAGTTATAAAAGCCATACAAAAAGAAATCTGGAATATTCCAGTAGAACCTGAAATAAAAGTCAAACTTACAGAAAAAACAGGCGAAGCTGAATTCAGAATTGTGGAAGGTTCTGACCCTTTTATCCAACTGCAAGCATTATTAGCCAGTTTTGTGTTGGCTGGACTGGGGAAGGAGTAAAATGAAAACCTGTCTAAATAGATTTTTAGGAAGATGTGACAAAGAATGCAAAAGAGATTATAATCCAAAACACTATCCAAACAATTATGATTGCCCAGATTATTATGAAATAAACATTGGAATAGTTAAGGTCATTGATAAAAAAGACAGGAGGAATATTAAAAATGCCGTGGACAGAAAAACATAGACCAAAGAATTTTGAAGAAGTCAAAGGACAAGACGAAGCCATCGCAAAGATAAAGAATTTTATTAACAATTTTTCGCAGACACCAAAGGGTGGGGGCGGACAGGGTCGTTGGGCGGGGAACCTCAAGAAAGCCCTAATTCTCTATGGCCCACCAGGAACTGGAAAAACAACATTAGCATATGTTGTAGCACAAGATACAAACTCAGAAATCTTTGAACTCAATGCAAGCGATTTAAGGAATAAAGCAAAATTAAATGAAGTATTAAGACCTGCCACAGAACAAAAATCACTAATAAAACAAAATAAAATAATTCTCGTAGATGAAGTTGATGGAATATCCAAAGTTGATTGGGGAGGAATTACAGAACTGATTTCTATAATTAATTCAACACCCTATCCAATAATAATCACTGCAAATGACATTTGGAATAAAAAATTATCTTCATTAAGAAAAAAAGCCGAGCTCATGCAATTAAAAGAAATAAATTATAAAACAGTAAAAGATATTCTTATCACTATCCTAAGAAAAGAAAACAAATTCATTGAAAATCAAATATTAACAAACATTGCCATTAAAGCCAAGGGAGACTTAAGAGCCGCCATAAATGACTTGCAAACAATCTCTAACTTAGAATACCCTTCTTCTGTAATTTTTGATGAAAGAAACAAAGAAACAGACATTTTTAATTCTCTTAAACAAATCTTCAAAAATAAACCAACAAACGAAACACTAAAAATTTTTGATTCCGTTAACATGCCCATTGATGAAATAATTTTATGGATGGAAGAAAATATCCCATATGAATATGAGGGAAAAGAACTTGCAAAAGCTTTTGATGCATTAAGTAAAACAGATGTTTTCAAAGGAAGAATTTACAAACAACAATATTGGAGATTTTTAGTTTATGAAAATATTCTTTTAAGTTATGGTATCGCAGCATCAAAGAAAAATCCAAAAACAGGTTTCACAAGTTACAAAAAACCAACAAGAATTTTAAAAATCTGGTTAAATAATCAAAGAACTATAAAAAAGAAATCAATAGCGCAAAAATATGCAACATATGTTCATGTTGGACAAAAAAGAGCCATGAATGAATTTCCTATTTTAAAACAAATAATAAAATCAAATCCGCAAATCCAAAAAGAACTTAAATTGACAAACGAGGAAATCGAATATCTCCAACCAATTTAAGTTCTTCGAATTAATATAATAAATTACTTTGTAATTTTTCAAAAGTTTGGTTGATATAAATTTGCAAAGCAAATTTACATGAAGAACTCAACCTTAACGAAGAAGAAATTGAATATTTGAAGAATTAAAATACTAAAAATTAAATTGCTTCGCTCTGCTCAAAGCTATATATTTATTAACAAAAACCCATAATTTAAAATTTCTTTGCTATTAATCATTTCATTAATCCGCGAATTTACGAGCGCATTTTTAATTTACTTATATTAACAATCAGCATTGAGCAGTTGTTGAGGCGCCAGAATCATCCCATCCCCACATTGGACTTGGTGTCGCATTTGACAAAACATTATCACATTCTGCAGGAGCATCATTAAACGCCTGGCATATTGTTTCTAAATAAGCTGCCGGACTTCTTGCACTACTTACTATTTGCCCATTAATAACCAAACTAGGACTTCCTCCTATATCATATTTATCATTCAAATCCTTATGAATATCAAACAAAGGAAATCTTCCATTTAACCATGTTGATTTATCATTATATTTCTCTGTAACCTTAAATTCAGAATCTGTTTTTTTAACACATGAATCTAAATTAATTTTATCTATTCCTATTTCAGTCAAACATCTCTCCCTATCTCCATCTTTTAAAAAACACTCTAAATAATCTAAAAACTTTTCATTTTGCTCTTCTTGGATACAATACTGATTTAATTGCTCATCTAATTCTGTTTTATCATGCATTGCATAATCACAGAACCTTAATTCAAAATCGATACTATCCCCCAATAATTTAATTACAGGAATAATTCCTTTTTCAGCTTGAGTTCCATAAGGACAATGAGTCATAATAAACAATTCAACAACTGGTTTATCTGATTTAAGAATATCTTGTTTCTCATCCTCTGATGATGAATCAGTTTTTATTGGCACAAGATTTGTAGTATAATACAAACCATCTTTAGTAACATAAACTGGCATTTCTTGTCCTTTAAATTCAATTATCATCTGATAAAAATTTCCATCCTCTTCAATACTAATCAATTTAACTTCAGAATCTGCTACTGTATTCAAAAATTCAATAAGATTTTCTCCTGCCTCCTCCTCTGAAACAACTTTTCCAGTAATCCCTCCAGAAGTTATAGCAACCAACAACAAAACAGCCAAAACTCCACAAATTAAAGTTGAGACAATAAAAGGATTTCCCCTTAATTTATCAGTTAAACTTTGCCCAATCTTAGAAGGTTCCTTCGGTAATTCTTTAGGCTTCTCATAATTATCTTCTTCTGACTTCCTGTAATTATCTCCCTCTCCTTCTTTTTTTTCTTCATCCATTTTAAAATTAAAAAAACATTACTTAAAAAGTTTTGGATAATTTTCATAAACCATAAATCTTATATATCCCTTTGAAGAGATTAAAATATGGATGAAAGATTAGAAAGAGCATATTTTGAATATGAACCTGAAGGAGATATTTCTGCAGAAAGAGGAAACAGGATAGCTGGAGCAGGAGGGAACAAAATAGCTGAAGATGTTTTCAAAAGATGTGGTTATGACTTTAATAAACTTCATAAATGGGTAATGATGCACAGATTATCTCATCTTGCAGAAAAAATGTTCAGGCAAGAATGAAATTACTAAAAGATAATTATTTATATTTCTTATTCTTTGTTTTAACATGGGTTTAAACATCAGGGAAATCGTTCTGCGAAAAGAAATCTCATTTTCTGAGTTGAAAAATAAAATAATTTGCGTTGATGCATTTAACACCTTATATCAATTTTTATCTACAATCAGACAAGTTGACGGAACTCCTTTAATGGATAGCAAAAGAAGAATTACAAGCCATCTTTCTGGAATTTTTTATCGGAACATTGCCTTAATTGAACAAGGAATAAAATTAGTTTATGTTTTTGATGGAATCCCCCCTGAAGCTAAAGGGAGAACCAAGGAGAAAAGAGATGCTGTAAGATATTTAGCAAAAGCAAGATATGAAGAAGCAAAACAGAGTGAAGATATTCTTGCGATGAAAAGATACAGCAGCCAATTAACAAGATTAGATGATAAGATGATTGAGGAAAGTAAGGAGCTTTTAAAAGCCATGGGCGTTGCTGTTGTGCAGGCTCCAAGTGAAGGAGAAGCAGAAGCAGCGTATCTATGCAGAATTAAAGGAGAAGTTTATGCAAGTGCAAGCCAGGATTACGACAGTATTCTTTTTGGTGCTCCAAAACTTATACAAAATTTAACTTTAGCAAGAAAAAGAAAAACATTTTCTGGATTCATTGAGATTAAACCAGAAATGATTGAACTTGAACAATTACTAAATAATCTTGGAATTAACTTAGACCAATTAATCTGTCTTGGGATACTTGTTGGAACAGATTATAATCCAAAGGGCATCCCTGGAATTGGGCAGAAAAAAGCCCTGCAAATAGTAAAAAAATTCAAACAACCAGTTTTAATCTTCAAAAGTATTGAAGAGCAAATTCTTAGTTTACCTGAAGAAGATAGATTTAATTGGAAAGAAATTTTTGAACTATTTCACAAACCAGCAGTAAAAAACGAGGAGTTTAAATTTGAAAAAATTAATGAAGAAAAAATAAAAGAAATTTTAATTAAAGAACATGATTTCTCAGAAGAACGAGTTGAAAAACAATTAAAACGACTAAAAAATATTGCAGAAAAAAATAAACAAAAAGCCCTAAAGGATTGGATTTAAACTTATTTATTTTTTCTCACTCTTTTTATTTCTTTTACTAAATCCTTTAATCTTGGGTCAGAAGGATCTGTTCTTTGAATTTCATTATATGTTCTAATTAAAGATTGTAAATTCGCGGTTATCTGTATTCTCTCTTGTTTTCTTTCTATTTTCTTATACTTTTTTTCTTCTCCTATTTGTTTTCTCTCCCTCTTCTCATACTTTCTTTCTTCTTCTACTTCTTCTCTTTCTTGTCTTCTTTCTTTTTCTGCTCGTTTTTTCTCTCTTTCTTCAAATTTTCTTTCTTTTTCCCTCCTTATTTTGTCCTCTTGTCTTGCTTCTTCATACTCTCTTCTTTCTCTTTCTTCAAATTTTCTTTCTTTTTCTGCTTGTTTCCCCTCCTTGTCCCTCCTTATTCTGTCTTCTTGTAATTCTCTTAACCTCGCTAAATCTCTTTCTCTTATTCGTCCTCTTTTTGCCTTTTCCCATCTGCCCACATTTCCTTTTCCTTTTTTATATCTCCCTTTCCTTGGATTAAAGTAAGGGCTATCCCCCCAAGAACTAAAAGGTCTTGGTCTAGAATAAGGACGATCTCTCCAAGAACTAAAAGGTCTTTGCCAAGGATATCTTCCTCTTTTCCACCTACCCTTCCCCATAAAAAGTCTAACTAAAATTAAAATAATCCCAAATACAATAACAACTGTTTTCTCATAAACAAAAAAGGAAGATGCTAATAAAAATCCTCCAAAAACAAATAAAGAATCTCTCCTGAGTTTTGCAATTAAAAATATTGCTAATGCTAATACAAGTATGGGTATCAAAATAGATAATATCTCTGAAGAAATCCCAATATCATAAACCCAGCCACTTAAATCAAATCCAGATTTATTTACCCAATAAGTTATACCAAAAGCAGAAGCAAATGAAATGACTGCTGCAATCGGAACATTATTTTTGAATGCCCTGTTTAAAGCAAAGAAAAGAAGTGCAAAAGAAATTATAAAAACCAAAAGAACTACCAAAGTTCCTTCTTGTATACTACCCAATGCATCACTTAATGAAAACGAAGCTGCACTAACAAATCCCGCCAACATTATTATTAAAAACATAACCAAAACCAGCACTCTTTTTTGCATATCTTAATTAGATGAAAAGTTTTTATAAATTTATTGTATCTCAGAAATCTTTATAAATAAGAAATTCATATAATAATTATGAAAGGGGGAAAGAAGAGTAAAAAAAAGACTGCTGATTCTAAGAAAAAAATCTCTAAAAAATCTAAAAATAAAAAAATTTCTAAGAAAAAAAATTCTTTTAATAACAAAAAATTATTAGCAATTTCAATCGCAGCATTTTTTATTCTTGCAATTGCTTTGGCATTTGTAAATGTTCCTCAAAATGCAAGTGTTACAGGAAGACAAGTTAATGGGGAGGAGGATTCTGGGAAAATTCAAAGTGCTATCAAAGGCATGTTTGATAAGTGGGAAGGGGGTGAACAATTTGATGCAAATATTATTAAATATATCTTTTGGTTCACAATACTTATTCTTGTTGTAGGAGCTCTTAGTTTTATTAACTTTCCAAAAAGTGGATTCTTACGATTTTTATTAGGTTTGGGAGTGAGTTTTTTAACAGTTATTTATATTACTCCTGGAGAACTTTATAATATATTAGCTGCATATACTGCTTTAGGATTAACATTAACTTCTGTTTTACCATTCATAGTTATGCTCGGAACTTCTGCAATGTTGGTTTCAAATGAAAAAATTAGCGAGATGAATCCAGGGAAAATACTTTTAGAAGTTGGATTATGGGTTGTTTGGTCTCTTTTCTTACTTTATCGTTTAATTAAATTATGGGCAGAGAAAGGAACTTACATGATATTCAAAGAAGGAGGATTTGTTTTAATTATAATTTTAGCTCTTTCTGTACTTATCATAGTCTTTAACAAACCATTTAGAGATTGGATTAGCAAAATTGGATTAGAAGTCAGAGAAAAAAGAGCAAAAGTTAAACGAGCTGAAGCAGTAGAAAGGGAAAAAACTGAAACAGCAAAAGCAGAAGCTGCAGAACTTTCAGGGAAGGAACTTTAGTAACCTTTAATAATTCTATTTATTTTTGTCTTATATGAAAAAGATTAGAGCATTTGATGTGTTTGGAAATATTGCGATTATAAAATTCCCAAAAGATTTCAAATTAATAGATAAAAAGAAATTTGCAAATAAAATTCTAAAAGACAATAATTCTATAAAAACTGTGTTGGAAAAAGTTGGGAAATTTTCCGGAAGATTGAGAAAAATGAAAACAAAACATCTTGCCGGAGAAAAAACAAAAGAGGTTTTGTATAAAGAGAATGGGTGTGTTTTTAGATTTAATATTGATAAGACTTATTTTTCTCCAAGATTAAGTAATGAAAGAAAAGAAATTGCATCTAAAATTAAAAAAGGAGATAATGTATTAGTCATGTTTGCTGGTGTTGCACCTTTTTCAATTATTATTGCTAAAAGTTCCCAAGCAGAAAAAGTTGTTTCAAATGAAATTAATAAAGAGGCAAATAAGTACGCAAGGTTAAATGTTGAATTGAATAAATTAAAAGATAAAGTTGAGTTACTGTCAGGAGATATTAAAAAAGTAATTCCAAAACTAAAGGAGAGATTCGACATCATTGTAATGCCACGCCCAAGATTAAAAGATACTTTTTTAGAACAAGCATTTAAAGTCAGTAAAAAGGGAACGAAAATTTTCTATTATGATTTCTGTCAAGAAGACGAAGTGAATTCTATTATTGACAAAATTAAACAAGAAGCTAAAAAAGCAAAAAAGAAAATTAAAATTCTAAAAACAAAATCTGCAGGAGAAACTGCACCTTATAAAATTCGGGTGAGAATTGATTTTGAAGTATTATAGTTGTCAAATAAAATTTGTTGCTCGTAAACTCGCAAATTTCTAAAAATAATTATTAATAACACCATTAACACTCTAGACGTTTCTAGGTTAATTACTCACTAATTTGTGCGACAGCACACTAACATTAAACGATATCCAATACAAGCATCTACAATTCCTTCTCCTTACTAATAGATGTCGGAGCTTCTCCGCCGTGCCAAGTAAATCTTGGGCGTATTCTCATCGGATAAATCCTCTCAGAATTATCATCAAGAATTATTGCTGAACCCTTGAGACTCGGCAAATCATCCATATACTTCTTTATACTCTCAAGAAGATAACTTTGCATAATATGATTCAGAGCTTCTAAATCTGGCTGGCTAGTAACTCTATGTGCAATAACTATATCTGATTGAGTCATAACATCCTGATGAATTTTCCCAGGTTGTTGCGTGGCCAACACTACTGAAATTCCCGGCTGTCTCCCTTCTCTCAAAAGTTGAATCAAAGAATCTGTCGCAATAGTTTTTTCATTTAATGGCAAAAATTCATGAGCTTCATCTATAAAAAGCCAAACCAAAGGATTCTCCTTCTTCTCAATTTCAGATGAAAACTTAAGCCCACTTGAAACAGATTTAACTTCTTCTTTTTTCCTCGCAGACATTCTCTCTTTGAAAATTTTCCTTGATACTAAACTTATCACCAACGCCCTGACATTAAATGCCCCAACTGAATTATAAACACTTAAATCAAGAACAGTAGTCATACCCCCAGATACTAAATCCTTTACTTTTGTTGGTTTTTCTCCCCCCTTAGAAAATATCCCCCACATATCTGCTGCCTCAAACAACCCAATAGCAGCATTCTTAATTTCAATCGGATTTTTCTCATCTTTTTCTAAACTCAAAATTATATCTCTTATTTCAAAATTTCTCTGACTTATTAATTTATTAATCGTCCTTTGAATTAAAACTGAAATAGGATTTACCATATCTAATCCAAAAGTCGTTATCCAATCTTCTGAGGAAAGTTCTGAAACATCAAGTGCAAACTTTTCATCAACTGGAATTCCTTTTTCAAGATAAAAATCAAAATGCCCAAACGGAACAAAAACTTTCACAGGAAGATTCTTCGGCTCCAACTTCCATTCTCGCAAAAGTGTTTTATCTTTCTCATTTTCAAATTTCATTGTCCAGTATATGCCCATTGTATCAAAAATTAACGAGCCAATATTCTGACTTACTTCTTCAGGAAGATTTGCAAGTTCTTCTGTTATAACTCCCAATGTATAACTTTTTCCAGAACCTCTTTTCCCCGCCACTAAAATCACATGGCTCCTAGCAACGTCCATTAATATTTTATTGCTTAAAGAAGTATATTGCCCCATTTTTACATAACCCTTTCCAACAAAAACTAGTCCTCTATCTTGAAAGTTTTCTTTATCTGACTTATCCCGACCAATTATAATATCATAAGGCATAACAAGAAATAGCCAAAGAGATTTTTAATTGTTTTGATTAATTTAACAACTATATGTGCCCTTTAGAATAATATAAAAACTATTCAGAATAATCTATAATATGAAAACAGATTTCATTCCAATTGATTATGATTACTTTGATTTCAATGGAAAAAATTACGCGAAAATCATAGGAAGAAACAGCAAAGGAAAAAGAATTTGTATAGTGGACACTTGTTCAGTTTATTTCTGGGCAATCCTCAAAAATGATTTAAAAGAAAAACAAGTAAAAAAACTAATTGATAAGATAAAGAAAGTTAAATTAAACATCAAAGGAAGGAAAACAAAAGTTGAAGCAGTAGAATTGCATGAAAAAAAATTTTTAGGGAAAAAAGTCAAAGCAATAAAAATATTCGCTACAAATTATAAGGATTTGCATGATATTGCCAGCAAATTAGCGATGCCTGAAATAGAAAAAAGACGAGGTTATGACCTTGGATTTACAACTCATTACATTATAGAAAAAAAACTCCATCCATTATGCTGGTATGAAATTGAAGGAGAAATCTTAGACAATTCAACAGAATTTGGAGGTATTGGAATGGCTCTTGATGTAGATATGTGTATGAAAGTTGATAATATCAAAGGACAGATTAACAAACCCTCTCAGAGGGTGGGTGGGGATTCAGGGTTTCAGGGGAATTTCTCCAAATCTCAAATCCCCTTCAAACCAAAAACCCTTGCATTTGATATAGAAGTTGATGAATTACAAATAGGAAAAGGAGAAATTCTAATGGTTTCTCTTGTATCTGATAATTTTAAAAAAGTCATAACTTGGAAAGGAAACCAAAAAAAATATGCGATTTCATCGGAGGCAATTGGAAATCGCCGTTCCGCAATTCGAGGAAGTTCGAAAGAAACCAACGGGTGTCTTTCATATGTTGAGTATGTAAAAGATGAAGCAGAACTCTTAGAAAAATTTGTTGAAGTCGTTAAAGAAATTTCCCCAGATTTTTTGACAGGATATTTTTCAGATGGATTTGATTTGCCTTATCTAAGAGCAAGAGCACAAAAAAATAAGGTTAATTTAAGTATTGGGTTAGACAAAAGCCAGCCAAAATTTTATCGAGGAAGGATGACCACTGGAAAAATTAATGGAATTGTGCATATTGATTTATTACGATTCATTCAAACTGCATACGCCCAATATTTACACTCTGAAACTCTTTCATTAAATGAAGTCGCAAATGAATTTTTAGGAGATACAAAAAAAGATTTTGAATTCAAGCATTCATCAAAAATTAAAGAAAAAGAATGGGAAAAATATTTTGAATACAATTTGCATGATTCTGTTTTAACATACAAATTATTTGAAAAAATCTGGCCAGACTTATTAGAATTTACCAAAACAATACAAGAACCTGTTTTTGAAGTTTCCAGATACGGCTTATCTAAACATGTTGAATCCTATATTTTACACAATCTAGAAAAATTCAATGAAATACCAGAAAAAAGACCAACTTATGATGAAATTGGAGAAAGAAGAAAAAGACCCCCTTCTGAAGGAGCATTTGTATACGAGCCAACCCCGGGGCTATATAATAACGTAGCAATATTTGATTTTACTTCAATGCATACAAGTATAATCGTTTCATTTAATATATCAAAAGCAACTCTCTTAACTAAAAAAGAAAAAGATTGTTATGAATCCCCTGAGATAGAATATAATGGGGAAAAAACAAAGTTCTATTTCTCCAAAGAACCCGGATTTTTCCCTTCTTTAGCAAAAGAAATATTTGAAAAAAGAAAAAAATTCAAAAAAGAATATAAGAAAAATCCAAACCAGATAACCAAAGCAAGAAGCAATGCATTCAAACTCCTTTCAGCATCTGTTCATGGTTATGTAGCATTTTTTGGAGCAAGATATTTTTCAGCAGAAGCATCAAACTCAATTCTCGCATTTGTAAGAAAGTTAAACAAAGAAGCTATTGAGAAAACCAAGAATGCTGACTATGAAGTAATCTATGCTGATACAGATAGTGTAGCCTTTGCCTTAGGAAAAAAGACAAAAGCAGATACACTAAAATTTATAAAAAAACTTAATTCAGAATTACCAGGAATAATGGAGCTTGAATTAGAAGATTTCTACAAAAGAGGAATCTGGGTAACAAAAAGAACTGGAGGATTTGGGGCAAAAAAGAAATATGCATTAATAGATTATAAAGGAAAATTAAAAATCAGAGGTTTTGAAACAGTAAGGAGAGATTGGTGTAACTTAGCGAGAAAACTCCAGAATAATGTGATAAAACAGATTTTAAAAGATGGTAATGAAAAAAAATCCCTTGAAGATTTAAAAGAGATAGTTAAAAAAATCAAACAGAGAGAAGTTAATCAAAAAGATATTCTCATAAAAACGCAACTTAAAAAACCTATTTCAGAATACAAATCAATATCTCCTCATGTTATTGCTGCAAAAAAAATGCATGAGCAAAAAATCCCAGTTGACCTTGGGAACATAATTGAATATTATATAGCAGAAACAGCAGGAAAAAAGAAGCTTGTAAGAGATAAAGTAAAACTTCCAGAAGAAAAAGGAGAATATAATATAGAATATTATTTAGAAAGGCAAATCCTTCCGGCAGTTGAGAATATATTTCAGGTTTTTGGTATAGACGTAAAAGAAATCATAGAAGGAAAAAAACAAATGACGCTGGGGGACTTTTAAGATGAAACTAAATATTAAAACAATTTTTTCAGAATTAAAAAAACATATTCCTCTTACATTTATTGCAACACTAATTGCAATTATTCTTGTTATAATTATCTATCAAATAAATGCTCCAAAAATTATTTCAGGCATAACTTCTCTATTTTATATTATACATCCACTGCATTTATTTGTTTCTGCAATAGTTTCAGCTGCAATATTTTATAAATATAAAAAAAATTTCACTCAGGCTCTTTTAATAGGAATAACTGGCTCAATAATTATTGGAAGTTTAAGTGATATAATTTTTCCATATTTGGGAGGGGCTATATTTCAATTAAAAACTAGTTTCCATTTATCTTTAATTGAAAAACCAATATTAATATTATCCACAGTAATTATTGGAAGTATTTTTGGGATATTAACTAAGCTAACAAAAATTCCTCATTTTCTTCATGTTTTTTTATCTGTCTTTGCAAGCTTATTTTATTTATTAGCTTTTAGCATTTCATTAAACCTCATACATTTTATATCAGCATTTCTCATAGTTTTAATAGCTGTTTTAATTCCATGCTGTATTAGTGATATAATTTTTCCATTACTATTCATTAAGAAAAAATAAACAAAAAAGCAAACAACTTTTGAAGATTTCTAATTATTTAGCAAAAAATTGTAGAACATGAATTGTGATTATTGCGCAACCAATAGCAATTCTTATGCTTCTTGTGACTTGTTTTTTTAATCCCATATTCTTATGTTCGCTTAATCTGTAAATACCTTCTATTACTAAGAAAATCGCAACAGCAAAAGCAAGCAAGTCAATTGTTATAGGGTCTAAATAACTACATCCTCCTTGAACAAAACTTTGCCCTTTTAGTTGAATAGTTAAAGCAATAATTATTACAATTAAACATAAACCTGCTGTAAAAAGTTTTGTCTTAGTATAAGCTTTCATCCCTTTTTTTCCTAATTATATAAACAACAAATCATTTAAATAGGTTTTCTAATTCTTCAAATCATGAACACCCAAAAAATAATCCAAGCAGGAAAAATAGCAAAGCAAGTTAGAGAATTCATAGAACCACTTATAAAAAAAGATATGCCTCTTTTAGATATTGCAAAAAAAATAGAAGATAAAATAAAAGAATTAGGAGGAGAACCTGCCTTCCCAACAAACTTAAGTATAAACAATATCGCAGCGCATTACACCCCGTCACACGACGACAAAACTCTTGCCCACGGACTTTTAAAAGTTGATTTTGGAGTTCATGTTGATGGTTGGGTTGCAGATACTGCATTTTCTATTGATTTGGAAAACAATGAAGAAAACAAAAAATTAATTCAGGCAAGTAAGGATGCTTTAGATAATGCAATTAAGTTGATTAAAGATAATTACTCGCAGGGGCATTCAGGGGAGAATTCAGTACAAAAGGGCGGGGCACTAAAACCAACCACTTCAGAAATAGGAAAAACAATTCAAGAAACAATTGAATCTGCAGGATTTTCTCCAGTCATAAATTTATCTGGACATGAAATAAAGCAATATGAATTACATGCTGGACTTACTATTCCAAATATGGATAACAAAAAAAATATCTTACTAAAAGAAGGACTTTACGCAATAGAACCATTTACAACAACTGGGAATGGAAAAGTCCATGACGGAAGTCCATCAGGAATTTATATGTTAGTTGATGAAAAAACCCCAAGAAGCCAAACTGCAAGAGAAGTTTTAAATTTTATAATAGAAAAATACAGCACTCTTCCATTCTGCTCAAGATGGATTGTGAAAGAATTAGGAATAAAATCATTATTCGGTTTAAAACAACTTGAAGATAATGGAAATCTGCACAATTTCCCTCAGTTAGTGGAAATTCAGGGAAGCAAGGTTGCTCAAACAGAACACACAATTCTTATAGAAAAAGGTGAGGTTATTGTGACGACTGAATAATTATTTTTTAAATAAATCTAAAGCATCACGTAAAACCCCAACATACTCTTCTAAATTCATAGGTTTTACAATAAAACCAAAAGCCCCATCTTCAACAGCTTTCTTTCCAATTTCTTCATCTCCTCCATAACATAAAATAAAAGGGATTTCTTTAAATTTCGACGCCCTAGCATATTTTTCAATTATCTCGCTTCCTGTAACCCTCGGCATAAAATTATCTGTAACAACTAGTCTAATATCACTTACATCTTCTTCTAACCTTCTCACTAATGAAGCCCCTTCTGCAAAGGCTTGAACTTCATAATTTAAGAAGCTAGATTTAAGAATTGCCTCAAATAAATTTCTATTACTAGATTCATCATCAGCTAA
>JAGLWP010000029.1 GCA_023133375.1 Candidatus Pacearchaeota archaeon | reverse complement strand
GTTGTGATATTGTAAAAGATGATGAGAATTTGGCTTCGCAGAAATTTAATGAGTTTAGGGAAAGAATTGCTCGGACTTTAGAAAAAGCTCATAAGGCTGAGGAAGAAACTGGGGAAAAGAAAGCTTATCTTGTTAATGTGACTGCAGAAACAAAGGAGATGATGAAGCGGGCGCAGATTGTCGAGGACTTGGGCGGGAAATATGTTATGATTGATATTGTAACTGCTGGTTTTTCTGCTCTTCAAACTTTGCGTGAAGCTAATTTTAAATTAGCAATTCATGCACATAGAGCAATGCATGCTGCTTTTGATAGAAATCCAAATCAAGGAATAAGTATGATGGTGCTGGCTGATTTTGCTAGATTAATTGGAGTTGATCAAATACACATTGGAACAGGTATTGGAAAGCTTGAAGGAAGAATAAAGGAAATAGAGGAATTAAATGAAGAAATTGAAATGAAAGATGTTAAAGCAACTAAAAAAAGATTAGCACAAAAATGGGAGAATATTAAATCTGTGCTTGGAGTTTCTTCCGGGGGCTTGCATCCAGGACATATCCCTTTTCTTATTAAACATCTTGGAAGAGATTTAATTATTCAGGCAGGTGGAGGAGTCCATGGGCATTCATTTGGAACAGAAGCAGGAGCAAGAGCAATGAGAGAGGCTGTTGATGCTGTAATGAAAAAAATTTCTCTAAAAGAGTATGCAAGAACACATGTTGAATTAGAAGAAGCTTTGAAAAAATGGGGATAAAATGGAAAAAACATTAACTAAAAAAGAAAGATTAAAACTAAAGGCAAAAGCAACTGCAAAAAAACTTAAATTAGAATTAAAAAAATCAATTAACACTGCTATTGCTGCAGCATTTGGATTTTTAATTGCATTATCTTGGAGAGATGTGATAACAGGGTATGTAAGTAAAATTGAAAATCTAAGTCCTCTAAAAGGTGGTTTAATAAGCGCAATCATCATAACAGTTATTTCAGTTATAGGAATTTTAATTGTAACAAAAATATTCGCTGTTAATGAATAAAATGATATATAGAAAATCTGTTTTTATTGTTGTTTACTCAATTGATGATTCAGGCAATATAAAATATCTGCTTCTAAAAAGAAAACTTCATTGGATAGGCTGGGAATTTCCAAAGGGAGGGATTAATTTTTTTGAAACAAAAAGGAGAGCAATTAAAAGAGAAATAAAAGAAGAGACAGGTTTAACTCCTATTAAAATAAAAAAATTTAATTTTTCTGGAAAATTTAAATATGACAGAAAACTAAAAGATAGACCAGGTATTATTGGGCAGAGTTTTTCATTATATGCTGTTAAAATAGGAAAGGGAAAAGTAAAAATAGACAAAGTAGAACATTCTGATTACAAATGGGTAAAGTTTAATGGAGCTATGAAAAAATTAAAATGGCCTAATCAAAAGAAATGTTTAAAGATGGTCGATGGATGGTTGAGAAAATGAAATTCAGAGAATTTGAAACAAGTTCTGGGAAAAAAGTTTTAGCTGGCAAGGATGCTAAGAGTAATGAAGAACTTATCAAACAATTCAAGGGAAAGGAAAATGTGATATTGCATACGGCTGCTCCTGGAAGCCCTTTTTGTGTAATTGAAAATTTAGATGCTTCTAAGAAAGATATTAAATTAAGCGGGACTTATTGTGCATCGAAAAGCCAAGACTGGCGAGATAATAAATCTGATGTTAGGGTTCATGTTTTTACTGGAAAAAATGTTTACAAAAGAAAAGGAATGAAGTTGGGAACTTTTGGCGTTAAGAAATTCAAAGTGATTAAAGTAAAGAAAAGGGATATAGAAAAATGGAAAAAATAGGACACATGCAATTAGGGAAGCAGGGAATAACTGAGAATTTTATTGGGACGCTGAAGCATCATTTTGACAAGAATAAAAATGTTCGGGTTTCTGTTTTGAAAAGCGCAGGGCATGATAAAAGTAAAGTGAAAAAATATTCAGAAGAAATTCTTGAGAAGTTGGGAAAAAATTATACTGCAAAAGTTGTTGGGTTTACGATTTTCTTTAAGAAGTGGCGGAAGGCTAGGAAGTGAAAAATCCTGCTCACGATGTTCGCAGATTAATAACTCAAATTCGGCTTCACCAGAATTTTCGTCTTAATAATTCTAATAAGCGAAAAACTCGACGAAGTCAGTTTTGAGCTAGACAATTGTGAGCAACGCGAACGAAATCCAAAACATAATTTTATAAACCTATTTTATCAACTAATTTTAGTTAAATGGCTTTGCCAATCTAATGCCGGAAGGTATGACATGAATCCAATATATGAATTAGATGCAGGAGAATATAATTTGAAGTTAGCTGAAGCTTTGAAGAATGTTCCTGAATTCAAGCAACCAGAATGGGTGGCTTTTGTGAAATCTTCTGCAAGTAAAGAAAGGCCAATTGATGATGAAAACTTTTGGTATAAAAGGGCGGCGAGTATTTTAAGACAAGTTTACAAAAGAAAGTTTCTTGGGGTAAATAGACTTAGAACAAAATATGGAAGTAAAAAGAATCGTGGTTATGCTCCTGAAAAATTTATGAAAGCTGGAGGGAAAATTATCAGAACGATTTTGCAACAATCTGACACTGCTGGATTTACTGAAATTATCAAACCAAACAAAGGAGTTAGAAGTCAAAAACCTGGGAGGATGATTACCCAGAAAGGAAAAGAATTTTTGGAGGGTGTGAAATAAAATGGGAATAAAAAATCCTGAAAAAAAGACAAAACTTGCAAAGGCAGGAAGGAAAACTAAGTGGGCTCCTGTTTGGGTTGTTTTGAAAAAATATGGTATGGGCAAGAGAGTTCATCCGTCTGCAATTACAAGACATAGAAGAAGCTGGAGAAGAACTAAACTTCATATTAAACCGCGACGGCAAAAGAAGTCGCATTTTGGATAATAAAAAATGGCTAAAAAAACTGAAACTAAAATAGAAAAACTTGAAAGAGAATATGTAATTCCTTTAAGAGAAAAAGTGAGGGTTGTGCCGAGGTATAAGAAAACAAACAAGGCGGTTAAAACAATCAAAGAATTTTTAGCGAGGCATATGAAAATTAGAGATAGAAATTTGAATAAGATTAAAATTGACAGATATTTAAATGAATTCTTATGGTTCAGGGGAATAAGAAAGCCCCCTCATAAAATTAAAGTTAAAGCTGTGAAAGAAGGAGAAATTGTTAGAGTAGAATTAGCTGAGATGCCTGATAAACTAAAGTTTAAGAAAGCAAGAGAAGAGAAAATGTTGAAGAAAGCTAAGGAGATATTAGAGGGAAAGAAAACAAAGATGGCGAAATCTAAAGAGGTTATGGAAAAGCCTATTGTGGAAAAAGGAGAAGAAGAGGAGAAGAAAGAAGAAGAAAAGGAGAAAAAATCTGCGGTTGTTGAAGCAGGCAAGGAAAT
The DNA here is from genome assembly GCA_023133375.1 of Candidatus Pacearchaeota archaeon. GTDB lineage: Archaea > Nanobdellota > Nanobdellia > Pacearchaeales > GW2011-AR1 > JAGLWP01. The sequence continues at coordinate 2,220 of JAGLWP010000029.1, read as the reverse complement.
TGAAAAAGCTGCGGCAAAACAGACAAAACATGCCACAAAAACTGCTGGCAAAATGACTCAACAGAAGCATCAAGTTAGAAAGGCTTTGGCGAAATAATTGAACGAGTTCGTCGTCGAATTAATGACTTAGAGCCAGATTTCATCAAGGCTCTTCGTAAGAATTCTATTAATGTGAAACTTCTTGATAATTGATTATTTAAACCATTACAACAATAGATGCCAAATTTCTTTATTAACTAATATTTATCTCGAGTGAAACAATTTTTAAAACTAATCCATTTAATCTGATTATGTTATCAAAACTAAAAACTGAACTTGAATCTCTTGCAAATCCAGAGCAAGCGAAAATTCTTCAAAGATTTTTTAAAACAGGTGAGGGACAATATGGAGAGGGAGATATTTTTCTTGGGATAAAAGTTCCTGTTCAAAGACAGATTGCAAAAAAGTATGATTTGAATTTAAATGAGATTCAAGATTTATTAAATAGTGAAATTCATGAGCATCGGCTTGTTGGTTTGTTTACATTAATTGGCAAGTATAATTTATCTAAAAAGACTATTGCACCGCTCGGTGTATACCCCGGGAGGGCACAAGAACCTCTCACGAGGCCCCAAAGCACTGAATGTCGGGGCAAAGAAGTTTTTGATTTTTATCTGGCTAATACAAAGAACATTAATAATTGGGATTTGGTTGATGTTTCTGCTCATAAAATTGTTGGTGATTTCTTGTATGACAAAAAAAAGGAAATTTTATATGAGTTGGCGAAATCTGATAATTTGTGGGAAAGGAGAATCGCGATAATTTCTACTTTTGCTTTTATTAAACGAGAACAATTTGATGATTCTCTTGCTATTGCAGAAATTCTTTTGAAGGATAACCATGACTTAATTCATAAAGCAGTTGGGTGGATGCTGAGAGAAGTTGGGAAGAGAGATGTTGGGGTTTTGAAAGAATTTTTAAAGCAACATTATAAAAACATGCCGAGAACAATGTTGAGGTATGCTATTGAAAAATTTGAAGAAGGGAGGAGGAAGAAATATTTGAAGGGGGAGATATGAGAGATAAATTTATAAACTATAGTGGTTATAGTGAGTATAGAATGACAAGCACAATTCAATTAAGCCATGAAACAAAGAATATGATAAGTTCTTTTGGAATGAAAGGAGAAACATTTGAGACAATTATTAAAAGACTTTATGCTTTTGCAGTTAAAGAGCAATTAAGAGAATTTTTGATGTCTTCTGAAAATTGCATTTCTCTTGAAGAATTCAAAAAAGAAATAGAGGAAAAATGGCCAAGGTCGAAATAGTAAATTCTTTAGCGAGAGAAATTAAAAAAAAGTTTAAAGGCGAATCACATAAAATTACGGATTTGTTAGAATCTTTAGAGGAAAATCCACACAAAGGAAAACCTTTGGGAAATGTTGCAGGAATTGTGATAAAGGAATTGAGATATAAAAATTTTAGATTTTATTTTATTGTTGATGGGCATAAATTAAAAGTGTTTTCTAAAGAAGAACTTACTGATTTGTTAATGAAGTTTGTAAGAATGTCTGATAAAAAATCTCAGCAAAAAACAATAAATGAAATAAGGCAGATTCTGATTAAAATTGGTCCTCATGGATTTGAGTGAAGGGGATTTGAGGGGGGAAAGGTAGAAGCGACGACCATAAAATAAGAGATTGCTCGCCCGCTTTTTGTTTCTTTTTTCTGCTTGAAGAGTACCTCTTTAGGGCAAAAAGAAAATTGGGGAGTTTCTTTTTGTCTTCTTTTTTTAAAAGAAGTTATTATTTTTAATTAGAAACTAGTTTAAAATGTTCTTTTATCATATTTGCAGCTTTGTTTGGAGAAATATGGGTGGTATCAACAGAAAAAGTTTCAACAAAGGGTATTTTTGCATATTGATCACGATTGTCTAACTGTTTTTCTAATACGGACTTATCTACTAATTTTTTAAGTTCCTTTCTGGAATCACTTCCAACTCTATTTAACAACTCTTCCTTTTTTGCATGAATTTGCACAAAATATATTTCTCCCTTATCTGTTTTTATTTGCCGAATGACTTTTTTTACAAAAGTATCATCGACTTTTGGAGCATAAGCGTAAGTAAATATTATCCCTTCTACTTTTGCTTTTGCTGCTTCTTTGAAAGTTATAAGACGGTATTTTGTAGTCAACTCTCCGAAATTTTTGTCATTCCAATCTAAAACAGCTTGAGCCA
>JAGLWP010000028.1 GCA_023133375.1 Candidatus Pacearchaeota archaeon | reverse complement strand
TATCCAATATGTAAAATAAAATGGAGGTAAAAAATCCAATTTGAAAATTTGGGGCAAGTATGGAATAAGTGGCATTATCGGAGGAATTTTGATTGCCCTCACAATCTCTGGGTTTATAACATAAATCCAAACAATCTTCCCAAACAAATAAATCATAGTTCCCATAAGAAGATATCCTAAACCAATCACAAAATAACTAAGAATGTTTAATGTTTTTCTGAATCTTTTTCCAATATTATTAATTAACTTTATTCCCCAACTTGCCCTGTATAATAATAAAAGCCCTTCTTTTTTAAGATTCTTTCTTCTTCTATATAGAAAAGTCCCAATTAAAATTACAAAAATCACCAATAAACTAATATCATATATCATAACATTCATTTTATACCTCTATTTTTTTCTCAATGGTCTAAAAGCAATCTTACCACACTTTCTGCATTTGACTTTGCCCCTCAAAATTTTTTGCGGCTCTGCTCGTATTTTGGTTTTGCATTTTTTGCAAACAAAAACATTCTTGAAAAGTCTATTTGATGCTTCCTGTATTTTTGCCATTATAATTTCCTCTCGTTTAATTTATTTATAAATTTAATGAATGAAAACTTTAGAGTTTTCTTTTGATTATGTTTTCACCTTCCACGTCCCAGTATTCAACATTATCATTTTCTGCGAGTTCTTGTTTTATTTCCTTTGAGCATGCAACTTCAATTGTTTCAAAATTTTCTAAATCCATTAAACTAACTTTGTCCCCGATTGAAAGAACTTGTCCTTTTCTTTTATTTACAATTGGGACCTCAATTTTATCATGCCCTGGCACAACAAAAACTTTTTTCTGTCCAGAAAGTATATTCACTGCTTCAATCCTAACTTTTGAATGCCCATGCTTACCAGTCTTACTCACATCCATCTTTTTTACACTACATGACTCACCATCCACAATAATATTCGCCCCTACTTTTGCTTCTGTAGCATTAATAATCTTTAAAACCATATTATACTCAAAAAAAATAGATTTATAAACATTTTTACTTAGAAAATAAAATGCCGTTCAAACAAAAAGATTTTATTGAAGTAGAATTTACTGGAAGAATTAAAGATGGAGAAGTTTTTGATTCAAATATTAAAAAAGAACTTGAAAAAATTAATGCAAATGCTAAAGCAAAACCATTTATTTTTTGTTTAGGAGAGGATATGTTCTTGAAAGGCATCGAAGATTTTTTAATAAATAAAAAAATTGGAAAATATAAAATTGAATTATCTCCTGAAAAAGCATTTGGTAAAAGAAACTCAAATTTAATCCAGCTTATTCCAATGAAAATTTTTAAAGAGCAAAAAGCAGAACCAATCCCTGGAGCTATGTTCAATTTTGATGGAAGACCGGCAAAAATTCTTACTGTTTCTGGTGGCAGAGTAATGGCAGATTTCAATAATCCTTTAGCTGGAAAAACAGTTGTTTATGACATCAATGTAAAAAGAAAAGTTGATGATTTAGATGAAAAGATAAAAGCACTTATTGATTTCTTTTTTAAGAAAGAACTAAAATTCCAAGTAAAAGATAAAAAGATAATATTGCATATTGAAAAAGCCTTAGTAGATTATTCTAAAATCTTTAAGGATAAATTTAAGGATGTTCTTGGGCTTGAGTTGGAGATTCAAGAAATTGACAACTCAACCAAAAAATCACAATAATTCTTATAAAGAGATATTAACTCTTTTTATTAATGGAAGATATCTACAATCCAACTGAGCATTCTCAAAACATACCATCTAGTTTGTCTTCAGATGTGCAGGAAATTGATAGAGAACTTGAAGAACTTTTAAAAAAACAATCTGCTAAGATTAAAGTCGTTGGTATTGGCGGGGGCGGAGGAAATTCCTTGAGCCGAATGAGAGAAATAGGAATTAAGGGAGGAGAACTTATTGCTATGAATACTGATGCTCAAGATTTATTATATGCTAATGCTGACCAGAAAATATTGATTGGAAAAGAATTGACACAAGGATTGGGAGCAGGAAGCAATCCAAGAACTGGAGAAGAAGCTGCCAAAGAATCTGAATCAGAAATTAAAAAGAAAATTTCTGGAAGTGACATGATTTTTGTTACATGTGGTTTAGGGGGAGGAACTGGAACCGGCGCAGCGCCAGTTGTAGCAGGATTAGCAAAAAAACAAGGAGCATTAGTTATTGGAATTGTAACTCTGCCATTCACAATTGAAGGAAGAAAAAGAATAGAAAATGCTATGGATGGTTTGGAGAGAATGGAAGCTGTTGTTGATACTTTAATTGTGATACCAAATGACAAACTTCTTGAGTTAGCCCCTGAACTGCCCCTGCACACAGCATTCAAAATTGCCGACGAGATATTAACAAATGCAGTCAAAGGAGTAACAGAACTTGTAACAACTTCTGGGTTGGTAAATCTTGATTTTGCAGATATAAGAACAGTTATGGTTAATGGAGGGGTTTCTTTAATTGGTATGGGCGAATCAGATAGTGCTCAGCGAGCTCCAGAAGCAGTTGAAAAAGCAATACAAAATCCTCTTTTAGATGTTGATATTTCAGACGCATCAGGGGCATTGATAAATATTATTGGCGGTCCTGATATGAGTTTAGAGGAATGCAAGCAAATTGTAGAAACTGTTGGAAATAAATTAAGTCCTGACGCAAAACTAATCTGGGGAGCCCAAATTTCAGAAGATATGGAAAAATCAATAAGGGTTCTATTGATAGTAACAGGAGTGAAGAGTTCTCAAATTCTTGGGCATGGCGAAACTCTTGAAGCCATAAAACATCAGGAAATTGAAGAAGAATTAGGGATTGAGTTTTTTGAGTAAAATGGCAAAGGAAATTATAAGTTTAAAGGGTATCTTGGAAAGAAGTCCAAATCTAACAATAGCAGATCTTCAGGAACTTCAAAGAACATATGATAAGAGATTTGTAGCTTCGAAGTTTACTGGTTTTGATAAGGTAAGACATACTTATGCTCATATGGGAAAACTTATGGGAAGATTGGCAGATTATATTGAAGCTTTAGAAGAAAAAAGAGAATTTTCATCAGAAGATATTAAGAATAAAGTAATTCCTGATCTTTTGGTTTATTCTGCTTGGTTGGCAGAGGAGTTTGGGGTTAATATGGAACAGGTTTATCTTAGTAGATTTGCAGGAAATTTAAGAAGATTATATTCTGACAAGATTCCACCGCAAGAACTTGAAGGACTAGAGCAAGAAGTTAATAAAAGATTAGATACTTCTGAGTAAATAATGAAAAGATTAGAATTTTTATCTGTTAAACTATGTGAACATGCTCCTTGGGATGTCACTTTTTTTGAAAAAGATTCTCTATGCCAAAAACCATCTGATAAATGTAAATATTGTAAGAAACATAATGAGGAAACTTATTTTTGTCACAAGAAAACCTACACAGGTATTTTAGGATTAAACAACGGAATTTCCTAAAATTTATAATCAAAAAACCTTAAAAACTCTATCTTTCTCATAAAATTATGAAAATAATATCTAAGATAAAATCGTTTGCGATTCAATGCAGAAGAGTTTGGTTTGCATTAAAAAAACCAACAAAAGACGAATTTCTTAAAGTTGCAAAAGTTGCTGCAGTTGGAATTATCCTCCTCGGATTTATTGGTTTTGCTATTTCTTTGTTTATGAAACTTTTTATTTAAGGAAAGTTTATAAAAGATTGATTTATATTCAAATTAATATGAAATTAGAAAATCTTCTTCAGACAGGAAGAAAATATTTGAAAAGAACTTTGGCTGCGGGATTAACAGCTTCTTCAATATTTTTTGCTTCTTGTTGCATAGACCCTCCACCCATTCCCCCAGAACCCCCTCAAGAAAATGAACTTTCTGAAAACACAGAAGTATTGCCCACAGCACATCTTAATAATATCTCTTCAGTTGAAGAAAATAGCATAACCTTTTCAACGCCAGTTCCTTATTCTTCTGGAGATATAATTGTTTGCGATATCTCAGATGCTACTCCAAACGGACTCCTTAGAAAAGTAACTTCAACCTCTTCTGATGGAAAAATATTATATACTAAGCAGGCTAGTTTAGAGGAAGCAATAAAAAAGACAGATGTTCACTTTACAACAAATTCTTCTAAAGCAACAGAAATCCCAATACTTAGCTTTGAACAAAATTTTGATGAAACAATTTTATTTGATTTTGATGGGAATCACGCCACAACTTATGACCAAATAATAGCAAATGGAGATTTATCAGGTAGTTTAGATTTAATTCTTGATTTAAAAATAGATGATGGTTTAGAAAAATTTACTTTTAAAACTGTAATCAATCAAGATTCGGGTTTTGAAATAAGAAGGGGGTTAGGAGTCCCAGATTTGGATTATGAATTTGATATTCTAAAAAAGAAATTTCGTTCTTTTACTATTGGTTATATCCCTACAACTCCTCCATTCCCAATAACAGTAACTCCGAGCCTTGATTTGTGTGCAGGGATAAATGGAGAATTGCCCGAAGAGATGACTATTTTGCAGAGGGCAAGTTTAACTTCTGGCTTAACTTATGAAAAAGATACAAAGTGGGATATTATAAGTGAGGCTTATGGATTCTGGGATTGTTCTCCTACATCTGTTGCAGATATCCCAGATTTTAAGATTTTCGCAGGTCCAAAGTTAAATATTCTTGTATATAATATTGCAGGTCCTTATGGAGAAATAAATGCTTATGTAGACAAAGTTTCTACAGATTCTTATTGGGAACTTCGTGTAGGTTCAGAAGTAAATCTAGGAGCACGAATGAGAATATTTAGCTGGAACATAGCAGATTCTGGAAAATTAAATGTACTTGATAATTATTCTGTTCGTGGAGAAGGGGAGATAGAAGAAGAACCAGAGATTACTACAATTACTATTCAACCAGGACCTGAAGAAGGAAAAGATGCTTATGTTGAAATTTGGCATTATACTAATGCGGATTATTATTATGGATGGGGAGATAGCGATTATTTACAAATTATTGGCGGATCAGAAGGAGCAGTATTAAAAGATGAAACCCTCATCCAGTTCCCCCTTTCTTTAATCCCCTCTAATGCAAATGTAACTTCTGCTAAACTTGGTTTTTATGGATTAGGTGCTTTTCCTGGAGAAACCCCAGTTATTACAACAAAAAGAATAACTAGTCCCTGGGACGAATCAACTGTTAAATGGGATATTAAACCCTTATATGGGGAATCTGTTTCAGACTTAACATTGTCTGATGCTATAGCATGGTATGAATGGGATATCACTTCTTTAGTTAAAGAATGGATCGGGGGGATTCCTAATTATGGAGTAGCCTTAACAACAACATATTCTCGTCCAGGAAGAGATCATGCATTTAGGAGCAGTGATTATTCCGCAGACATAACTAAAAGACCAAAGTTAGAAGTATCTTACTACTAACAATTTCTTCCAATATCCAATAACAAACCTTATAAACCCCAACCCTCAATTAAATATATCTTTCTAAGATTATTAAGTCTTAGGTAGAACTAATGAACACGCGATTTCCCCAGAGGCAACGAGAGTTTGCACGAACCTAATCCATACTAGAGAGTGCGGGCTCGAGCAAGAAATCGCCCATCCGCGTTAAGAGGGAAAATAGAAAAAAACCGCAGGTTGTTTTCAAATGATATTTATAATAAAAGTAACAACAAATAAAGAAGAGAAAGCAGTAGACATGATATCTGAAAGAGTGGAAAAGAAAAATCTTAATGTTTTTTCAGTTTCTCGGCCACACGGACTTAGAGGATACATCCTTTTAGAAGCCGAGAATAGAGAAAGTGCAGAAGAGGCAGCATTTAACCTTCCTTATGTAAAAGGAATAATCGGAAAAACAATAACCTATGAAGAAATCAAGAACATGGTTGAGTTCTCAGTTGAAACAATTTCAATAAAGGAAGGAGACATAGTGGAAATGATTGCAGAGCCATTCAAGAAAGAAAAAGCAAAAGTTTTAAGAATAGACAA
>JAGLWP010000027.1 GCA_023133375.1 Candidatus Pacearchaeota archaeon | reverse complement strand
AAGTGTAAAACTGTTTTGGCAAATGAGCAAGTTCATGGGGGAAAATGTTGGAGGCATGAAAATACTAATGTAGATACTAAGTTTTTAGAACAATGGTTTATTAAAACAACTGCTTATGCTGATGAGCTTTTGGACTGTATTGATGGTTTGGAATGGCCGAATAGAATTAAAGTGATGCAAAAAAATTGGATTGGAAAGAGTTTTGGAACTGAGATTAATTTTAAAATTAATGGAGAAATTTGGCCAATATTTACAACCCGTCCTGATACGATTTATGGAGTAACCTTTATGATTGTATCTGCTCAACATCCAAATCTGAAAAATTTGGTGGTAGATAAACAAAAAAAGGACGTTGATAAATTTTTGCACCGCTCGGTGTACCCCAAAACACGGAATATCGGGGCAAAAAAAGTTAAAGTAATGGATGAAAATGAATTAGAAAAAGAAGGAGTTTTTACAGGAAGTTATGCTATAAATCCAATTAATAATGAAAAAGTGCCTGTTTGGGTTGGGAATTTTGTCGTCGCTGATTACGGAAGTGGGATGGTGATGGGGGTGCCTGCTCATGATCAAAGAGATTTTGAATTTGCTAAGAAATATGGAATCGGGATTGAAGTTGTTATTGTGAAAAAAGATTCCAAAGAAATAATAATCACAAAAACTAGAACAGGTAATATTTCTGTTGGAGAAACATTGGATAAGGCATATACTGGTGAGGGAATTCTATGTGCTTCTGAGGAGTTTAATGGTTTAGATAATGAAAAAGCTAAAGAAGAAATCACAAAATATTTGTCTAAGAAGAAATTAGGAAAAAAAGATATTCAATATAAACTTAAAGACTGGCTTGTATCTCGGCAGAGATATTGGGGGACACCAATTCCTGTTGTTTATTGTGATAAGTGTGGGATTGTTCCTGTGCTTGAAAAAGATTTGCCTGTGGTGTTGCCAGAAAAAATTCAGTTTGGGAAAGGGAATCCATTAAAGAATGCGAAGGACTGGATTAATACAATATGTCCTAAATGTAAGAGGAAAGCAAAAAGAGAGACTGACACAATGGATACTTTTTTTGATAGTTCTTGGTATTTTTTAAGATATTGCGATAATAAAAATAGCAAAATTCCTTTTGATAAGAAGAAAATTGATTATTGGATGCCTGTTGATCAATATATTGGGGGGGCGGAACATGCTTGTATGCATCTTATTTATGCGAGATTTTTTATTAAAGCTTTGAGAGATTTAGGTTTTGTGAAGTTTGATGAACCTTTTACAAAATTATTTAATCAAGGCATGTTGCACGGAGCTGACGGAAATAAAATGTCAAAGTCATTAGGCAATGTTATTTTGCCAGAAGAAGTTTCTAAAAAATACGGAATCGATACTGCACGTTTATTTTTGGTTTCAATAGCTTCTCCAGATAATGACATTGATTGGAGTGAGAAAGGTATTGAAGGGAGTTTAAAATTTATAAAAAAGATTATGAATTATTTTAAAAAAGTTAAAATTGGGATAGCAGACCCAAAAATTGAAAGTAAACTAAATAAAGTAATTAAAGAAGTTACAAATCAGATTAAAGAATTTAAATATAATCTTGCTGTTATTCAGATAAGGAATTTATTTAATTCTCTTCCTGATGAAACAAGCAAAGAAGTTCTTGAAAAATTTTTGAAACTTTTGCATATTTTCTGCCCCCATATTACAGAAGAACTTTGGAGCAAATTAGGAAATAAATCATTTATTAGTTTAGAAAAATGGCCTGTTGTGGATGAGAAAAAAATTGATGAGAATTTAGAGAAACAAGAAAAGGCAGTTGAGCAGATTATCGAAGATATTAATTATATTAAAAAGTTGGTGGAGAAAAAAGTTAGCAAAGGATTTATTTATGTATTGCCTAAGGAAAGAGAGATTTATTTTAAAGAAGTGGATTTAATTCACAAAAAAACGAATTTAGATATTGAAATTTTTGCTGTTAATGATAAACAAAAGCATGACCCTGAAAATAAATCAAAGAAAGCTAAACCTGGCAAGCCAGCAATTTATTTGGAATAAGTTTTTATAACTTGATTTATTCTTTATTTTATGGGGATAAAGGAGGAAGGGGGTGATAGAGTTTATCTTAAAGAAATACTTTTAAATATTTTTCATCAGAAAAGATTGCTTGTAATCTTGTTCGTGATTGTTATTTTATCCACCGCTGTTTTAATTATGTATATTTTTTTATTGCAAGAACCTGTTTGCGGTGATGGCACAATTTATGATAGTTGCTCAGATAGAAAACCTTATTTTTGTGAACAGGGCATTTTAGTTGAAAGAGCTTCTATTTGCGGGTGTTTTGAAAATTTAACAATTGATGGGGATTCTTGTTTTTCTAAATATCAGACAGGAATTAAAAACATAGCTCTAAATTATGTTTTGAGGGGGGAGAATGGGACTATCGAGTTTGCAGTTTATGGAGGATTAGCGAATTATCTTTCAAAACTTTCCCGTTCTATTCATCATGTTGATGGCGAGATTCCAGTTAAAAAAGATTTTAAACTTAAGAAGCTTGATGAAGAAGAACAAAGATATTTACTTCTTCCATTAGTTACAAATATACAAAATTTGGTTGATAATAAGAAGGATCAGGTTAGGGTTGCTATAAGTATTATACAGAAGATTTCTTTTGGGAGTTCTGAAAAAATTATAAGTATTGGAGGCAATAAAATTGATTATGCAAGATATCCTTATGAAGTTTTATATGATGAACAGGGCGTTTGCGGGGAGAAGTCAGAATTGTTAGCATTTATTTTAAGAGAGATGGGATATGGAACGGCTTTTCTTTATTATCCTTTTGAAAATCATGAGACTATTGCTGTGAAATGCCCAAAGAGACATAGTGTTGGAAAAACTGGATATTGTTTTATTGAAACTACTGGACCGTCAATTATAACTGATGATGAGCTAGAATATGTTGGAGTTGGAAAATTAAGTTCAGAACCAGAATTGATTGTGATTTCTGAGGGAAAATCAATTGGGAATTGGTGGTATGAGTTTAAAGATGCTAGTGATTTGATTAAGATAAGAAACTTAATGGAGAAAAATTGGGTTAGTGCTTCAGCATATAGCAAATTTGAGGAATTAAGTGATAAATATGGTTTTGAGGAGGTTTATAATATTTAAAAAAGGTTTATAAATAGGTTTTATTTTTCTTGGAAATGTTAAATAATATTTGTATTCGTTTGAAGCAATTATTAGATGCAGAAAAACCTGCATTACGAAAAGAAATAAACAAGAATAAATATTATTTATCTCAAAAAGAACATCATGATATTGAATGGAAAGAAGCTGAAAAAGATTTTATTGCGCATTATTTAAATACGTGGGCAGCAGGGTTTAAAGCCGCATATTGCAATTATGTTTGTGACGCAAGAAATAATTGTGGGTTAAAAGACGAATAATTGTTTGTTGATTATTTTAATATTGCTTTTATACGTCGAATTCCTGCACTGGAAGATTCTTGTTTTATGATTTTAAAATTCCCAAGTTCACAAGTATTTTTTACATGCGGGCCTGCACAGATTTCTTTTGAAAAATTTTCTATGCTGTAAACTGAAACTTTTTTGCCATATTTTTTATCAAAAATTGCCACAGCCCCTTTGTTTTTTGCTTCTTGAAGAGACATTTCTTCTTTGCAAACTTCACAAGACTTTTTTATTTGTTTATTGACAATAGATTCTACTTCTTTTAATTCTTGTTCTGTTAATTTTCTTGGGAAAGAAAAATCAAGCCTCAATCTTTCTGCTGTAATATTTGAACCTTTTTGAATTATATTTTTATCTTTCAGAACTTTTCTTAATGAAGATAAAAGTAAATGTGCAGCAGTATGAAGTTTTGTTGTTGCTTCTGAATCATCTGCAAGTCCTGATTTAAATCTTCCTGTTGATGCAGTTCTTGAAAGTTCCTGATGTTTCTCTCTCTCTTTTTCAAAATCTTTTTTATTAAATATGACTTTTATTTTTTTAGATTCTTCTTCAATCATTTCAAGAGGAAAACCATAACTTTGATAGAGCAAGAAAGCTTCTTTTCCTGAGATTTTTTTATCTTTTGCGAATTTGCTAAATTTGTTCAAACCTTTTTCTAATGTTTTTTCAAATTTTTCCTCTTCTTTGTTTAATTCGTCGATTATGAATGTTTGGTTTTTCTTTAACTCGGGGTAGTCGCTGTAGATTTTTATTATTTCTTTTGTGATGGGAGTTGTTATGTCTTTCTTTTTTTGGATTTCTAATTCTTTTCCATATCTTATTGCCCTTCTTATTAATCTTCTTAATACATATCCTTGTTCTGTATTGCTTGGGGTTATTCCTTCGGCGAGGATGAATACTGATGCTTTGATATGGTCAGCGATGATTCGCATTGGTTTTTCATTTCCTTTATATTTTTTTCCTGAAAGTTTTTCAATTTGTTTTATTATTGGCAGGAACATATCTGTTAAATAATCATCATCTAAATTATTCAAAACAGCAATTGTTCTTTCTACACCCATTCCTGTATCCACATTTTTTTGTTTTAGAGGCTCGAATTTTCCTTTTATTGTTTTGTTGTATTGCATAAAAACATTGTTCCAAATTTCAAATCCATTCACGAAAATTTCTGTGTCTGGTCCGCATGGACCAGTTTTGCTTACAGATCCCCACCAGTTTTCTGATTTTGGTAAGAATTTTATTTTGTTTATTCCTAATGATTTCCATATTTTTTCAGATTCTATATCTTTTGGCGCATCTTTGTCTCCTTTAAAACAAGTTATTTTGATTTTTTCTTTTTGGATTTTAAGAATTTTTGTTAAAAATTCAAAGCTCATTTCAATTGCTTGTTTTTTCCAATAATCCCCTAGAGACCAATTTCCTAACATTTCTAAAAAAGTATGGTGTGTTTCATCGCCAACTTCTTCTATATCTCCTGTTCTTATGCATTTTTGAACATTGCAAAGTTTTTTTCCTAAGGGGTGCGATTGTCCTAATAGATATGGCAAAAGGGGATGCATGCCTGCTGAGATGAATAAAGTAGTAGGGTCATTTTCTGGGATTAAACTTTCATTTTGGATTTCTTTATGTTTTTTTGATTTGAAAAAATCTAAATATTTTTTTATAAGTTCTTCTCTTTTCATAAAATTGGATAAGGAATCGAATTTTAAAAATTATTGCATTGGGGCTTTGGTGAATTCCCCTAATTTTATTTTACTTTGATTTCTAAAATTTCCCACTAGTATTCGACTATCGTCGAAAACCCGCCCTGAATTCTATTTTGAATAACCAATAAATTAGTTAGAAATCAAGGGTTTCACAAAGCCAGTTTCATCCACCAATAGCTCTTAGCTTATTTTGGATTTCTTGTAATTGAGTTTCAAGAATATCATCATGATCACTTTCTTGTGTTTCTTTTATCTTTTCTTTAAACTCTTTTTCTTCATCACTCTTTTTAAGTTGAGGTATTTTTATCTTTGGGAAATTTGTTTTTATCTTTTTTATATTTGCAATTAATTCTTTTATTTTTCTATACATCTTTGCCTTTTCTTTTAATTCTTCTAATCTAAGAACCCGATAATGTCTTATTACTTTTATTATTTTTAATAAGTTAACTTGGGAGGAAAGAATATCTTTTTTTGATTGAAGTGCCTCGTCGTATTCTAATTTTACATAAACTAAACTTTCTTCTTTCATTTTATTCTACCTTAGAAAAAATATCTTGATCTATCTTCTCAATTTGTTGTTTTGTTATTTCTACTTCTTTTTCCCACATGTTTAACTCTTTTTCTTCTTCTTCTTTTAATCTTTTTATGTTTCTTAACATTTTTTCGATTTCTGCAATTTGTTGTTTAGCTTTTTCAAATGCATGTAAGCTCTCTTCAAATTTGTCTATTCTTATGAAAATTGGTTCAATTTCTTTCACTTTTCTTGCAGCTTCTCTAAATGTTACTGGAACTGGTTTGGTTGATTGTTTTCTGATGTTTTCTCCGAGGGGCTGATGCATCATTTGTTCTTCTCTTAAAACAAACTCATCTGCTTCAGGCACCTCTTCGTCTTCCTCTTTTCCTCCAGTCACAGCTTCTTTAATAGTGTTTTGTGAAAATTTTTTCCCTAGAGAATTATTTGGGAAGCGAGGTAATTTTGGTAATGGTTCTTTTTTTTCTTGTCCCTCGAAATCAGGAAAATCTGGAAGTTTTGGCAGCTTAGGTAATCTTTCAAACTCTGGTTTTCTTTTTTTGTTTTCCTCTTTTTTTGTTTTTTTCTTAAACAACCCCATTTTTAATATAATCTTTTTAATATATTATTCTGAATATTCATAATATATTATTCTAATATATATAATATAATATATAAAACTTTATAAATAAAAATTAAAAAACAAA
>JAGLWP010000026.1 GCA_023133375.1 Candidatus Pacearchaeota archaeon | reverse complement strand
AAAAGAAATCACAGATACTTTTTCAACAAAACTCTTAAAAAAACTACCTCAAATAAAATTAATCTTTTTTAACCTTCTGCGATAAAATTAATGCCAATGCAATTGCGATAGCAATTATAAAAGAAAAGTTTGTCCAAAAAGATTTACTCCAGGATTGTCCAAACAAAAATTCAGCGATTCTATCATAAGCTCCTGTTGCAAAAATAACTGCCACAATAAATCCGATTCCCACCACTACTGCCAATCCTATCTTCATCCAACCTTCTGGTTTAAATCCTGTTTTAATGTCTCCAAAAATAAATCCCCAGATTAATAAAATAACAAAAATTGCTACAAGTGCTACTGTTAAAAATAAAACCAGATTAGTAACAACCAAAGTCGGATAAAGAACACTTACAAAAATTAAACCAATAACAAAAGAGATCAAAGCATTTAACTGCTTCTTATCTTCTCCAAAAATTTTTGTCTTCTCAAGAATTGCAAAAACTATAAAAAAAACTAATAAAAAAGGCAAGATAAATCTACTCAAAACTGGGTTTTGCAATATGGTTTCTCCTTCAGCCATCTTATATTAAATCTTCTGGGATTTCTTCCACAGAATCAGAGCTAGGCAAAGCAGATTTATTTATTATAAAAATATCACTTATTGCTCTCACAAATTGGTGAGGAATTATAACTCCCTTTGCTCCTCCGATTAACGATGTAATACTTCCTCCAACTCGAATCCTCCACCCTTCAACTTTGTTTTCAGAAAGGTTTGCCTCTTCGACTTCTCCAAAAAAATCCCCAGAATCTGTATAAACCTTGTTCCCAATCACTTCTGTTATTTTCTTAATTCGCATACTAAAAAATATCATGCCTCATTTAAATAATTTTCCATGATAATCTAATAACAAGTTTTATAAAAAATCCTCTCCTTTCCAGAATATGATAAACAAAAGAGAAATAATCATCATTTCATTAGTAATCTTAATCTTATCTTTTACATTAAGTTTGTTAGAAAGTTGGAATGCTTTCCTAACTATTTTATTATCTGTATCCATCATTATTGGAGCAAATATCTCTATAAAAAAGATTTTTGCCTATTATCTTGATTCAGAAATAGAAATGAAACTATGGGAAATAAGAAGATTCGGATTTAAAGCAACACAACATTTCAAAAGACCTTTTCCTGCAGGAATATTTTTCCCAATAATTTCAAAAATTCTCTTCTTCCCATTTAAAAATTTTGTGTGGATGGCGTCACTTGTATTTGATATAAAGCCTAAAGTTTATAGAGCTGCTAAAAGGCATGGTCTTTATTCATTTTCAGAAATAACCGAAAATCAAATCGGCCTTATAGCAGCAACAGGAATCACAATTAATCTTGCTTTAGCAACAATCGGATATTTCCTTGGATTTCATATTTTTGCACAACTAAATATATACTATGCATTTTTTAATATGTTACCAGTATCTAACTTAGACGGCAATAAAATATTTTTCGGAAATATTGTTTTATGGAGCTTCCTGGCTTCTCTCACCCTCCTTGGATTTTTACTTTCAATCTTAATAATCTAAAATTATTTAAAAACTCATTCATGAAAAAAACCATGGCAGAAAAAAACTTCTTCAAAAAACCATTTTCCACCATAACAATTGGAATAATCGCATTATTCACAGGATTTTATTTTCTAAGTAACAGAATAACCGGAAACACAATATTAGAAAGTAAGGTAACCTTTAATTTATTACCTTTAATTGGTCTGTTACTAATTGCGTGTTCAACCATTTTAATTATTTATTCTATAAGGAAAAGATAATCATGGAATTTTTGAGGGGGATTGTTCCCAGAGAATATCAAAAGAAAATTTTTGAGACGTGTAAAGAAAAAAATTGTTTAGTTGTACTGCCAACAGGACTCGGAAAAACACTAATTGCGCTCATGCTTGTAATACACCAGGCAAAAAAATTCCCTGGAGAAAAAATTCTCTTTCTTGCTCCAACACGACCTTTAGCAGAACAACATTTAATGACTTTCATCAAATACCTCCCAGAATTATTTGCAGATATACAATTATTTACTGGAAAAATTCCAGCTGAAAAAAGACAGAAAATCTGGGACACCGCAGATATAATTTTTTCAACCCCCCAATGTATTGCAAATGACTTAAAAAACAATCTTTATGACTTGGAGGAAGTTTGCCTGCTTGTCGAAGATGAAGCTCATAGATGCATAAAAAATTACGATTATAACTTCATAGCCCAAAAATATAAGGAACAATCAAAACATCCAAGAATCTTAGGACTTACAGCATCTCCAGGGAGTGATAAATCAAAAATTAAAGACATCTGTAAAAATCTTTTTATAGAAGAAGTTGAATTAAGAACTAGAGATAGCTTAGATGTGAAAAGTTATTTGCAGGAATTAAAATTTGAAAAAATTATGGTTAATTTTCCACCAGAATTTGAAGAAATTAAATACATTCTAAAAGAAATTTTTGATAAGTACATTGAAGAACTTAAGTATAGGAGAGTTTTGTGGGGACCTTCATCAAAAACAGGACTTATCAATCTTCAAAAAAAGATAATGGGAACACTCGCAAGAGAAAATAAAAATTTCAATTATATGCTCGGAGTAAGCGCGTGCGCCCAGGCAATAAAAATCCAACATGCATTAGAACTCTTAGAAACGCAGACATTGGCAAGTTTTAACAAATATTTAAAAAATCTTTTTGACCAAGCAAGGCAGAAAAAAAGCAAGGGAGTCGTAAAACTTGTATCTAAACCCGAATTCAATTTTGTTTTCATAAAAACAAATGAACTTTTGGCAAAAGGATTTGAACATCCCAAAATTAATGGATTAATGGAAATAATCAAAAAAGAAAAATCACAAAATGAAAAAATAAAAATAATTGTGTTTATGCAATTCAGAGACACTGCAAAAATAATTTCTAATAATCTCAACAAAATGCCAGGAATAAAAGCGCAAGTTTTTGTCGGGCAAACAAAAAAAGATGGTATAGGTTTAAACCAAAAAGAACAGAAAAAAATAATAGAAGATTTTTCTGATGGAAAAATAAATGTGCTTTGCGCAACAAGTATCGGTGAAGAAGGCTTAGATATTCCCGAAGTAAACGCTGTTATTTTTTACGAACCAGTTCCCTCCGCAATAAGAAAAATACAACGAAGTGGTAGAACAGCAAGGTTAATGAAAGGAAAATTAATTATGTTAGTCACAAAAGGCACAAGAGATGAAGCATTTTATTATGTCGCAAGAGCAAAAGAAAAAAATATGCATTCTGCAATCAGTTCAATCAAAGAGGAGTTATCCAATGGAAAAATAGAAGAACAAAAAACTTTATTAGAATCAAAATGAAAGAAATATTTAACATTTTTCCAAAAGAAAAAACAGATAAAAGAAAACAAATTACGCAGCCAAAAATAATAGCAGATTACAGAGAGAAAAATTGCTTAGTTGCTTCAGAACTTATTCACTTAGGATTAGAAATTGAATTTAAAGAATTAAAAGTTGCGGATTATCTTGTTAAAGATATTGCAATAGAAAGAAAAACCGTCTCTGATTTTATCACATCAATGATAAACAAAAGACTTCTTAACCAACTTGAAGAACTTCAGCAATATGAAAATAAACTTTTGATTATTGAAGGACTTGACGAACAAGAACTCTATACTGACTCAGGGGGAGTTCACCCAAACGCTGTTAGAGGATTCCTGCTTTCAATACTTCTTAAACACAAAATCCCAATAATTTTTACAAAGAACTCTGAAGACACTGCAAAATTTATTTTAATACTTTCAAAAAAGAAATCAAAAGAACTCCCTTTAAATATAAAGAAAAAATCACTGAACAAAAAAGAGCGATTACAATTTATTTTAGAAGGTTTTCCAGGTATTGGTCCTAAAACAGCAAAAAAGCTTTTAGAAAAATTCAAAACAATAAAAAATGTAATTAATGCGTCAGAAGAAGAATTAAAAGAAATTCTTGGGAAAAAAGCTGAAATTATAAAAAATATTATTGAAACAAATTATTAATTATTTTAATATTCATCATTTACATCTCCAAGGCAACTTGTTTTCTAAAGAAATATCCTATATCAACATTATAAGTTCCTTCTCCCAAAATAACCTGCACATCTTCTCCTTTTCCCAGAAGATAATTTCTCATTTCATCCTTAAAAAAATCTAAAGTTTCAATCTCTGTTCCATATAAACCAATAATTCCTTTATTTCCACTACCACTCTTTAAAAAATCATCAGCAAATTTAACAGCCAAATTTTCTAAAACTTTTTTATCACTCTCTTTTAATAACTCTAACGCCATTAAAATATAACAAAAATATCTTTGTTTTTAAAAAGACTTGTGGAGAAAAATATACTTTGCATTACAGAAATTATATAAAACTTATTTTTCTTTCTTAGTTATATTTTCCCAAGATTATAAACTTCCAAATTCCCATACTTCGGTCCTTCCTTCGATAAAGTTGATTTTTTTAATCTAAAATTATTAACCATAAATTTTATTTTTGGGATTTTTATTTCCTTTAACTTTCCAAGAAAAATCTTTTTGTCCTTTATCTTCTTTACTCTTGCAATCGTCAAATGACCCATAAATCTTTTCTCTTTTTCAAATAAATCTTCAAGTCTTCTATCTATTTCTTTTTGCAATTCATCACAATTACTTAAATGCAACCAAACAATTCTCACAAATTTTTCAGAAAAAACCCCAATAAAATCAATTTCAGTTTCAAATTTTTCAATATTAATTTTACTCAGTCTATTTTTAATCTTTTCAATCTTTTCTTCATCAACTTCTCCTAAAAACTTCAAAGTCAAATGCAAATTTTCAGGTTTTGTTTTTTTACCAAAAAATTCTGGAAGTTGGGATTGAATTTTCTTAATCTCTTTTTTAATTTCTTGAGGTATGTCAATAGAAATAAATGCTCTCATTTCACTTTATACCCTTTAGCAATTAAAATCTTTTTTACACTCTGATTAATCTTGTCTTCATCAATTTTTCCACTCTTAACCAACTTTTCTAATTTATTCAATAATTTATATGCAGAAACAGGAGTTAATTTAAAATCTAAAATTAAATTTTCTCCAGAATTTATTAAATCTCTATACAAGGCTTTTTTATTAAATAAATAAAATCTCTTCAACCCAGCCATATTTATCTCATCACTTATAATTAATCCGGAAAAATTATTCAAATTATCTATAATTTCTTTAGAAACACTGGAAGGTTTTGCATTTGAATCAACCTCTCCAGAAACAATCTGATGACCAACCATCATTGCAGAGATATTATTTTTAATACAAATATCAAAAAGCTCTAAATCCTCTTTTAAAATTATTTGTTTATCTATTCTATCATGTAAGTTTTTTATCATTCCCTTACCAGGATAATGTTTACACGTCCCTAAAACATTTTTTTGCAAACCTTTAATGTAATTTTCTAATTTCTCCTTAACATCTTTCTCTGTTCCAATAAAAACTCTCCCCCCATAAACATTATCAGAAACCTCAGCAACAGGAGCAAAGTTTATATTAAAACCAACTCTCTTCAAAATTTTGCCATGTTCTAACCCGACATTATATGCTTCTTCCTTAGTTGTAATTTCTGAGAACTTTGGAAACTCTTGGAAATTTGAAAAAGGATTCCATACGCCTTCTAAATCTGCAGAAACAAAAAGTTTTATCTTAGAAGCATTCTGATACTCACTAATCAAACTTGAATAATCTTCTTCAAATTTTTGTTTATAAAGATAAATTCCTCCTATATTTAAATTTGTCAAATAAATATTTTTTTTATTTTCTCCTTTTACTACAATCATCTGCGCTATCTTTTGCCTCAAAGTTAAAGAATCAAACTGAATTGTACTGTTATCTATAATAATATTATCTGTGTTTTCTTTTTTTACTTTTTCAGAGATAACTAAACAACTTATCAAATAAAAAAGCAAGACTAATGAAATAAAAAGCATAGTCAAAAAAATCACAACCTTTTTCATTTATAACAATTCTCCCAAAATTTTAGCTCCAAGTTTCACAGTTAATCTAGTTTTATCTTTCTCTGAATTAATCTCAACAATATCTATTGCCTTAAAACTTTTAATTTTATTTATTCTTTGAACCAAATAAATAAATTGTCTGCTTGTTAATCCTCCAGATTCAAGATAACCAGTAGAAGGGGCAAACGCAGGGTCAATAACATCAATGTCAATAGAAACATATAATTCCTTGCCATTAGCAAATTCCATAATAACATCACAGGTATCTTGTAAATCTGCGAGCAATTGATTCATATTTATCACCCTAATTCCTTTCTCCTTCAAAAATTGCAATTCTTCTTTCCAAACATTCCTAACACCAACAAGTAAAACATTTTCTGCAGGAAAACCAGATTCAATAAGTGCCCTAAGCCATTCTTCATGAGTCGG
>JAGLWP010000025.1 GCA_023133375.1 Candidatus Pacearchaeota archaeon | reverse complement strand
AAAGGATGACTCTGGTGAGCCTTCTGGTGAGCCTTCTGTTAATTTAGAAAAGGCTAAGAAATTAAATGAGAAAGCGAAACATAGATGTGTGGCTTTGTGCATTGAGACGAGACCAGATGTTTGTATTAAATATATAGATAGATTAATTGAGTTTGGTTGCACGAGGGTGGAGTTGGGAGTTCAGATACTTTCTGATAAAATTTATAAGGAAATTAAAAGAGGACATGTTGTTCAAGATGTTGTTGAAGCGACTAAGACATTAAGAAATGCAGGTTTTAAAATTGGGTATCATGTGATGCCGGGATTGCCAGGAAGTAATGCTAAGAAAGATTTAGATTCTTTTAAGAAACTTTTTTCAGATGAGAGATTTAAGCCAGACCAGTTGAAGATTTATCCTTGTCAGGTAATGCCTGGTTCTGAACTTGAAAAATGGTATTGGCAGGGGAAATATAAGCCTTATACTAAGGAAGAGACTGAGAAGATTCTTGTTAAAATGCTGAAAATTATTCCAAGATATTGCAGGGTTATGAGAATTATGAGGGAAATTCCTCCAGAGTATCTTGTTGCAGGGACTACGAGGATTGATTTAAGAAAAGAGATTGAAGAAAAATTGAGAAAAAGAGACACCCAAGGGTGTACACCATGGAGGCGCGAGAACCCCAAAGAGGGGCGAGAACCTTTTCAAGGCCTCTTCGAGGCCCCGAAAAATCTTTTCAAGATTTTTACTAGGGGCATAAAAGAAATAAGATTTAGGGAGGTGGGGTTTGCAGATAAAGAGAATCTTAACCCGGATTTAAGATTAAAGATAACAAAATACAAATCTTCTGGAGGACAGGAATATTTCCTGGAGATTGTGAATAAAGATGATATTTTGTTTGGATTGCTGAGGTTGAGAATTTCTAGAAATAGTGCAATTATAAGGGAATTGCATGTTTATGGGAAAGCATTGAGTCTTGGTGAAAGAAAATCAGTTGCCTCGCAACATACTGGGTTAGGTAAACAATTAATGAAAAGGGCAGAAGAGATAACGCGAGATAATGGTTTGGATATTTTAAGGGTTATTTCTGGTGTTGGCGTTAGAGAATATTACAGAAAATTAGGATACAAACTGAAAGAAGGTTATATGGTTAAAAATTTAAAAATATTTTAATGATTTGTTGATATAAGTAAATCTTTTTTATAAATGTGTATTTTCATTTCTTAGAGGTAACGGAATATTTATAAAGAAGAGCTATCTTAAATAGAATAAAATAATAATTTAGCTAAAAAATAGGATAAAAAATGGAAGATGAAAACCCCCCAGATTCAGGAAAATTTACAAGAGATATTGAAGAAAGATTGTTTACACGCTTCTTACTTAGATAAATTTTCACTTGATTTTGGTCTTCCTAATATTACTGCAATTATCCCAACATTTAATAGAAGCCCACATTCTCCTGAAGAAGATTCTAACCCTTTAGGATGGTCGCTTGAATCCTTATTAGCTCAAAAAAATAGCGGACTTGATGAAATAATTATAGTTGATGATGCCTCGACAGATTATACTAAAGATGTTGTTAGGTCTTTTCAAGAGGAATCTTCTGTTCCTATTGTTTACTTGAAGAATAAAAATAATCTAGGTTCTTCAATAAGCAGAAACATCGCAGTAAGACATAGTAAAAATGATCTTGTTATGTTTTTAGATGATGATTGTATTTTTAGCAGATATATGTTTTTCGGGGCGAATTTTACTTTGAATAAACTTGGTGACTTTGTTGCTGCACTGCATTTACCAGTATACCACAGAAAAACAGTACCTGATTCAGTTAGTATTAGAGATATAGGAGTGTTAGATTTGGATAGAGGAATCATAACAGGAAATTATGATGGATTTCCTGTAGAATATATGGAAAATTTAGAGGATAATTTACTTGAGCCAAATTTGAAAATAGTGAAACCTCTTGAGATAAAAAATTTAGGTGGAATTTTTTTAATAAAAAAAGAAGTGTTTAAAAAAATTGGTGGTTTTCCAGAATTTTTCACATGGAAAAATGGATATAGAGAAGAGACAGATGTTGCTTTAAGATTGTCTGAAAATAATTATAAGATGTTTTTCACACCAGATCCAAAATTTTATTGTGTTCATCTAAAATATGGAGCAAATGGAGATGAGGATAAACACGAAAATTCAGGACATGTTTTAGGGCGTTTAATAGAGAAAAGCAATATTCCAAGAACTGGTACTGGCAATAGGGTTGATACTAAAGAGTGGTTTTATTCTTTTTTATTAAGCACCTACACTACTCTTGGCCGGCAAAATCCAAATACAGCGACTCAATTTCAATATGAGATGTACAAACAATTTGTTGTAAATAATGAATTAAGTTTGGCTGGTACTAAGAGCAAGATAGATGGTTTTAAAAATAGGAAAGATATTTTTGAAAAGGCAATTCAAGAAGGAGGTAAATTAATTGGAGGAATAAAATGAAAATCGCCATAGTTACAAATAAAGTACATTCTGTTGGAGGTGTGCAGAATTCAAGTAAACTTCTTTCTAAGATTTTCAAGGAAAGAGGGCATGAAACTACTATCATTGGTGAGGAATCTCTTCCAGTAAAAGCACAAAAAGATTTAGAAATTGCAGTCGGAGAATATTTTAATCAAAAAAATAAAAGTGAAAATTTTGATGTTGTTCTTTGTAATGGTGAGTGTGGTTATTCAGTTGAACATCCTAAGGCAGTTAATGTTTTCCGAGGTAATTATTATGGTTATGCCATGGCTGTTAGAGATTTAGTTGAGCATGAGGTGACTGAAGAAAGACTGCAAAAGGTAAATATGCAAAAAATTTCTGCTGAAGGAAAATATATTGTTACAATATCTGAGTTTGCTGTAAAGGGACTGAATGATTCTGGCATAAAAGTTGATAAGATTATTAGAAATTGTATTGATATGGATATCTTTTACCAGATAAATACAGAGATTTCCGATTCTGCTATTGCATCTAGCAGAGGGATGTGGTATGAAAAAGGTTTTGATATTTTAGAAAAATTAGCTGGGAAAGGTATAAAAACAAAATTATTTAGTGATTTAATAATTGATTCTCCAAATATTTTGAATATGGGTTTTTTTGCTAATGGAGATCTTTGTGAGGAATACAATAAAGCACAAATTTTTTTGAATCCAACGAGATTTGAAGGAGGCGGATTAACCACTCTGGAAGCAATGGCTTGTGGATGTCCGGTGCTTACAACTCCTACAGGATATGGTTTTGATATAAAGGATTGTATTCCTAACTTTGTGGCAGAGCCTGATAATATTAATGAATTTTTAGAAAAGCACGTGCTAATAACAAATGAAAGAGAGAGATATTCTAAACAAGCACTGGATTATTTTTGGACTTTTCACAATCCTGAGAAATTCAAGAGGGAATGGATTGATTTAATTGAAAATATTTAACGCCTTGACATCATTTTAATCTCTTTTTATGCACAGCTAAGTATCTTCTTAAGAAATAATCAACAAAACCTTCTTCTCCTTTTCTGAAAGCTTTGTAATAAGATTTCCTCTTTTTATATTCAATAACCAATATTGGATAATTTGCATACCATAAAATGTGATTCATTAATAATCTGCCTATCCTGCCATTTCCATCTCCAAAAGGATGAATACTTTCAAACCTATAATGAGATCTGGCAGCTAGTTCAACAGGATTTATTCCTGAATTATTTATAAAGATTATCAGTTTATTCATCAAGGATTTTACGTTTTGCCAGTCAGGAGCTAGATAAGACCCAACTCTAACTAAATAATCTCTAAATTTTCCTGCAATATCTGATTTTGTTTGCCCAAAGATTTCGTTGTGCCATCCCAAAAGTAGACTATTAGTAATCTTTTCTTTTTTGTTCAGCATAACTAAAAATATTTTATTATGCAATTCTGTTTCTTTTATGTCTCTAAGTGGTTTGTTGGGAGCTATTTTGTCGTGGATAATTTCTCTGGTTTCCTCTAAAGTTATTGTCGAGCCTTCAATAGCGTTTGTGTTATATGTAAACGCAATAGAAATATTTTCAAGTTCTTTTTCTTTGATAGATTTTGGAAGTTTCTTCCATTCTTCCTGAAAATGTTTTTTTATTTTTTCTAATTTTTTATATAAATCTGACTTTAATTCTCTGATAAATCCTTCTTTTATTTCATCTATATTCTTTGGAATTTTAGTACCGAGATATTTCTCTTTTTTAATTACTCTGTTTCCTTCTCTTAGACTATGTTCCAGGTAGTAATATGCCTTTTTTCCTTTAATTCTTTGTCTAATTTTCATAGAATTATATACCCCTACATATTTATATATCTTTGGTTTTTTTATATAATGTAGTGGTAAACGCCCCCACCGAGATTCTCCTCTGCTCGTTCGAATCTAGTATTTTTTATCTGAATTGGTGGCCAAGAAATATTTGAAAACGCCCCCACCGAGATTCGAACTCGGGTCACTGCCTTGAAAGGGCAGCATTCTTGGCCTCTGAACTATGGGGGCTTAATTAATTTTGTAATCGAGTGCTTTTAAATTTTTAGAATGTCTGTACTTTCTGAAAGGGTGAGCGATTTCGTGGTAAAAGCATAATCCTAATTAACTTTGTGCGAGGTCGCGAATAAGCATTCTTGGCCTCTGAACTATGGGGGCTAAAACTTAAACAGAAAAATAGTTTTTAAAGATAACTGAATTAATTTTTATTTTTTTCTGGGATAATTATCCAAGCTATGATATAAGCGAGGATTCCAGCACCACCCATAAAGATAATCAAAATCCAAAGTAATCTTATCAAAGTTGGATCGAGATTAAGGTATTCTGCAATGCCTCCACAAACTCCTCCGATTATTTTTTGTTTCTTGCTTCTATACAATTTTTTTATTTTCTTTTTTGTCATGTTTTAAATGAGCCTGTTAACTCGCGACCTCGCTCGTCACTGGATTACGCTGTTTCTCTCGCGAAATCGCTCGGGATTTGAGACGTGGACAAGTCCACGGTTGGATTTTATAAAAATCCAAATGAGCCTGCACGGATTTGAACCGTGGACCCCTGCCTTTCTTAGACGAATCTAAAATTTATACAGTCCTAATGAACTATACTCATATAAGAGCAGTACTCTGACCAGACTGAGCTACAGGCTCATAGTATTTAATGTTTTGATGTATTTAAAAAAGTTTTCAAAAACAAATATTTAAATAGTATACCCCTGTATACAGAAGTATAATGGAACAAACAATTAGGATTTCAAATTCAGTAAAACAGGTTTTGGATAAGATGAAGTTATTTGAAAGAGAAACTTATAATGATGTTATAGAAGTTTTACTAGAGGATTATTGGGAGTTGAATGAGAAGACTAAAAAGGAATTAGAAGAAGCAAAAATGGAAAAATCTGTCCCTCATGAAGAAGTTTTAAAGAGATTAAATTTATGATGTTTAAAGTAGAATGGAAAGAGGGTGCAATAAGACAACTTGAAAAATTAGAAATATTTCTTTCAAGGAGAATTTATAAGAAAGTTAGCGAATTAAGCCTGAATCCTTTTTCTAAAGGAATTAAAAAATTAAAAGGTAGTGATTTATTTAGGGCGAGAGTTGGGGATTATAGGATTATATTAGAGATTGATTTATCTAATAAACTTATCACAATTTTGAGAATAGGACATAGAAAGAATATTTATGAAACTTAGTTTTCTCATTATATCCATGCAGAGGATGCTAAGTTCTTTGAAATAAAATTTGAGAGTAAAGTTTAAAAAAGCGGAGAGAATATAATCTTTATGGAAATGAAAATTGTTTTGGAAGAACAAGAAGAAGGCGGATTTACTGTTTATGTGCCTTCATTACCTGGATGTGTTTCTCAGGGAGAAAATATAAAAGAAGCTATGCAGAATATTAAGGAAGCGATTGAATTATATTTGGATACTGAGATAAGAGACATAGGAAATAAGGGGAGAGTTGTTAATATAGAAATTTAAGATGAAACTTCCTCAGATTTCTGGATTAAATTTAATAAAAATTCTTCGCAAATTTGGGTTTGTGATTGTTAGACAAAGAGGAAGTCATGTTAGATTAGAGAAGAAGATTAATGAGGATATTCTAAAATTAACAGTTCCAATGCATGATAAACTTAAGAAAGGAACGCTATCAAGAATAATAAAAGATTCTATGATTAATGTAGAAGAATTTGAAAGATTTTTGTAAATTATGATTGTGTTTTTGTTACTTACTTTAAATTTTCTATTTTGGTAAACAAATTAGTTTGTCGACGGTATTTTATTTAATCTTTTTTGTAGGGAAAATAGTTTCTATTGTGTTACTCTACGTTTTGACAAAATTTATAAAGAGAATTGTACTAGAGTTAGTATGAAAAAGGGAGTGATGCCTATCTTATTTGTAAATTTTGTGATGAGGTTTGTTTCTGATGCAAAACAGATTAGTATCAAGCGATTAGAACAAGGCGGTATTACTGTTTTAATAATTAATGATATAAATGTTTCAGAAGAAAAAAATAAAGGGGCTAAAAACGTAACCCC
>JAGLWP010000024.1 GCA_023133375.1 Candidatus Pacearchaeota archaeon | reverse complement strand
CATTTGCCAAAACAGTTTTACACTTTGGACACCAATTTACTGCAGCCTTTTTTCTATAAACAAGTCCTTTCTCTAAAAATTTCAAAAAGAAAAACTGATTCCATTTATAATATTCCTTATCACAAGTTCGCACTATCCTCGACCAATCATAACTCAACCCTAATTCTTTCATTTGTTGAATATAATTTCTAATTGCATTTTCAGTATATTTTTTAGGATGTTCGTGAGCTTTTATTGCAGCATTTTCAGCAGGTAATCCAAAAGCATCAAATCCCATAGGATAAAGAACATTAAATCCTTGCGCTCTCATAAACCTTGAATAAATATCTCCAATCGTGTAATTAAGGGCATGCCCCATATGCAAACCAGATGCAGACGGATAAGGAAACATCTCTAAACAATAAAATTTTTTTCTTTTTTTATCAACATTCCCCTCGAAAACTTTTTCTTTCTCCCACTTCCTCTGCCACTTTCTTTCCAAAGATTTAAAATTATAATTCATATGAAATAAACCATTCAAGAACTTTTAAATATTCTGATTTACTAGTAAGAACATGAAAAAAATAAAAGCATATCTTGTTGGGAGGGTGATAAGTACAAATTCAGCTGAAGCCCAATCACTTCACAAAAAAAGTTGTTTTGGTGAACCCATCGGAGAAAAAATTCAATATTCATTTTCAGAAACATTATTTTTAATTGAAAAAGGAAAACTTGATATTTTTGCAAGAGAAAAAAAGATTACAAAAAAAGAATTATTAAAAAAATTCCAAAGGTTTGACAAAAAAATTCAAATTAAATATCCTGTATTCAAAGACCTGCGAGAAAGAGGTTATATAATAAAAACAGCATTAAAATTTGGAGCAGAATTCAGAGTTTATGAAAAAGGCGCAAGACCTGGAACAAAACATGCAAAATGGATTGTTTTCACAGATTATGAATCAGGAAAATTAACATGGCATGAGTTTTCTGCAAAAAATAGGGTCGCACATTCCACAAGAAAAAATTTACTTTTAGCAATTGTCGACGAAGAAGGAGACATTACTTATTATGAAATAAAATGGATTCGGCCTTGATTATCTCTAAATTACAAGTTATTTTTGCGGGGGTTAGATAAATTTGGTGACCGATTCTCCAAAATGGTCTTTCTTTTTTTCTAAATCAAGTCCTAACATTTCGAGAGTTTCTACCTCTAAAACTTTCCCAGATTTATTTCCAAATCTATCAATAATCTCATCCACTCTTTGAAACATACCAAGAGGAACGATCGGAGATTCTTGAGAAAGAACCTTAATTGGAAAATTTCCTTTTATTTTTCCTTCATTAGATAGATTCAAAAAATTATTCATTACATCAAAGCTAAATACTCCATAGTGGTAGATTATAAACTCCTCATTTAGAACAGGTGTTTTAACTAAAGAATTTTTAGAAATATCAAAGTGATTTACCAAAAACATCATTTTCATTATCTTTTTTCTTCCTTCAGAATGAGAGCCTAACTTAGAAATAAGATAAAATAGAACATCTTTATTAGACATTTTTATCAACCTCCTTTTTATTATAATCTAATTGGGAATTCCAATTATTTAAACTTTTCTTAAAACTTCTTAGTTGTTTTTTATTCATTTTTATACCAATTTGGAGACTTTATGCAATTTATAATTCTTTCTAAAATTTTTTCAAAATTATCCATATCTGGATAACAAATAAGTAAATCTGTTTTTCTTTTTTTTGAAAGAGCTTTCTTTATGAAGTAGTATCCATTTGTGAGATCTTTAACTCTTTCTTTATTGTCTTCTTCTAATAAAGGAAACATAATTAAAAAGATAAGCTGATCACATTCCTTGAGGTCTACCCCCCAAAAATCATCTCCCATATTTTTTGTTGTTACTTGTCTTTTCATCTCTAAATGGATTCTATCATCAATCATCAGATCTGGAAAATTGTTACCACAAGATTTAACTTTAATCCCTCTTCTTCTTAATTCGTAAATAAGTATATATTTTAATAAGCGATCATTTCCCGCATATTTAACAAATTTTTCTTTCTTTACCTTTCTAAAAAATCTTTTATCTATCCTTCTTATTAAATTGTTTAATTTATTTTGAATTTCCTTAATTTTATTTAAAATTTCAATTCGTGCCTCTTCTTCAAACGATTTAAAATCAAAGAGAGAATAATAAAACATCTTTGCTTTTTGATCCTCATTTGCCTTTTTCCATAATTTGACAAAAATCTCGTAATTAATATTTTGTTTTCCCATCGTCAAAACTCTCCTCAACAATTTCTAATATCTTAATTTCCTTCTTATCTATATATTCTATTTTATTCAAACTCTTTATAGTTACATCTACTTTTCCTTCGGGTTTAGGAGTTCCAATTTCTACACTAAGTTTTTCTTTTTTATCTGTGAACTCATTATAAAATAATTTTTTCTTCCATAATACAGAATATTTTGGGATTATTATAATCCTGTTTCCAATAACTCTTTCAGGAACAGAAATTATTTTGTATCTCCTATCTAGTCTTGGGTGCTTCTCTTCATAATCAATTCTGTTCATTAATTTAGTAAAGATCTCTACATAAAATTTAGTTGAAAGAAGAATCATGGGGTTATTAAAATCAAATACATATTTTGGAAATTCTTTAATATCCTCTTTAAATTCTATCTTCTCTATTTCCTTTTTATCTAAAATGTTTTTTATTAAAAAATCTATTTCTCCAACTGCAACCATTCTACCAGCACCAGGAAGGTATTCAGAGAATGAAGGATTGATAAAAATGTCCTCATTAATTAATGGTCTTATCCCAATTTGTGTAAAAGAGCCGTCTGTTTTTTCAACTAAATTTACCTTAACAATATCTTCAATAATCAAACTGCTATGATAATCTTCTAAAGTATATTCATTAAATCTTTTGATTTTTTCTTTTTCGTATCTATTCATTTTCTTCTTCCTCCATATAAAAATTATAATCTTTAGAGAGAAATAAATCATATTCTCCTCTTAAACTCTCTAAGAAAATACTATAATTATTTTCTAATTCTTGAGAATAATCATGAATTACTCTCATGTTATCAAGAAACTTGCATACAGACAAAATTATATCTCTAATAAGTTCCTTGCTTCTACGATCTTTTATAATAGTATCTATGAACATCCTATTGTGGATGATTTTATTTCTTATCCAATTAAATTCCCTCAAAAGAGATTCGTATTTTTTATCAACTAATTCTAAACCAATGGTCCAATCAATATATTTTCTTAATGTCCACCCAGACATTAATTTTTGCTTTATTTTTCTCTCAAAAAATAATTTTTCAAAAAGAAGCTGTTCTAAATCGGTCGCACATTTTATCATCGCCATTAAAAAGTTTTGATTTTCTAAATACTCTCTAGTTACATTTGTTAAAAAACCTCTTTCAATCATCTCAAACTTTCCTCAACAATCTTAATCTCCTCGTTTGTTAATCCATATAACTTATACACTTCTTGGTCTATTTGTCCATCTGTTTTTTCTATTTCTTCTTTGAGTTTATCCTTTCTTAATGTTTTTTCGTCGTGGAATTTCTTTTGGAGTTCAAGCATTTGACTTACAAATTTTATTATCAATGTTTGCTCTTTTTTGGAAATTTGCTTTATTGGAATTTCTCCTAAATATGCTTTTGACACATTAACTGTGAGAGTAGAAACATTTGTAAATTTAATAGAATAATACCAATTAATAAGAGAAGAATTAATTAATGCCATAATAAATTTGGGGTCATAGTTCTTATCTTGTAATATAATGTTATTTATCGATTCCTTATCATAGTATTGCTCAGAATCATAAGCAGCTTTCAGAGGTCTCTTTCCTCCACTTATTCTTTGAACTAAAATTTTCTCATCTACTTCAAAGATATCAGGGGTTCTGGCTCTATGAAGTTTTGGTTTTTCATATAAAAGATATTTATCTGAAAATTTTATTAAATATCTATCTATATCTTTTCCTTCTAGAAATTTTTTATATCTAATATCTATCTTTTTATTAAAGATAACTTCTCTTTTATTTTTTGTTATTACTACCCCAAAAATCATTTCTTTGCAAATATCACCTAATTTAATAGAATTCCTTTTCATTTTTTCTATTATTTTATTTTCCTTTTCATTAAAACGTAAATCAAATATGAACAACTTTCTATGAAATGCAACTTGGGGCTTAAGAATAAATTCCTTGCCAATTCCATGAGATATTTTTACCTTATTTATTTTTATTTTATTATCATCACTTTCTCTCGCCAAAACAATAATTATCGTAGAAGCTGTAACTCCTTCAAAAACTCCTGTAGATAAATCAACTATTTGGTTAATTTTCGATTTTTCTAACATTAATTTTCTGATATCCTCATATGAAGTTACTCTTAGGATAGTATTAGGCAATATAAATGAGAATAAACCTTTATTTTTTAATATCTTTAACGATTTTTCAATAAATAAAGAAAATAAGTTCAGTTTTTTAGTTGCAGTAGAATAATTTTTTTTGAAAAATTTCTTTTCGTTTTCAGTAATACCTTGACCACCTCCAAAAACATAAGGCGGATTCCCCACAACAACATCAAACTTAAATGGAAACTTTTCTTCCCATTTGAATGCTTTATCTCCTGCAACTTCAGGGTCATCAATTAAGCTATTTCCATTCTGTATATTCTTGTGAAGTTCTGGTAACTTTTCTTTTCTTGTTGCTAGTTTTAAAGATAAATTAAGTTTAGCTATATCGCATGCTCTTTCATCTAAATCAACTCCATGGATACAATTTAGCATTAATTTTTTCTTTTCTTCATAAGTTAATTCCCTTTTTAATTTAGCTTTACTTTCTTCCACCAATACATCAAAAACCTTAATTAAAAAACTCCCAGAACCACAAGCAGGGTCAAGAATTTTAACTTTTAAAATTTCATCAAATGATTTATCTTTAATATATTCTTTAACAGTATTTTTGATAATATAATTAACTATATACTGAGGAGTGTAATATATTCCCATCTTTTTCCTTTTGCCAATATCTTTCTTTTCCTTAAATCTTTTTTTCCCAGTTATGATATGACCTAAAAAATTCTCATAAGCTCGTCCCAAAATATCAGCATCAATTACACTGAAATCATATGGCAAACCTTCATAATAACCCCTTAAATCCTCTAAGATTTCACTCAAAATATTATCATCAAACTCAAATTCATCACATAAACCTTTTTTGAACAAATCACTGTTGTAGGTTTTGTTATAAGTTTCAAATAATTTTTTTATTTGATTGATTATAAAAGTTTTTTTACCTATGTGCTTACTTCTGTATTCGTGAAGAAGAGGTTTTAATTCATTATCATTCAATTGCTTATCTTCACAATAACATATAAATATTAATCTATCAACAAATCTCTGCACCTCCTCCTCGATATATTCTAATTCTTCTTCATTTTCAAAATCATATTTTCCTTTTGATAATACTTTTAGACTTCTTAAAAGATATTCTCTCCATTTTGACATATCTTCAACTAAAACCTCATCAAGAGATCTCTTCTTTTTTAAATTTTTAACAGAATAAAGAGGATTCTCTTCTCCTTTTTCAATCCAGAACTCTTTACTAAAATACCACAAAAAATCAAATCCTTGTTCTGTTAAATTGAGTAAATCTATTTTTATTATTTCATTTACTAATGGCCCTCTTGTTTCAATTCCTGCTCTAAAAATAATAAAGTACCTAAAATTAGTTAGTACAGCAAAATCTTTTCCTTTTGATTCAGCATATTGTATTGTTTGTCTGTAAAATGAAGTGTTATCTTTTACTTCTCTAGAAGGAGCCTTTGCTTCTACTACAAATTGGCTTACTCCCTCAATACAAGCCATATAATCCATTCTTTTTCCGCCTTGAGTATATTCTGACTTAAATTCATAAGCATCTTCAACATCCCACCCAAGAACATCTCTAAAAAAAGGCCTTATCAAACTATCACAAACTTGCCTCTCATTTCTCATTAAATCTTTATCCTCTTTATATTTCTCATATTTCTTAATAAGTTTCTGAAGTTCCTCCCTCGCTTCTTCTTTGCTAACCATATCTTAAATTTATAATCTACAACTTTTAACCCTTTCCCTCTTTCCCAAAAACCTTATAATCCCCTTAATTCTATTCCAATCATGCCCCAGCAAGATACTTCAGAAATAAAAGAGAAAATTATTTTTGTATTAAAACAAAGAGGTCCAAGTTTGCCAGTACATATTGCAAAGGGAACTGGATTAAGTATATTATTTGCTTCAGCGTTTCTTTCTGAACTTTTATCTGAAAGAAAAATAAAAATGAGCCATATGAAAGTCGGAAGCTCCCCAATTTACTATATTTCAGGACAAGAAGCTCAGCTTGAAAATTTCGCTCATTATCTTAATAACAAGGAAAAAGAAACATTCACTCTTCTTCAAAATAAAAAAATTTTAAGAGATTCTGAACAGCATCCAGCAGTCAGGGTGGCTTTAAGATCAATTAAAGATTTTGCTATGCCCTTCAAAAAAGAAGAAAAAATCTTTTGGAGATATTATTTAACTCCAGAAA
>JAGLWP010000023.1 GCA_023133375.1 Candidatus Pacearchaeota archaeon | reverse complement strand
ATGATTTTAAGAATAGATGATGTTATAGCTTCTGAAGGAAAAGGCGGAAAAGGTATGATGCCCGGCGGAATGCCTCCTGGAATGGGAGAGTATTAAGATTTAAAGATTTAGCAATTCCTGAATATTTTTATCACGCATTTTACCATATTTTTCTTTTAAATTATTCCCGATTCCGTTGGTAAAATCTATTTTTGGTTTTTGATTATCACAAAAAGTCAAAATTTTATCAAGTTTTTCTTTTGGTCCCTGATAAACATGAAGATGAATTTCTTTTGGTATATCTTTCCCATAATTATAGTTTAATGTTATTCTATCTGAGATTTTTCTAAAAATCCATCCTTTTTTAGAATTATACCTGTTATCTTTTTTAAGATTATTCTCTAATAAATTTCTAATACCCCGTTCTAAATCATTACATAAAATACTGTCGTCTCTAATTACTTCAAGAACTATTGTTGTTAAATCTTCATTTTTCTTATAAAAGATTTGCATGTTATTCATTTTAAGAAAGATATTAGCTGTTATATAAAAATTATTGTAATGATTCTATAGGGTTTGTTTATAGAAAGATTATTATTTAGAATCTTTATTTCAAACCAAATGAATTTTAAGAATTTATTCTTTTCTTAATTCAGATTCTATTTCATCTCTGACAGAGCATGTTTTATTAAACAAACCCTTGAAACAAGGAAACTTATCATATCTAGGATAATATTTTTTACAATCAATGTCAATTATTTCTCTATCCTCTATTTCAACAGATACTTTTTTGTTTAATCTTTCACAATAATACATGTGTTTTTCTATCATTTCAAACCAAATAATTTTTTTAACCAGTTAATGAATTTTTGAAACCATGAAAGCTGTTTTTCTTTAAGTTCTTCTTCTAAGTAAATTGTTTTTGGTTTAAACTGGTCTAAGTATAATTGTTCATAAAAACTATCACCTTGATAATGCAAGTTTGTTGTTCCGTTATTATCATCTTTCTCTTTAACATTATTAACTGTTAATATATATGTTTGAGTATCACTTCCTCCATTTCCATCAGAAACTTTAACAGTAATGCTATAATTTGTATCAAAAGATACTTCAGGAGCTGTTCCAGTAATTAATCCTGTGTTTGAATTAATTGAAAGCCAAGTAGGATTTTCAGTCAAAGAGTATGTTAATGCGTCCCCATCAGGATCACTTGCTTCAACATCATAACTATAATCTTGATTTTCATCAACTTGTGTAACTGCTGTTGTGGTTATAATCGGATCATTATTTCCTGGAACTACATTCTTAACAGTTAAAATATAAGGTTGAGTAGTGTAATCTTCACCATCAAAAACTTGAACAATAATATCATAATCTGTATCGGAAGTTACTTCGGGTGCTGTTCCAGTAATTAATCCTGTGTTTGAATTAATCGAAAATCCAAGAGGGTTTTGAGTTAGTGAGTAAGTTAATGTGTCTTCATCTGCATCTGTAGCAGTTACTTGATAAGTATAAGTTTCTTTTTCATTAATTTCTGTTATAGGAGTAGAAGTTATTTCTGGGGCATTATTTGGCTCTTCATCGACATCCTTAACTGTAATTGTTATTGTTTTTGAATCAGTAGCTTTTCCGTCAGAGACAGTAAATTTTACTTGATAAGTTCCAGATTGAGTGTATGTTGGAGTCCATGAGAATGTTTTTGTACTTGGATTAAAACTTGCTCCACTTGGTAAACCAGAAGCTGAATAAGTTAAATCATCCCCATCTGCGTCTGTTCCAGAGATAGTAAATTGCAATAGCTCATTTTCATCTACTTGTTTATTTCCTATTGAGTCTAGAACAGGGGGAGTGTTTGGTGCTGGAAGGATTGTTAGGAATAAAGTTTCACTATCTGTATTAAAACTATCTGTTCCGATTACTTCTATATAAAAATCACCTGAAGTTTTGTAAATTGATTGACTAATTGTGTATTCTTTTACCTCATTTATTAGGATGTTTAAGAAAGTATAAACTTCTCCTGAAGAATCATATAATTTTACACTTGTAATTGGGTTGGTCTCAGAAGAGAGTATAAGGATATTGAACATAGCAGATTCACCATCATTTATTTGGAGTGTATTTGAATCAGTTGTATCCCACTCAACATAAACTAACATAGCACTTACAGTGTTAATAAGAAATATACTAAGGATTGCTAATGACAATCCTAATATTAATTTTCTCTTCATTTTTTAGATTCTCTTTTAGGTTTGTTTAATCTAATAGTAGTTCTTGCTCCAACATAAGGACCTTTTTTGCCATCATAACCAACACTTGCGCCTAAACCAAAATTTTTAAACTTAAATTCTAAACCAGCATACATATTCTCGAATATTTTTGAATTTGGAATGGAATTTATGCTTGATTTTTTTACTTCTGCACCTTTCATTATTTTTTCTTCTGTTTTTTCTATCCAATTCCAATAATTGAATCCTCCTCCAAAGAATAGAGGACCTGCTTGAAATTCAAGAGACGGACCAATTGAAAAGGAATTTATCTCATCTTTGTTTATTTCTCCATAGATGCCTTTAAATTCTGGTGTTTTAATGTGATAGATATTTTCATCTTCAGCTTTACTAAAGTTTGCTAAAATCGAAAAGCTAAGGTCTTTTACAGGATCATATTTTAATCCAATTGCTCCACCAAAATTATTAAAATCTGTATCTACATTTAATCCTAAAATAAGATGCAATCCTTCATCTTTTTGTAATTTTTCTTTTGAATCCTTTTCACCAATTTTCTCTAATTTCTTTTTTACTAAATCTGGGTATGTTGTTCTTTTCTTACTTGTAGTATCATAATTTTTTTCTATTTTTACTAAAGCAGGAACACTCCAACCCCCTCCTTTTTTAATTATCATATATGTTCCTTCTATTCCTTGAAGTTCAGAAGGATTCAAAACTCCATCTTCTAATGCTTTGTTTAATCTTGCTAATGATTTTCCATAATTTTCGGTTCTTTGTTCTTTATTAATTTCTGATAAAAAACTTTGATATCTTGTTTTGATAAGGTCTAATCTGTTTCCGTAGAAGTTTTTAGCTTCGTCAGAATTAAGCCATTTTAATATATTCATAAGACCAATTGTTGGGTCAACAGCATAAACACTTCCTTGTCCTCGTCCTAATATTGAATCAATAGAAGTTTTAGAATTTTGATTTATTTCTTGAAGATAATTAGTAGCCATAATATTGTCAGCTGTTCTAACAAAATAACCCTCATTTGTATCTGCATGAGCATTTGCTCCGGATATTAATGCTGCCCCTAATGTAATAGCACCGATTAAAGATTTTTTTGTCATGCATTTTTTAGAAGCAAGATACTTATAAATCTTTCTGTTTGTTATCATTACGCAGTTACGCCGATAATCTGTTATCGTAAAGTCGTGGAATTATGCGAGAATAGCATAGATGATGCAGGCAATAATGATTAATGCTGAAATAATGTTTCTTAATTTAATTTTCTCTTTTAGGAAAATATGGGCAAAAGTATATATGAATATTGGGGCGAGCATTATTATTAATGTTGTGAAAATTACTCCGAGGTTTATGTAACCATAATAAACTATTACTCTATAAATTACCCAAATTGAACCTATTAAAAGAATATGAAGGCGCACATTTTTGTCTGCTTTTTTGAAATTTGGTCTGAACAAAGCTAAGCTAATTAAAAAAATTGCCGAGCATCTTAAAAAATAAAAGCTAATTGGGGAATAAAAATCAAGTATTAATCTGGAGAGAATTAATTCAAGTGCAAAGAAAAAACTTCCTGCTATTGCTGCTAAGAAATATTTATTGAAACTGAGATGTTGTTTTTTTATGTGGGATAAAATGAGGGCGGCTGCAGCGATTATTGCTGGGATGATAACTTTTAGATTTTTTTCATAAAGGTTTTCAAAAAAGAAACTGAAAATTATTGCTAAAATTATTACAAATAATGGTTCAAGTATTTTGGCTGGTTCGAGGTTGCTGATTTTTTCCCATTTTACTGAATAAAACACGAGAAGATTTGCAATTATTGAGAAAATTATTACAGAGCCGAAGATTAATATATTCCTTAATTGTAATGCTTCTGCATCAAATTTCCAAAAGAAATAGATAAGTGGGAGCATAACAATTATAATTGCAAGAAACTCTAAAACTTGGTAGAGTTTAATGTTAATTTTTCTTTTTCGTAATACAACTTTTTGTAAGATGGTTCCTATTGCAAGTGCCAGTGCTCCGATAATTGGTATGTGTATCATTTGAAAAGTATTTTACTATCAGTCCTCTTTTCAATATTAGTAAAGTAGTGTTTAAAAGAATTTTGAATGCGCAAGCCGAGAATCGAACTCGGCTCACCTCGTTGGCAACGAGATATTCTACCAATAAACTACTTGCGCTTGTGATAAATTAGAACTTCTGATTTAAAAATTGCTCGCTCATATTTATTCGCTTGAATTTATTAAAATAATTAATGAAGAATCTTTTACATATAATATTGATTATTAGAAACATGGTCCCGACAGGGATCGAACCTGCGATCTTCTCGGTGTAAACGAGATGTCATAACCACTAGACCACGGGACCTTATTTTTTTACAAAGAACAATGAGTTTTAAAGTTTATCTATCGGAAGATTTATAAGTTGGGCATATTTTTTTTCACTATGGATTCAGATAACAAAAATCAAGAAATTCCTGAGATGTCTTTGGGTAAAAAGTATTCTAGCAAACTTCCAGAGATTCCAGAGACTTCTGATAAAACAAAGAAAGATATGGAAAAAGTTAAGAAAGAACTTGAAAAATTGAAGAATTTTATTGTGAAAAAATATTCTTTTATTCAGGCAATTGGGATTCTTCCGCCAATGTCAATTAAATTATTTATTGATGAAGAAGAGGTTCCAAAAGAAACAGAAAAATATGTTCATATGTATGTAATTGTTCCAGAAGAAAAGTTTAAAGAAGCACCTAAGATAAAACAGGAGATAGTAAAACAAATAGAATCCTTAAAACAGAAAATTTGGCTTCAGGTTAAAACTCCTATTGATGTTTGGGAAAACTGTCTTGATAGTAAATTTGAGATTGCAAGTGCAATAGGAATGTCTTTTCCACTTTATGACAAGGGAATTTTAGGAGCGTTGAGGGTGGCAGAGGTGCACAAATCTTT
This sequence comes from Candidatus Pacearchaeota archaeon, assembly GCA_023133375.1. Taxonomy (GTDB): domain Archaea; phylum Nanobdellota; class Nanobdellia; order Pacearchaeales; family GW2011-AR1; genus JAGLWP01. Next base: position 1,535 of record JAGLWP010000023.1, on the reverse strand, counting down.
GGTTTTGCAAAAGTTTGAAAAATATGTTGTTAGTTATGTTATAGGAGGGAGCCTTGTTAGAGGAGAGGCAGTGAAAACTTCTGATGTTGATGTGTTTATAGTTATTAATGATACTGATGTGAAGAGAATGCCCAGACTTGAATTAAAAGAGCGACTTAGGTCAATTATTTATCAATATGTTGCTGAAGCATCTGCGTTGGCTGGGGTTAAGAATAAACTTGAACCGCAGGTTTATCTTTTGACTGATTTTTGGGAAAGTGTAAAAGATGCTCATCCAGTTATATTTACTTTTATTCGGGACGGAATTCCACTTTATGATAGAGGAACTTTTATGCCTTGGAAAGCTTTATTGAAGATGGGTAAATTAAAACCATCTCCTGAGGCAATTGATATATTTATGTCTATGGGGGATAAAACAGTAAAAAGAGCAAAAATGGCTTTGCTGGATATTGTTATTCATGATATTTATTGGGGTATTTCAACTCCGAGCCAGGCATTGCTTATGCTTTATGGATTGCCTCCTCCTGCACCAAAGCACCTTGTTGCAGAAATGAGGAAAGTTTTTGTTGATAAAGAAAAAATATTAGAAAAGAAATATATTAATATTCTTGAGAAGGTTGTTGGAATTTACAAAGATTATGAGCATGAAAAAATAAAAGATATTAAGGGAGCAGAAGTTGATAAGTTGATTAAGGATACAGAAGATTATTTGAAGAGACTTAAGGAACTAAGAGAGCAGATTGAGAAGAGAACTTCTGAGAAAACAATTGAACAAATTTATGCAGATATTTTTAGTATTTTGAAAGGAATGCTTAAGAGTAAGACTCAGTCTGCAATGATTGAAGAATTTGATAATAGTTTAGTTAAGAAAGGCAAGATGTCGCCGCAAGATTTGAGGATTTTGAAGGCGATTGTTATTGCAAGAGCAGATTTCAAAAAAGGAAAGTTGAATGTTCACAAAGTTGATGATGCAAGAAAGAGTGCGTCTATTTTAATTAATGATTTGATAGAGTATAATCAAAGATATGACTTAGAAAATAATAAGGAGAAGAAATAAGATGGAAAAAGAAGAGAAAATATATGGAATTAGAGATGAAGTTTCTGAAATGAAAGGAGCAATAAATCTTTATAGAAAACTTGCGCAAGATTCTTTTGTAAGAAGAGATGCTTTAGAATTAAATTCTCAGGCGAAAAATCTTTTGTCAGTCCTTGGAGAGAAAGAGATATCTCCTGGAGATTTTGAAAAAAATAGCAAGGGTATGAAAAAATTTATATTTTCTTTAAAAGATTTAGAAGAAGCACAATTTGGAAAAAGATATGAATTAGAATTACATTATTATTCATCAATGTTTTATTCATATAAAGTATCAGAAGAACTTGATTATTTTTTAGCAGTTAATCAGGATTAATCTTGATTTATTACCAAACTTTTAAAAACTAATTTTCTCCTAGTTAATTATGACAAAGGGAAAAGTAATTCAGTTCAGACGTGGAAGACATGTAATTCATGAAAGGCATTTTTTAATAGAAGTTGA
>JAGLWP010000022.1 GCA_023133375.1 Candidatus Pacearchaeota archaeon | reverse complement strand
AGCTTTCTCAACACTCATCCCTCCCTGCCTTATATTATAATTTACTCTTCTAAAAAAATCCCCAGTCATCAACCCTTTTGAAGATTCAGCAACTCGCCCAAAAGCCAGCTCTGGGGGCATACCATTCCCAATCCTGTTCCCCAATTGAAAAAGAGAATTATTAAATTCATTTTCTAATTGCTTGGTTTTCTTCCTTGCCTTAATTAAATTCTTTGTCTTGTTTTTATACGATATCACAAAAAATAAAGCAATTCCCAGAGGAATAAACATCCCAAACAACAAAGCTCCAACTCCAAAAGGTCCTGCAATCCCAGTCGCAGTTTCCTTAAAATCAAAAAACTTTTCTCCAGCAAACAAGTTAATTCCTAATTCTGAAAAACCATAATCTTTCTGCAAGCCAAACATTTCTGGAAGAGCAGTATATTGAAAAATTAAAGGCAAAAATCCAATAAGAAAAAAGGGCAGACAAATTAAAAATGCCTTAAAATAATGTTTATTGTTTTTATATTCTGGATAAAAAGGATTCTTTTCTAACAATTCAATCTCCCCATGCCCTCCAGGTCTTAGCAACATTATTTTATCAGTAAGATAAAATACAAAAAAAGGCACAATCAAATTAAATAAAATAAGAACATGATACCATGTCAATAAACCCCCCAACATCGCAGAAGCAAGAGGTAACAAAGCCAAAGCTAAAGTAGGTAAAACAACCCCAAGCATATAAACATTAGTCAAAGGACTTCTAACATTGTGGGTGAACTTCAACATTTTATCATAAACTCCGTCTAACACAACCTGCAACGCCTTTTCAAGAGTTGAAATTCTCCTATTATTATCTGGTTCAAATAAACTACTTTCAATTAAATGAAAAGCCTCAACAAATTCAATAGAATAATCTCTCCAAGTGTCCAGATAATTATCCAAACTTTCTTTAATCGTTGAAAACTTCCTCACTTCAACATCGTAAAAAACTTTTCTTAAATCAAGTGCAAGAGGTGGCTGCAAGTGTTGAGAAGCAAAAGCAACAGCCCTCTCTAAATTAGGAGTATGCCTCATATAAACAACAAGGTATAATATCGCAGGGACCATCTGGGAAGATGCTTTAAGACGCCATTTATTAGCTAATCTTGCCGGATAACCGTTAACAAAATAAAATAAGAAAATTGAAAAAATTATCATTAAAATAAAAAACAAAAAAGGAAAACCAGCCAGAGTCCCCCTAATCAAAGTTATTGCTACAGAAGTTATTAAACCAAACAAAAAAATACTAAGAAAACTCATTATACTCAGGGTCAGCGCTTGCCAGGGTTCAACCTCTAAATGTGCTATTTCTATATGTTTTCTTATTTTCTCTTCATCTTTTTTAGAAATCTTAAGCTTAATTACATTCCCTAAACTATGACACCATCTTTCATACCGACTAAGTTCAGGCGACATCTCTTTTTTAAATTTGATATATTCCTGACTATAATTCACACTTTTAGGAATAGTTTTCATTTGCTTCTCAATCCTCCCACTATGTTTTCTAAGAATCTCGTCAACTGTTGGCTTTCTTTTGTTCATTTGGTTCCTTCAAATGGATAAATGAAAATCTTCCTTTAGACTTACTTGGCTGATTTGCTTTTCATTATCCTCTTTTAAATAAAATAAAAACAGAATTAATAAATGTTTATAATCAAAAACTTCATGATTCTTTGTTTTTCTCCAAAGCTAAAAAGAATTTCCTTGCACCAAACATAATTAAAATTGCTACAACAAGCGTGACAATAGGACGAATTATCCAAAGACCAAGAAGTTTTTCTTGGTCAAAACCAGAAGTTAAAAAAACCCCCATCATGATTCCCAAAGCAACATTAATAATAACAGAACCCAGTACCAACAAAAGAGCTATTCTAAATTCTTTATCTAATTTTATTATTGCTCTCAAAAATATAATCAATGCATAAATTAAAATTGCTACTGCAATAATCTCAATTTGCCATGCAAAAGTTATCCAACTAACCATTTTTCCCCTTTTATAAAAATTCTAAGGAGAAATAGTTAATAAATGTTTTTAAATCTTAAATTACAAAAACTTCTTTATAAAAATTTATTTCTTATTCTTAAAATAAAAAAAAGTAAAAATTAATCCTAAAATAAATAAACTAGTGCTAATCCAACGAAAATTTTCTTGTGCCAATCCTCCAGTAGCATATCCTGTGAGGTTAAATGATATAAAAAATAAAGCTCCTATAAAACTTGCTATTGATAAAAATGCCAAGGCAAAAAGGCGCCTTTCAAGTCCCCTACTTTTTCTAGGCAATTTTTTATTTATTTCATTTAACTTATTATTTATTTTCTTTCGCCATTTTGGGTCAATAATAGTACTACCCCAATTAGAACCCCCAAGATATTTCGCAGCCCCCTCAAGAACTTCTTTCGCTTTATAAAAATCTCCTTCTTCTTCAAATAACCGAGCTGCTCCAGAATATTTTTTAATCACTTCAATTTGTGCAGGACCACGCTTATATCTAACACTTCTTTTAGCTTCACCCTGCGCTTCCCTGTACAAATCTTCAGCTGAATAATCTTTAGAAGAATATTTTCTTTTCATAATCTATTAAATAAAAACTAATTTAAAAAACTTCCTCAAATTCTCTTCTTCTTAATCTCGCCATTCAACCATGTCTGCCATTCGGGAAAAACCCTTTCACTTAAGGGCAGTCCGATTTCTTCAATAACATTTTTAGATACTTCATGAAAAGTGTGGTTAGAAAGTGTATTAAATTTTGCTTCAAGAATATTATAATCTTTTGTTTTTTCTGCGGTTTCAACTAATTCTTTTTTAATCTTAGCTCTAAGTAATATATTGTCATAAACCGCGTCCCAATTCCCTGCCCATCCTCGAACATTTGCAGCAACACTTTTTATTACTTCGCTATCTCCATTAATTAAATCATCACTTGGTTCAAGTTCGTCTTTGTCAATATTGTATTTTAATAAATCAACAAAACCTTTTTCTTCCATGGGGTCCTTTTGCCAATGTTTTCTAACCTCTGTAAGTTGAACAAGCCTCCTCCAAGAATGCAATCCATCTGGAGATTTAATTGGATTGCAAACAGCAACAATATCTGTGGCTTTAAAACTCGTAGTCGGAACACCTAAGTCATTAACAACTCTGTCAAAAACAGCATAAGGAGAAGCACCATGAATTGTTCCTGCAACAACATTAGCCAACGCTCCAATTCTCATTGCTTCATATAATGCTTTAGCTTCGACACTTCTAACTTCACCCAAAATTAAACAAGAATCCCCCAATCTCAAACTCGTTCTTATACCATCATCAGCAGAAACTTCTGTTGTGGTTTTCAGCAAAGCTGACCTCACTTTCATCCTCAGAATATCATACTCTAACTTCCTCAAAGATTCAACAGGCAATTCAAGAGAATCCTCAATTACAATAATTCTCGACTTAGGGGAAATCTCCAACAACAAACTACCCAACAAAGAAGTTTTTCCAGAACTTCTTGTTCCTGCAATCAAAAGTGTCCTCGCACCATCAATCAAAAAACTTAATAAACCAGCAGTAAAAGAATTTATCATTTTATTTTGCATAAAAAGAGGCAAGGTCCATGGTTCCTCTCTATGTCTTCTAATAGCATATGCTAAACCATCAGGCGACAACGGTCTTTGTATTATAGCAATTCTCGCCCTTATATTTTTAATTTCTAATTGAGTATCAAGAATAGGATTAGCTTCATCTAAAGGACGGCCAGAAATCATTCTAAACTTCGCAGCCCAAGAATCCACATCTTCTTGGCTTGGTAAAATATTTGTAGAACATTCATCATAATCTTGGTGCCTTACAAAAATCGTGATTAAAGGAATTGGGGCATTCAAAACAATATCCTGCAGTTTTTTATCTTGAAGTAAAATTTCAATAATCCCAAACCCAATAGTGTGCCTAACCAAAATTGTAGCTAATTTATTAAGGTCTAAGTAACTAAGTTTTATACCTTTGGTCTGAGCCAAATCCTGCAACAAATCCTTGGAAATATTAAAAAAAACCTGCCTTGTCCTTTCTGTATCAGTAAATTCCTCTGCTTTGGGTTGATGCTCAATCAAAACTCCTCGTGCAAGATTAAGAAGTATAGCTTGTTCTTCTTCAAGAGAATTCTCTGGGGGATTCAAATGATAAACCAATTTGGATTCGTCCTTTCTTTTCAGAATTGTAATAAAAGACGTATCACATTTTCCACTTGATATCTCATACTGGTCTATAATCTCTACATTCTCAGGCAAATCAGAAACCAGCCTCGTAAAAGTAAAATTAGGGATTACATCTGGCTTAAAAAGTTTAGTATAAATCTCTCTGCTTCCTCTTCGATAATTTTCAAGATAAAGACGTGCCCTCTGAATAAGCTTTGTTTCCTCCACCACCTTCAAAAGTCTTTCCAAAAAATAAATATAACTTTCCTGGTCTGTCTTAAAGTCTATTCCAATCTTCTCTAAAAAAATCTTTGCTTCAATAATTAGTTTCTTTAACTCACTATAAGCTGCAATCGGGTCCTGTTTTAACAAAAATAAAAAAGAAAAAATATCATTATAACGTTGTGTAAAAAATTGTTCGCAGTTCGTAATCAGTTTTGATTGTGATAAGATTTCTTCTTGTTTTAAAAAATAAACATAAAGCTGAGCTATCTCCAAAAGTAAAGCTGTTTCCTTAAAATCATAATTATAATTTTTTTGCTGCACAAAAATAATCCTTGCAACATTAGGATTTTCTACAAGCGCGTCAACAGTTCTTCCCATAACTTCTGAAGAATCAGCCAAGTTTGGAACATAAGGAGCTCCAAGATAATTAATATAAAGAACATCTTCTCCCCCTTCTCTTTGCACCTCATAAGAATAAAGTTTTATTCCTTGTTTAAATTGCATTTTTTTTAATACAAGATTTATTTAAAAAAATGTTGTTTAATGGAAATCTTGGATTTGCTTTAAATTGCATAAAAAGTAAAAGGGGAAGAGGTTTAATAATTTTTATGTAACAAATTCAAACAAAACAATTTTAAAGTTATCTAACATTTTTCTTACATGCCAGAAGAAACAAATCCTTATGCAGGACAAGTTTTTGGAGAAATGAATGCAAGAATAAGAAATTTAGAAGAAAAGCAAAGAATTCTCAAAGATAGATTACTTTTAATCGGACAAAATCTTATAGAAATAAGAGAGAAAACAAATGAAAAAACATTAGAAATAAAAAAGGATATTGAAATATTAAAACAAAATATGGAAAGAATGATTTCTTTCTTAGAATCTGCTTCAGCAGAATTTTCAAAATTTGCCAAAAAAGAAGATTTAGAAATTCTTTACAAACAAGCAAAAATGTTCAAACCACCAAGACATATAGCAGAAGAGATTTAGAAACTACAGAAAAATTAAGTAAAATAATTTATTCTAAAAAAGGGAATTTTTATAAACATTCTTAAGTTAAAAAAGATATAAAATGAGTGTTTTAGAACAAGTTTCGCAAATGAAAAGTCAAGGTATAGCAGAACAAGATATTATTAGTAGATTAAAACAACAAAAAATTTCTCCAAAAGATATAAATGATGCGTTAAGCCAATCAAAAATAAAAGAGGCGGTTTATAGTCCTCAAGAAACAAACAGGGTTCCTGCAGAACAAATCCCCATGCCAGAAAACACTGAAGCAGCATATGTCCCAAGAACTCAAGAGATAACACAAGAAGCCAATATCCCCCAGCCTCAAGAAACTTACGCACCACAAGAAGAATATGCTCCTCCTCAAGAAGTTTACCAACAAGAAGCATATGGTTATCCTGCTCCAGAAGAGCATGGTTCAGACATGATGATTGAAATATCTGAACAGGTTTTTAATGAAAAAATAAGAAAAGTAGAAAAACAAATTGACAAAATGAATGATGTCCAAGTACTCTTACAAACCAAAACCGAATATGCTGTAGAAAGATTAAAAAGAATTGAATCAATAATGGATAAATTACAAGTTGCAATTCTTGAACGAATCGGTTCTTATGGAAAAAATTTAGAAACCATAAAAAAAGAAATGGAAATGATTGAAGATTCATTTACAAAAATAGTTCCAAGTGCCAAAAGACCTGCACATAAAAAATTAGCCCACAAAAAAGTTCATACTAAAACTCCAAAAAAGAAATCTAAAACTCAAAAAAAATAATATTAATGCCTATTCTCCTTTTGCATAATCTCTTCCCCAAATAGACTTCGGGAATATTGGATTCTTTGATTTTGAAGAACCCGCAATTACTGCAACCAATAATGCTATCACAATCACCACCCCAATAACCGTTACCCAATTATCCTGCCACCAATATCCTGTGGACCATCCCATACTTCCAGCTGTCTGCACTATCACAATAATAAAAATAATCAGCCCAATTCCCATAAGAATCCATGTAATTGCTGGATGTTCTGGATCTATAAAAAGCCCAACAAGAATCATAAACGCAAGTATAACAGCTAAAGCAACCCCCAATTTTGGAAATATCTGAGAGAAAAAAGTTGGGACAAATTCTAATTGTATAGCCATCAATGCAACAACCAAAGCAATTATAGCATTTATTGCTTTATTTTCTTTAAAGAGTTTAACCTTTGTAAGTATGCCAAAAACTAAAGCAAAAATCAGTAAAAAAGGGAGCAGATAACTAAAAAAACCAATTTGTTCCCATTGGGCAAACATATCTCCCAACCACCCTTCTTCCATGATTCCTATAGAAGCTAATGATATCAACCCTTTTATCATAAGGGAAATTATGCAAATATGTTTAAATATGTTTCGTTAAAAAAGCTGTTGAATCTTTTTAGTTATATTTTGTGAGACTAAATTCATCTCTCTCAGCTCGGCTATTTTCAAAACTATTAATCAACATTATCCCGCGAATTTTTCATTAATTATTTTTATCAATATTGCGAATGCGAGTGACTTCGTGGTAAGGAGTAATATTCTCCATCAATAACCTGTGCGAAGTCAGGAGTAAAAATGAGCAGGTAATTT
>JAGLWP010000021.1 GCA_023133375.1 Candidatus Pacearchaeota archaeon | reverse complement strand
TATTAACCTGTTTTCTAGCTTTTTTATATTTCTTTCTAAAATCACACATGAATTTTGTCAAAAGCTTTGTTGCAAATTCCTTATTTTCTGAATCAAGAATTTTTCCATGTCTATAATCCTCTTCTCTTTTCTTAAGTTCTTTATCATCAATAATCAAATGCTGTCTAAAAAGTTCAAAGAGCATATCTTTCTCTGGATTCCCGCCTTTTTCCTCTTGTTCTTTTGCTGTTTTTTGCCCGCCAGTTAAAGCTTTAGATACTTTTTTCTTAATTTCTTCATCACTATCTAAAAGATAAAGAGAATTCCCTTCTGATTTTGACATCTTCAAACTTCCGCTAAGCGAAGGAAGAAATTTAACATTAATTGAACTGGGTAAAACAAAACCAAATTTCTTTGCTCTTCCAGCAATATCTCTTGAAAGTCTAATGTGAGGGTCTTGGTCAATTCCAACTGGGATAATCCCGGGCATCTTTTTTTTAATCTGTGGATGCAAAATATCTGCAACCTGCAAAATAGAAGCCATAATCCTTGAAGGTTCTGCATTCCCATAAATCGCCCGATATTCATTTAAAGTCGCCTTATTAGAAAGTTCAAAAGCTAAGTTTCTAACATCATCATTCTCTGACTGAAAATAGAACTTTGTTTTTTTTACATCAAGCCCAAGTGCAATATAACAAGGAATATGAATTTCAATAGCTATCTTCCTAGCTTCTTTTAAATCCATACCACGGGTGGCAGCTGCCTCTAAATCAGCAACAAGAACATATATCTCAGCACCCTGCTTTTGAAAATAAACCATCATATCAATAATAGATTTTGTCCCAAAATGGACTTTGTCTGCAGTGGGCATTATGCCCGTAAGAGCATAAAATGGCTTCTCCTGTCTTATACAATCAGAAATCTTTTTCAAGTCCCTCCCTGCAAATACAAAACCCCGGCTCATCAGAACATTAGGATTTGGAAAATCTTCGGTATCAAACCTATTCAATCCAAACTTTTTAACAATCTGCTTATAATCCTCTGGCATTGACGAAGCCCAAGGGTCAATAAACTCTTTCATTTAAATTCAATTTCATATTTAATTTGAATGAATGGAAATCTAGATTTGCTTTTTTCATATGAAGATTAAAGAAGTAAGTTATTTAAAATATTTGCTATCTGCATAACCTAACTCGTTCTATCACAGAAGAATTTTTAAATAAAGATTCCTTATTTTAATCATAAAATGAGGAGAATAATAATTTCACTATTACTTGTAATATTACTGCTCTCACCAATATCAGCAGAGATTATAATCAACGAACAACCAAATGATGTTTATAACTTAGGGGACACTATTTCTGTTCCTGCAACAATAAAGGCGGTAGGAGACATTTCAGGAATTTTCCAAATGGATTTATTATGTGAAGGACATCAAATAAATTTTTATAGAAATGGCGTGAGTTTATTAACTGGCGAAGAAAAAAATTTTGATGCTTCTATTGTTTTAGTAAAAGAGATGATTAGTGAATTAAAAGGAGATTGCAAAATAAAGGCAATGTTGGGCGAAGATTATCTTCTAACAAAAGACTTTAAAATTTCTGACTTTCTAACTATGCAAATAGAAATAGAAGAAAAAGAATTTAATCCAGGAGAAGAAATCATAATAAAAGGTTCTGCTGTAAAAGAAAACGGGAAAGATGTTAATGGATTTATAGATGCAGAAATTATTATAACTGGAGATAATTCTTCAGATAGCATGTTTCAACCAGGCACAATTAACAATGGTTTTTTTTCTTTAGAAATTCCTACACCAACGGATATGAAAGCAGGAGCATATCTAATAAAATTAAATGCATATGAAAAAGATACACAAGAAGAAATAACAAACAAAGGGTTCTTAGATTATAATATAGTAATCAACCAAGTTCCGACAAATTTAGAATTGATTATTGAAAATCAAGAAATAGAACCAGGAACAAATTTAGTATTAAAAACAATCTTACATGACCAAACAGGAGAAAGCATAGAATCAACATCTTCCATCATTTTGAAAAACAATCAGAATCTTGTAATGGAACAAACAGAAATTGCCACAGGAGAAACTTTTGAATATTCAATAAAACATAACGAGGCTCCTACAGAATGGAAGGTTGTTGCAGAATCAAATACACTAATCACAGAATTGTCTTTTACAATAATGGAAAAAGCAGATGTTAATGTTGAAATAATAAATAAAACTATGATAATAACAAATATTGGAAATGTTTTTTATAATAAAACTGTTCTTGTAAAAATTGCCAATGAATCATTAAATATTTATGTAAATCTTGGAATTGACGAAAGTCAAAAATATGTATTAAATGCGCCAGATGGAGAATACCCTGTAGACGTCATAAGCCAAGAAGGAAATAAACTTAGTGAAAAAGTAATTTTAACTGGAAAAGCAATAGGAATCCGAGAAGCTCAGGGAGAATTTTTACGAGCAGTGAAAAGCCCTTTTGTTTGGATTTTTATAATAATAATTTTAGGAGTTGTGGCATTCATGATTTTTAGAAAAGTACGGAAAAAACCATTTTCTGGGCACATAATAAATTTTAAAAAAAAAGACAAAATTAAAAAACTTCGAGGGAAAAAATCATTAATTGACACTTCAAACAGGGCAGAACTCTCTTTATCCATCCAAGGAGATAAACAAGATGCAAGTATTATTTGTTTAAAAATAAAAAATTTAGAAGAAATTACATCGAAAAAAGGAAATTGTAAAGAAACCATACAAAATCTAATTGAGGCAGCTGAAAAACATAAGGTTGCAATTTACGAGAACCAAGAAAATATCTTTTTTATCTTAGCCCCAATAAAAACAAGAACCTACAAGAATGAAAAAGCAAGTGTAAAAATTGCCCACGCCATAAAAGAAATTTTATCAGAACATAATAAAACATCAAAACAAAAAATTGATTTTGGTATTTCCTTGAATTATGGAGCAATAATTGCAAAACAAGAAGATTCTACACTAAAGTTTATGAGTATCGGAACTCTAATCACAACTGCAAAAAAGATTGCTTCTATTGCAAAAAGAGAATTTCTATTAAGTGAAAAGATAAATGACAGATTAAGAAGTTATGTTAAAACAGAAAAACACACGATAAACAAAGTTCCTTTTTACATAATAACAAAAATAAAAAAAGATGATGACGAAAGCAAGAAATTTATTAGAAGTTTTTTAAAGAGGATTGAGAAGAAGAAATAATCAATCGCACAATTTCAACCACCCTTTAACAATCGCCCTCCCGGTAATTTGTATCTTCAAATTAACGCAGAGCCAAATAACTATTGACTATGGCTCTTTTAACTTCAGGATGTTTAATTTCAAGTTCATTAATAAAATTCATTAATTCTGTTTTCCTTTCCTTAATCTTTTTATGTTTCAACCTCCTCAACTTAGCATAAAGCAAAACTTCTTCGTCAAGAAATAAATACAATGGTTTGATAATCTTGCTTTCAACAGGTGGTGCAACACCCTCAAGATTCTTAACATTCTTATTAATAAGTGCATTAATTATCTTATAAGCAGTTAAGTCAATAGTTTGCGCTATAGCAACTTTTGAGATTTTTTCTTTATTATCAGTTTTATTAATCTGCGAACGCAAGTGAGCAGGTAATCTTACGAGTTCAACATTCCCCTTCCCCACAAACATTTTCAAAACATCTTCCAAAACAACATCTCTAAAACCCTTGCCCTTAGTAAAAATATTCTTTTGAATATTTTTCGGGGTACACCCTTGGGTGCCAGCAACATAACCCACAACATCCCCTTGCTGAATCATTTTAAATTTCCTTATTGTATAAAGAACTTTTTTCTGAAAATATCTAATAAAACATCTTTCACAAAGTTTACGCTGATTTGTAAATTCATAAACTGGTTTTATCTCACATAATTTGCACATTTTATAATTTAAACTTCTCCCATTTCATCCTATCTTTCAAACTTCCAATCTTTGAATATACCTTTATTAATTTATTAACTTTTTTAATTATTTTACTCTTATCGCTTTCGCTCGTTCGTATTTTTTTTCTATTAACTTTTTTATCCATCTGCGAATCATAATGAGCAGGTAATTTTTGGGTTGGGTGGGTGGGGTTTTCTCCAAATATCACACCACTCGGCCCTTTAAAATCAGGCATAATAATTTCCCCCTCCTTAATACCTTCAATAATCTCATTCTCATCTTTATTCCTTCCAATAACAACCCAGTAATTACCTGCTTGCAGGTTCTCGTGCCCTGAAAGGGTATCAATCAAAAAATGTCTTCCAACTCCAACTAATTTAATCTCTTCTTCATTAAGTCCTCTTTTTAACAAAAATTTCAATCTCTTCTTCAATTCTTTTTCACATAACAAACAACCTCCAGCAGGCGAAGGATATTTTATTTTGAATTTTTTCGCAAGAGTAATTTGTTTCTTCCTCCTTCTTCCTTCAATACCCTCTTCAAACAAAGCCCTAAACAATCTACCAACAAGGCCTGACTCTTTTTCAACAATATCCAACCCTTTCTTATGCTGCGACATCGGTCTTTGCCCTAAAACCTCTCCTGTAACAATCATCTTAACTCCTAAATCATCAGCAAACTTCTTTGCTTTTTTCAACATAAAAATTCTACAATCAATACAAGAATTAACCCCAGAGCCAACTCCATGCCTTGCTTCCTTAATAACATTCAAATATTTCTTCAACAACTTTCCTTTAGTTATATCAAAAATCTTCAACTTAAATTTTTCTTTTTTACAAAAGTCCTTTAATTTCCTCTCATCATTTTTCATAAAAGGCAATTTAAAAAACAAAGCAATTACTTCAAAACCCTTCTCTTGCATTATCTTGACAGCTAATCTACTATCAAGTCCTCCCGAAAACATAATAATACATTTTTTCTTCATCAAGAACTAAAAAAAGTTTCATATAAAAAACTAATTATTTGGATTTTTTATTTTTCTTCTCTTTTTTACTATCAGTAATTAATTGTTTATTTGATTTTACTTGTTTAACTTCCTTGTTAGATTTTACTTTTTCAATTTTTTTCTTTGATTTTATCTTCTCAAAAAAGTTTGATATCGCAAATCCAATATGAAATATTTTCAAAATAATACCTGCAATAACAAGCACACCGCCAATTATAAGGACTTTTATAAAAACACTATGTGATTGATTGAAAAAGATGTTCATTACTTGGGGGATATACTGATTCATCTCCCCTGCAGAACCTGAGAAGATAGACCCCACCTTATTCATCCACATTAATGGAAGAGCGGAAATAATTGTTAAAGCTCCAACAAGTAAAAAGAAGTTTGTTTTTTTCTCAACTAAAAAAAACACTAAAACAGCTAAAGCAACAGATAAAAGTAATACAAAATAAAATTTACTTTGCCAATAACCTTGAGCTTTCTCAGAAATCAAAAATAATGGAACCTCTTCTTCCCCAAAACAATCCAAAAAATCGCAGTTATATTCTGCATAATAATACTTATCCACAAGAGATGTAACACCATACTCCACTAATGCCCCAGAACCCTGCTCCGCAATATCACAAGGAATTGTAAAAGTGTGCTCACCATAACCAAAAGAATATTGTTGATTCGTCTGGCAATATAATTCTATCACCGGCAAAAGTTGAGTTAATTGTTCTTCTATATTTAATTGTTCATTAATAACATCCCCTAAAAAAGAAACAAACTCGGGTTTAGCATTTTCATATCTCAACGAAGAAGAAAAGGTTAACAAAATATTCCCTACAAAAAGTGAGAGGAAAAGTACAACACAAACAAAAACCAATAACACCCCTCTTATCGCTCCCATAAAAACAATAAGAAAAATTAGTTTATAAAAGTACTTCTAACTACACAAAAAAACTAAATTTATAAACTTAATTATCCACTAATTAATATGGTAAGCGTTGATAAAGAAAAATGCATAGGGTGCGGACTTTGTGCACAAATTTGTGGTGAAGTTTTTGAGATGGGAGAAAACAATAAAGCCAAAATTAAGGAGCAAAAAAACACACCTTGTGTAAAAGAAGTGATAAAATCCTGCCCTGTTAATGCTATAAGCGAATGATTTCGCGAGACAAAATTATTTATAATAACTAGCAAAGTCAGGAGTAGAATAAAAATATTTATTAACTCAAAACTTTTCCATCATGTATGGAAGAGAAAAAAGGGGCAGTAGAATTCATAAAATGGTTTTCTGAATTGGATAAAAATTCTGGGAATATAGCAGGAGGTAAAGGTGCGAATTTAGCTGAAATATATAATCTTAAAATTCCTGTTCCGCCGGGATTTGTCGTGACTGCACAAGCATATGAGTATTTTATTGAAAAAGCAGGATTAAAAGAACAAATACAAAAACTTCTTGAAGGAATTGATTATGAAGATACAGAAAAATTAAATGAAACAACAAAAGAAATTAGGGATTGTATTTTAAATGCAAAACTTCCTAAAGAAATGCAAGAAGAAATTCTTGAAAATTATAGTATCTTGGATGTGAAAGATTTAAAGGACGTTAGAAGTGGGGCATTAGACATTTTAAAAAGTTCAGCCGAACCAATTTTTGTTGCCGTCAGAAGTTCTGCAACAGCAGAAGATCTCGCAGACGCAAGTTTTGCAGGACAACAAGATTCGTTTGTAAATGTAAAAGGACAAAATAATTTAATAATCCATATCAAAAAATGTTTCGCATCGTTATTCACAGCAAGAGCAACATATTATAGAAATAAAAAAGGTTTTGAACATAGTAAAGTAAGTTTAGCTGTTGTTGTTCAAAAAATGGTTGATTCTGATAAATCAGGAGTTATATTTTCAAAAGACCCTTCATACAAAAATGAGAATGCAATTATAGAAGCTGTTTGGGGATTGGGTGAAGGAATTGTATCTGGAAAAATTACCCCAGACAAATATATTGTTTCACCAGATTTAGAAATTTTAGATAAAAAAATTGCAGATAAAAAAATTGCAATAACCAGAGATTCTGGAGGGAACAAAGAAGTTGTAAAATTAAATGAAGAAAAATCAAAACATCAGGTGTTAAAAGATTTTGAAATTATAAAACTCACAGAAATTGCCTTAAAATTAGAAGAACATTACCAAAAACCACAAGATATAGAATTTGCAATTGAAAATGAAGAAATCTATATTGTGCAAACAAGACCAGTAACTACATTAGAAAAAAGAATTGAAAAAGGAGGAGAAATAAAAGGAGAGATTATACTTGAAGGATTAGGTGCCTCTCCAGGAATTGCCTCAGGAAAAATAAAAATAATCCATGATTTAAAAGAGTTAAAAAAAATTGAGAAAGGAGATATTCTTGTTACAACTATGACTAATCCAGATATGGTGGTTACAATGCAAAAATCTGCAGCAATAGTTACAGATGAAGGAGGATTAACTGCTCATGCTGCAATTATCTCAAGAGAAATGGGAATCCCAGCAGTTGTCGGAACACAAGAAGCAACAACTAAATTAAAAGAAGGAGAAATAATAACTGTCGACGGCACTAATGGAAAAATCTACAAAGGAAAGGTTGCAGAAACTCAACAAAAAGAGGTTCTTCCAATCACTGCACAAACAAAAACAAAACTAAAAGTCATAGTTGATTTGCCAAGTTTTGCGGAACGTGCTGCGAAATCAGAAATAAAACATGTTGGACTGACAAGAATTGAAGGAATTATCGCAGAATCAGGGAAACACCCCCTTTATTTTTTAGAAAAAAAAGATATCAAAAGTTACGAAGATTTGATTTTCAAAGGTATTGAAAGTATAGCAAAATATTTTGATGAAATTTGGGTCAGAACATCAGACATAAGAACTGATGAATTCCAAAACCTGGAAGGTGCCCCAAAAGAAGTTGAACCAAATCCTATGCTTGGGATGCACGGCATAAGATTTGGAATAAAATATCCAGAAATATTAAAAGCAGAACTTAAAGCAATGAAAAGAGTTTCACAAGAAGGGAAAAAAATAGGAATCTTAATGCCACAGGTAATTTCTGTAGATGAATTAAAAAAAGTAAAAGAATTCTTAAAAGAAATCGAGTTCAACGACGCTAAAGTAGGAATAATGATTGAAACACCAGCAGCAGTTCAATTAATACGAGATTTCTGCGAAGAGAAAATTGACTTTATTTCCTTTGGAACAAATGACTTAACTCAATACATGCTTGCCCTAGA
>JAGLWP010000020.1 GCA_023133375.1 Candidatus Pacearchaeota archaeon | reverse complement strand
TTAGATTCTGGTTATAATATTGGATTTAATAAAAAAGATATTTTGGAAATTAAGATTGTGAAGAAGGATGATGCAGAATCAACACCGCTCGGTGTACCCCCAATTGCGGAATTAAGGGGCAAGCCGAATATTGCCATGATAATTACTGGTGGGACTATTGCTGCAAGACTTAATCCAAGAAAAGGGGGAGTTGATTGGCTTACTTCTCCTGAAGAATTATTTAGGTTTTATCCAGGGGTCTTTGAGAAAGTTAATATTGTCAAAGTTGAAGTTCCGTTTACAAAAGGTAGTGAAGACATGGATTTTAAAGATTGGCAGAAGATAGCCAGGACAACTAAAAAACTTTTGGATGATAATAACATCAAGGGAGTTATCATTACTCACGGAACTGATTTTTTGCATTATACTTCTGCTGCTTTGAGTTTTTTTCTTAGGACTTTAAGTAAACCAGTTGTTTTGACATATAGTCAGAGAAGTATTGATAGAGCTTCTTCAGATGCGAATTTGAATTTGCAATGCGCGGCTTTGGCTGCTGTTTCAGATATTGCTGAGGTGATGTTAGTTGGGCATGCTTCTTCAAGCGATGATTATTGTTATGCAATGCCTGGAACCAAAGTTAGAAAATTGCACACTTCAAAAAGAGATGCGTTTAAGGTTGTAAATGGAAAACCTTTTGCTAAGATTTTTCCAAACCAGATAAATATTTTGTCAGGACATAATTTAAGAGGTTCTGGAAGCAAGCGTCTCGCCCACCCGCCCCAAGCAAATGCTAATAAATCTAAGAAAAATAAATTAACATTAGATGCGAAGTTTGAAGAAAAGGTTGCATTGATTAAAGTTTATCCTGGACAAAATCCAGATATTTTAGATTATTATGTCAAGAAAAAATACAAAGGGATTGTTTTAGAATTATCTGGATTAGGACATGCGCCAACTAAAAGAGCCAGAAAACAATGGACGAAAAAACTTAAGGAAATTCAGGATAAAGGGATTGTGGTTTGTGCAGCTGCGCAATGTATTTATGGGAGACTGGACCCATTGGTTTATTCTAATGGCAGGGAAATTTTAGATACAGGAGTAATTTATCTTGAAGATATGCTTGCAGAAACTGCCTTGGTTAAACTTGGTTGGGTTTTGGGGCATAAGGACTGGGTAAAAGATAAAGAAATTGTCAAAGAAAAAATGCTTCATAATTTTGCACATGAATTTAATGATAGGTTGGAAGAATGAAACCAAAGATAAAATATGTTTCTAAGAAAAAATTATATCCTGCTTTTGGAGATACTGATACAAAAAAGAATATAGCTTATGTTAGAAATGATTTGCCCAAAATTGTTAAGAAATTTATTAAAGAACATGAATTATATCATTTAAAAGATAAATCTAAAAATTGGTTTTGGAGGGAAATTAAAGCAAATGTTTATGGTTTATTCAAACATCCATTTGGATTTTTATTATGTGTAATTATGAGTCTGGCTCCTTACAGATTAAGATTTTATTTTGAAAGATTTAGAAAAGGAGAATGATTATTTTTTCTTATTTCTTTTAATGAGAAGGTTTTTGATTTCCCGTATTTCTTCTTCTGCTCTTTTATTTATTCTATAATCAAATTCTGCTTTTAGTCTATCTCTTTGAGATGTTCTATTCTGGCTCATTAAAATTATTGGAGCTTGTACTGCAGCCAAGCATGAGAGTACTAAATTTAATAAGATAAATGGATATGGGTCAAAAGGTTTTCCTAAATGATACTGGATTAAAAGATATCCATTAATTCCCATCCAGATTATTATAAATGCAAACAATGTCAGAATAAATGCCCAACTACCTGCCCACTTTGTTAAACCATCTGCTGCTTTTTGCCCAAAAGTCCGGTTATTTCTAAAATCAGCTGACTTTATTGATTGTAATATTTTTTCTTTTGCTTCTGTTCTCTCTTTTTTGTCTTCCTCTTTTTTCTTTGGCATAATTGTAATTGTCATAGGAAGATTATAAATGTTTTTGATTACGGTTTAAATGGTTATGACTGTTCAGGAGTTACAGATAGGAAGGTTTAAATATTAAAATTTTATATAAAATAATATGAAATATCTTCCAAAACAATTGGCAAATGAAATAAAAGAAAGATATAACTTTCTTGAGAAGTTTGAAGAATCTGAAAGAAAAACTCAGAGTAGGAAAATTAAAAAAAGAGTTGTTGAGAAAAATGCACAGATTCATTCGTATAGGCTGGAGAATCCAAAATCAGGGGTTCCTTTTTCTGTTCCTAGAAACAAGGATAAAAGAAGTATTAAGAATGGAATAAAAAATATAGAAGACGCATTTAGATGGGGGAAAAAAAATTTTGATCCTGAGACTTTTAAAGAATCTTTTATAAGAGAAATTGCAAGAAGAATTATGCCTGAACTTTATGCAGGGATTGGAATGTATAGAGATATGGGTACAAGAATAACTGGTTCTAGGGTTACCCCCCCATATCCTTATAAATTGATAAACTACGAAATTCCCGAATTTGTAGAATCTATGAATAGGCAATTAACTTGCCAGAATATCATCAATAGAATTGAAACAGCAATTTATGCACATTTTCATGTAGCAAGAATGCATCCTTTTATAGATGGTAATGGAAGGGCATCTAGAACTTTACAGAATGTAATCTTGGATTATTTTGATATCCCTTTACCTGTAATTGAGGCTGGAGAAAGAATTACATATTATCAAATTTTAGATAAAGCTGTTTATGATTGGACCCATAAAAAAAGTACAGGAGAAATTAAACATGGAGCAACAGAAGGAGAACAATTGTTTTATAATTTTATAGCAGGAAAAATAAATAATTCATTAGATAAGATAATATCTTCTTGTAATAATTTTCATTAATTTTAAATAATCTTTTAATCTCTTTCTTTCATGTCAGAAAAAGTTGATTATAAAAAATTAAAATTTAAGGCAGGATTGGAAATTCATCAACAACTTGATACTAAAAAGTTGTTTTGTAATTGTCCTTCGTTGTTAAGGAAGGATGAGCCAGATTATATTGTTAAGAGGAAACTTCATGTTGTTGCAGGAGAAGCAGGAGAAGTAGATATTGCTGCGAGGCATGAGGCATTGAAAAATAGAGAGTTTATTTATCAGGGGTATGATTCAACATGTTTAGTTGAATTAGATGAAGAGCCGCCCCATCCAATTAACAGGGAAGCGTTAAAGATTGCTTTGCAAATTGCGATTTTGCTGAATTCTAAAATTATGCCTATAACACAAATAATGAGAAAGACAGTTGTTGATGGAAGCAATACTTCTGGATTTCAAAGAACAGTTATGATTGCGCGTGATGGGTGGGTTGAGACAGAACAGGGAAGAGTGGGTATTGATGCGATTTATCTTGAAGAAGATGCAGCGAGGTTAATTAGCAGGACACCGCTCGGTGTACCCCAAAGCACGGAATGTCGGGGCAAAGAAAAAGTTATTTATCGCCTTGATAGGCTTGGAATTCCTTTAGTTGAGATTTCTACTTTCCCAGATATAAAATCCTCAGAACAAGCAAAAGAAGTTGCTTTGCATATTGGAAATGTTTTAAGGAGTTGTAAGGTGAAAAGAGGTATTGGAACTATTCGGCAGGATATTAATCTTTCAATTAAAGGAGGCAATAGGATAGAGATTAAAGGTTTTCAAAATCCCAAGATGATGATTAAGACTCTTAATAATGAAATAAAAAGAGAGCTTGAAATTGTGAAGAAGAAAAAACTTGTTCAATCAGAAGTTAGAAATGCACTTCCTGATGCCACTACTGAATTTTTGAGACCAATGCCTGGGGCGGCAAGAATGTATCCTGAAACAGATTTGCCTTTATTAAAAATTTCAAGAGATTTTATCAATGAAGCTAAGAAGGATTTGCCTAGGTTAAGAGACGAAGTTGAAAAAGAACTTAGAGGTAAGGGATTGAGTGAAGAAATGATTAAATTATTGTTTAAACAGAGAAAAGTGGAAGAGTTTAAGGAAATGCTAAAGATAATTAATAGTGCTCAACTTATTGCAAAAGTTCTTTTAATTTTTCCCAAAGAGATTGCAACTAAAGAGAAATTGAGTTTAGGGGAAATTAATAGATTTGTAGAAGATGAAATCCCAAACATTTTGAAGTTTGTTAATGAAGGAAAACTTTTAGAGGGTCAGATTAAAGATGTTTTTTTAGAATTGGTTAAAGGAAAAAGTTTGGAAGAAGCTGTTAAAATTGAAAAGGTTGATATTAATGAGATTGAAGAAAAAATTACTAAAATTATTAAGGAGAAACCAGGTTTGTCTGTCAATGCGTATATGGGGCTTGTGATGAAAGAGTTTAGAGGGAAGATTTCTGGAGGGGAAGTGATGGAAATTATTAGGAGGTTTGTGGAATGATTAATTTTATAAATAAACTTTTTTTAAATAAATTATGAAAATTTTAGCAGTTGGAGACCCACATGGTTCAAAGAAAACAAAAAAGATTCCTATTAAGGGAGTTGATTTGATTTTAATAACTGGAGATATTGGCAAAGCAGATTTGGCAAGGAAGAGATTTTTTGAAAATGTTAAAAGAAAAAAAGAGGGTTTGTTGGAATTAGAATATGACGGGAAATTCAGTAAATTAGTATATACTGAAATATATAATTCTACCTTAGATATTTTAAAATATTTTTCTAAGGAGACTCAAACTTATTCTATTTTTGGAAATGTTGGAACAAAGATGATGAGAAATTCTGAAGTTAAAAAAGAAGAAAAGAAATATGGTGTTAAACTTCCTTATCTTAGAAGCGAATTAGATAAATTAAAAAATTTTCATAGTGTAAAAAATAGAGTTAGGAATATCTCTGGATTGAGAATTGGTTTTCTTGAATATTTTGTAGATAATTGTTGGATTAAAGAATTTAATGAAACAGATAAAAAAAGAATTAAATCTGCTAGAAAAGAAACTGAAAAAGCAGAGAGAGTTTTGAATAGATTTGGAAATAGGTTAGATATTTTAGTTTGTCATCAGCCACCGTATGGAATTTTAGATAAGGTTAATTTTCCAGGAATTCCAGAAAATTGGAAAGGAAAACATGCAGGGAGTAAAGTTATTTTAGATTATATAAAAAAGTATCAACCGAAATATGTTTTTTGTGGGCATATACATGAAGCAGAGGGAAAAGCAAAAATTGGAAAAACAGAAGTTTATAATTTAGGACAAGCGGGATATAAGATAATTGAATTAAACAAATAAATTAATAAATCCTTTTTCTTTTCTTTAAAATATGAAAAGAACTTATATTCAGGACATAAAAGTAGGACAGAGTGTTTTGTTGAAAGCGTGGGTGTTTGAATTAAGAAGTTTGGCAAAAATGGAATTTTTGCTTTTAAGAGATAGTTCTGGAATTGTTCAGGGAATAATTAAGGATGTTAATTTGTTGAAAAGAGTGTCTGAATTAACTTTGGAATCTGTTGTTGAAATAAAGGGGAAGGTTAAAAAAGCTAATGTTAAAGCTGAATTAGTCAGAAGTGATGTTGAAGTTGAGATTTTGGAGTTTGAAGTTTTGAGTAAGGCTGAGAAATTGCCCATACAAGTTAACGAAAAAACTACTACCACATCTTTAAGCAATAAATTAGATTACAGATATTTGGATTTAAGGAAACTAAAAATAAAAGCGATTTTTAAAATTCAGAGTGAAATTGCCCATTGTTTTAGAAAGTTTTTTTATGACAAGGATTTTATGGAGGTTCAATTGCCTTCTATTATTTCGAGTTCTAGCGAGGGCGGAACAGAATTATTTTCAGTGAATTATTTTGAGAAAAAAGCTTATCTTGCTCAGAGTCCTCAATTGTATAAACAAATGTTGGCGTGTTCTGTTGAAAATGTTTTTACGATTACTCCTGTTTGGAGAGCAGAGAAACATAATACAATTAGACATTTAAATGAATCAAGGCAAATGGATATTGAGATGGCTTTTTCTGGGCAGATGGAGGTTATGAAGGAATTAGAGTTGGTTGTTAAATATATTGTGAAAGAAGTTTTAAAGAAATGTAAGGAAGAACTTGATTTATTAAAGATTAAGTTGAAAGTTCCTAAAGCTAAATATATTAGTTATGATGAAACTGTTAAATTACTTGAAGTAAAATATGGAGAAGATTTAACTCCTGAGAATGAGAAGAAACTTGATGAGAAATTTCCAGATACAATTGTTTTTGTTCATTCTTGGCCTGCAAGTTTAAAGCCGTTTTATATTATGCCAAAGAAATTCGCGATGTCGCCTGCTAGTGCCCGCCCTTTTGAATCCCGCCCTAATAATGTCAGAGCTTCCTCTAAAAATAGTGAGTTGAGTGAAGGTTTTGATGCTATCTATAAAGGAATGGAAATAAGTTCTGGTGGGCAAAGGATTCATGTTCCTGATTTGTTGATTGAGAAACTTAAATCCAAAAAATTAAACCCAAAAAATTTTAAGGATTACATAGATAGTTTTAGATTTGGTGCTCCAGAACATGCTGGTTGGAGTATTGGATTGGAAAGACTTACTCAATTAATAACTGGACAAAAGAATATAAGAGAAGTTGTTTTATTTCCCAGAGATAGGGAGAGGTTGACTCCTTAGAGTTCTTTTAAAACCATCATTGTTTTGGTTTTATCAACTCCTGGAATATTTCTGAGTTTATGAGTTACTAGATTATTTAATTCATCCATTGTTTTTATTCTTACACTTGCTAAAATATCTGTTTCTCCTGTGACAATATCAACGGATTCAACTTCATTTAATTTTTTTATTTGTTGCCCTATTTTTTCTTGGGACAGTTTTTTGCTTGCAAAAGGATTTTGATTTGCAGTCACTAGAACATATGCTTTGAGAGGTTTGCCTATTTTTTCAAAATCAAGATTGAGAGTGTAGTTTTTTATTATTCCTTGGGAATTTAATTTTTTTATTCTATTGTGAATAGTCGTGATTGGGATATTTGTTTTTTTAGAGATTTGACTTGTTCGCAAATTTGCGTTTTGTTTTAAAATTTCAAGTATCTTTAGGTCTTTGTTATCTAGCATATAATGGAAAATATTTCCATATTTATATACTTTTTGGCTTATTTTTGTAATATATTCCATTTTTTTGGAGTTAATTTTATATATTCTTTTTTGAAGAATTTGGTATGGTTTTAAATTATATTAAATTAGAAAGTGTTCTGGATGATGAACAATCTTATGTAACAAAGATTGCATCTGAATTGAATGTAGATGTAAAAGCTGTACATCATGATATTGTTACAAATACTTGTTTTGAGAAAGCTGATTTATTGGGTTGGTCTCCAGAAAAAGTTGTTAAAGCGGTTTTTTTTAGAAGGGGCGCTGAATTATATGGTTTTATTTTTCCTGAATTGGGAGTGTTTGATAGGTCTTTGCATTTAGATAAAAAAACTTTGGCAGAAGTTTTAGGATATACTAAAAAGCAGGTTAAAAAATTTAACAATTCTTATTGTCCTATTGGAATGGAGTATGGAACTTGCACACCTTTTTTATTTGAGAGTTCATTTGATGGTGCAGAAATGGCTTTTGGAACAGATTTAAAAAGAGTTTTTGTCAATGAAATTCCAAGATTGGACGACGAAATTGTTGATATTTCAATTGGAGGAAATGGAGAGCTCGCACATAAAATTTCCTTACATCTTCCTTATTCAGCAATTTATGGTATTTTGAATAGAAAGTTTGGTGAGAGAGTTCAGAGAACTCATTTGTTTAATTAACAAGATTTAAAAAATAATTTTGTTTGGTTATGTCATGATTAAATTTATATCTATTTTAGAGGCGATTAAGAAAGGAAAAGGAGAAGTGGCTTTGCATGGTTGGGTTTATAGGGCAAGAGGTTCAAATAAATTTAAGTTTATTGTTCTTAGGGACTCTACGAATATTGTTCAATGTGTTTTGGCAAGGGAGAATTTTGGAAAGCAATGGAATGATATAGATAAAATTCAGGTTGAGACTTCTTTAGAAATTTTTGGAACAATAAAAAAAGATAAGAGGGCGCCAACTGGTTATGAAGTGCAAGTTAATAAGATAAATATTATTGGTTTAAGTGATGAGTTTCCTATTCAAAAAGATTTGAATGAAGAACTACTTGGTGATAGGAGACATTTATGGATGAGGAGTCAGAAGATGACAGCTATTATGAAAATAAGGAGCACTGTTACAGGGGCTTTGCATGAATATTTTAGAAGTAAGGGATTTTATGAATTTCAATCTCCGATAATAATTCCTGGAGGTGCCGAAGAAGGGCCAACAATGTTTGAAGTTGATTATTTTGGTAAAAAAATGTATCTTGCTCAGACTTGGCAATTATATGCTGAAGCTGCGATGTATTCTCTTGAGAAAATTTATTGTATTGCTCCATCATTCAGAGCAGAGAAATCAAAGACAAGCAGACATTTAACAGAATATTGGCATACTGAAATGGAAGTTGCTTGGGCGAATTTGGATGAATTAATGGATTATGCTGAAGAAATGACAAAGTATGTTGTTAAAAAAGTTCTTGAAAAAAATAAAGAAGAGTTGAAAATTTTGGGGAGAGATATTAAAAAATTAGAACCTGCTTTGAAGAAGAAATTCCCTCGGATAACTTATGATAAAGCTTTGAAAATTTTGG
>JAGLWP010000002.1 GCA_023133375.1 Candidatus Pacearchaeota archaeon | reverse complement strand
GGATTAATTCTTATTTTAAGTATTTTAACTGACATGCCTTCTTCTGTACTAATAATTTTTGGTGTTGCGCTTTTGGCTAAATCATTTATTGGTTTTTTAAAAGATTTTGGAAGTTGGATTGACTTTTTAACTGGTATAATTTTGGTTTTAACTGCATTTGTTTCAATTCCCTTATTTCTAAAAGTTATTTTTTCTATATTAATAATTCAGAAAGGGATTTCAAGTTTTTTAGGATAATATGCGGAGTAAAGGATTCGAACCTTCGTAGGCACTAAGCCAACAGATTTTGAGTCTGTCCCGTTTGACCACTCCGGCAACTCCGCATAGAATTATTCTTATTCTTGTATATAAAAAGTTTTAGAATTATTTAATCTTCTTTGAAACTTCATTCAAATCTTTTCTTAAAGCACCAATAGATTTCTTAAAAATATCTTTAACATCTAATTGCCCAAACGATTCAATATTAATAATCAGTTCATCGTTGTAATTTGTTTCTGCTTTTTTCTTCGCTCTTTCACAAATTCCTTCGCAAACATCACAAACTTCTTTTTCCTTGTCATCTATCACGATAATCTTGTCCCCTTTTTCTTTTATCTCATTATCTAAACAGACCTTTTGAATTTCTCCTCTAAATTCCTTGTCCATTATTATCTCTGCTACGCCTCTATAAAATATTAACCCAGGAGAAAACCTTGCATGTTCATCTCCCTTTCCAGCCCTAACATTTGCAGTAAGCTCAAGCTCTTGGTTTTTTGTTAATATTGTTATTGGAATTTTATCATAAACCCCCTCAACATCCCCTTTTAATTCTCCAGAATATACTTCTCCTTCTCTTTTCACGCTTAATTTTAACTTTGCTTCTGTTTTTTCATTAATCTCTTTATCTGTCTTTATAGGAATTAATCCAATTCTGTGGGAAATTGTTTCATCATAAAGTGGGGAATCGTTTTTTGAGATTTCAACCTCCTCAACAGCAAGAACAGGAATTTCTCCGACATATCTTCTAATAGCATTTGCTAAACTTTCATCTATTTTTGCCTTAAATATAAGTTTGTTATCTTTTTGGTTTATTATTTCCATTTTATAAAATATCAAGAGAGGGTTATTTAAACTTATGGTCTTCTTCCACGTCTTCCTCCTTTCTTTTTTGGTCCCCCTCTTGGAAATCTTGTTGTATCGAGAATATTGAGTATCTTAAACCCAGACCTTGTCAAACTTTTTATTATTGCATGCGCTCCCGGGCCTGGCACAGGATTCCCAGTTTTTGACCTTATCCGCACATATAATAATTTAACACCCAAATCTTTAACATTTTCTTCTATCCTCTTCGCAATAAACATAGCTATCGTTGAATTTGCTTTAAGTCTCCCATGTTTTGTGACCATGCCTCCAGTTACTTTTGTGATAGTCCTCCCAGACATATCAGTAACATGAACAATTGTATTATTAAATGACGTATAAATATTGACAACTGCTTCAAAAGATTTTTTTGGGTATTTGCTCATTTTTGACGATTCTTCATCTTTCTTTTTTTCTTTTGTTTCTTTTTTTTCATTCATTTTTCGTTCTCCTTCTCTTTTGGTTTATCTTCTTTTTCCTTCTTTTTTGATTCTTTTAAAGAGATTTTATTTTCTAATTCAACTGGAATAATGTATGAAGGGCTATTCAAAACTCTCCCATTAATCAGAACTTTTTTATGGGTTATTAATTGTCTGGCACTTTTAGGGGTTGTCGCCATTCTTTTTGCCACGAGGACTGTTTGCAACCTCCTCTTTAAATAATTCTGTTTGTCTAATGATAAAACATCTGCAATTGAATTGACATTTATGCCAATCTTTTTTAATCTATTGAATAACGCCTGTTGCTCTTTTGGGTCAGACGAAATAAGTTCTTTAGCTCTTTTTCTTATTGAATTAATACTTGCTTCAGCTTTCCAAATTTCTCTTTTATTTTTCAGACCAAATTCTTTAATTATCTTTGCTTCCTCATCAATCCTTATCTTGTCAAAAGGTCTTTTTGGTTTTGAATATCTTTTATGTTTTCGTTTCATTGTTTCCTTACTTTCTTTTTAATTCCTGCTCCTTTTCTTCTGTTTTTTCTAAAATTGCTTCTGGTTCTTTGCCCTCTAACTGGCAATCCGGCACTGTGCCTGTAACCTTTATAACTTTTAATTTTCTTTAATCTTTTTATATCAAACTCATTCTGTAACTCAAGGTCCCCCCCAGTCAGATGTTTATCCTTACCTGTTTCAAAATCTTTTCTTCTATTTAAAATATAATCAGGAATTTCTGGATTTTTTACAAATTCTGTAATTTTCTTAACTTCCTCGTCAGTCAAAGAACCAATCTTCCTTCTTTTATTAATTCCCAAAACTTTGCAGAGAGCATTAGCTAATGTCCAAGAAATTCCTTTAATTTTTGATAAACCAGCATAAATGCTCATTCCCCCCTCTATATCTTTAGATAGGATTCTAATTACCCTTTCTTCATATTCTTTTTCTTTAAACTTTTTTTCTCCTTCCATTTTAGTGTATAAATAGATTAATTCGTTCAAGCATTATCAATTCATTTAATATTCTTTTCTCAATAGCTTTTTCAGGATCTGGTAAATTTTGTATTCGCTTTTTCATGTCTTCAAAACTCGTAAATTCCTTTTCTTCTCTCTGTTTTATAATCTCTTGCATATGCTTCTTTCCAAAACCAGGAAGCAATTCTATTTGATGTAATCTTTTGTTCATTGCTTCTGCTTTGTTGAAGAAACCAATAAATTCTTTTTCTCTTTCATTCACAACTTTTTTTATGAACTCTTCTAATTCTGTTTTTGCAGATTCTGTTAGTTTTTCTCTGTGTAATCTTCCAAGAATATAATATATTTTATCCCTTTTACCTTCACCTATGTAGGCTTCCTCTCCAATTTGCAAGGAAACTCCTCTTCTTGGAACTAATTCCAATAGTGTTAAATTCTTTTTTCCTATAGCCTGCGCTATAGGCATCATCTTGCTTTCTAAGGGGTATCCATTTGGCAGGTAATCTAGTACGACTGCATATTCTTCTTTTTCCATTTTTTTTATTTAGACTCTTTAACTGTGTTAATAATTTTTTGTACTTCATCTTCATTTAAACTTACATCAACAAAAATTTTATTTAAATCTTCGCCATTTTCAGGCATTAAATCAATTATTTTTGCGACATGTCCGTTTTTTACTTTCATTAATTCTAATCCCTTTAAGTTTTTCCTGAGTTCTTCTGCTCTCCCTTTTTTTATTTTTATGAATTTTTTTATAAATCCAATTACATCTGTTTCACTAGTTTCATCTTCTTTTATATATTTAAAAGCTTCAGCCATACTTAACGGTTCTTTATTTATTATCATTTTATTAAGGATGCTTTATTTTTTTTAAATGTATTGGCTCAATCAAAAATTTTTTTTCTTTATCTCGGTCTTTAATCTTTATCATGTAGGCTTTTCCTCTCTTTCCTTCAACAATGCCAGTTCGTCCTTGAACCCTTTTTGGAAAATTAGACCTAACTGCCCGCTCCATAGTAACTGAAACAAAATCTCCTTTTTCTAATTCTTGAAAGTACTTGCTAAGTTGTACCTTTCCTCTGGTTCTAATAGCTTTTCTTTTAACCATATTTTACCGAGAAAGATGCTCTTTAAAAAACTATCTTAAATGATATCCCCGCTTTCCCTTGCGTCATTCATCCTTTGAAGTATTGTGTTAAACATTTTTCTTCCAAATACATTTACTCCGCATTTTTCACAGAAATCAACAACAGAACTTTCATGAACTTCTGCACCGCAATAAATACACTTTTTCATTTTATTAATTGTTATAAAGAAAAATTTAATTTTTAAAGATTTGTGTCTCTTTTGGAGTTACTCATGAGAAGTTTTTTAAGATTTTGTATGATAGTAAGAATTAAAAACAATATTTCTCTCTCTGTTTTTATGAAGACAGTAACAGAGTATATTAAAGAATTTTTTGAAAAACATCCAAATGAGGAAATAGAGCATGGAAAAGTTGTGGATTATGTATTTCAATTTATCCCAAAAGCGAGAGATCCTTGGAGAGCAATACGAAAATTATATCAGGAAGGATGGCTAATCAAAGTTAGAAAAGGAATTTATAAAAGAATACCGGGATATAAAGGTCATAACGTTTTTACACCATTTTCTAAAGAAATAAAAGAACAGATTTTTAAGAGAGATAATTATCGGTGTATAATTTGTAGTAAGGGATTACATAATGGTTATGAAATTTGTGCAGACCATATCAGACCCCAAGCACAAGGAGGGAAATCTGTTTTGAGGAATGGACAAACTCTTTGTAGCGAACATAATTTGATGAAGAAAAGATATGGGACAACAGTGTTTTTAGGAAAGTATTGTAGAACTATGATAAAAAAAGCAAGAGAAAACAATGATACTAAAATAGAAAAACTCTTTCAAGAAATTTTAAAAATATTAGAAAAATATAATTTAGATTAATTTCTTTTGATATCTCTTTTCTTTTAATCTATTTTTAGCAGTTTCGCAATATTCCTTAGATATATCAATGCCAATAGAATTTCTACCTATCTCTTGTGATACAACCGCAACAGTTCCTGTCCCACTAAACATATCTAAAACAGTATTTCCTTTGTAAGAATAAAATTTTATTAAACGATAAATTAATTCTTCTGGGAAAGGAGCAGGATGTCCGTTTCTTTGTCTTTCTGGTTTTATCTTCCAGAATCCATCAGAAAAATCCTTAAATTCATCTGAAGTGATATCTATATCTTTTTTATTTCCCTCCAACCTATCTTTTCCTTTTGTAAAAACTAAAATATATTCCCACGATGGAACAATATGGGGGTTCGCAGGACTTCTCCAGCTCCCCCAAGCAGTTCTTTTTAACATAGTCTGTTTATACCAAATTATTTCTGTTCTAAACTTCATTCCTGATTTTCTTAATTGACTTGTGAAATCATGATGGATTGGGACAAAGTCTTTAATTCCTGTTGGGGCAATATTCAAACAGAATCTTCCTCCTGGAACAAGAACTCTTTTTGTTTCTTTCCAAACTTCATTTAGCCATTCTAAATATTCTTTATATTCCATTTTATCATTATGAGAATCATAATTTTTTCCAACATTATAAGGTGGAGAAGTTATGATTAAGTGAACACTGTTTTCTGGAATTTTTTTCATTTCTTTTAAAACATCTCCACAAATAATTTTATTTCCCATCTTTTAAAACACCATATTTTTTAAAGCATATTTTCTTGATAGTAAAAAGACGCAGACCATCTCTCCAATACAAAAGGAGTTGATGGTCTGGCCAGTGATCACTGAATATTTTATTGATTTTTGCTTTTTCTAATTCTATCATTTTCTTTTAGTAACTAACCAACTAATAACAATAATAATTACTCCTGCCGCAATATAGCCTATCCATTTATTAAAGAA
The DNA here is from genome assembly GCA_023133375.1 of Candidatus Pacearchaeota archaeon. Classification (GTDB taxonomy): domain Archaea; phylum Nanobdellota; class Nanobdellia; order Pacearchaeales; family GW2011-AR1; genus JAGLWP01. The sequence continues at coordinate 22,998 of JAGLWP010000002.1, read as the reverse complement.
GTTTTTAATCGGATTAATAATTTTAGATAGGGGGCTTGTTTGAATTTCTAAATCTTCTGCTTTACTCTCAAACTTTAGTTGATTTCCTGCAGTAATTGGTGAAATTTTATAACTTGTACTAATATATTTTACCTCTTCATTAAATGGATTCTTATAATATTTTATATCTTTCAAATGTAATTCTGGTTTTAATATCCAATCTCCAATTCTATTATTTTCTTCTAAGTTATTGTAAGTATCAAAAGAAATATAAACTTCTTCTTCAGATTTTGGAGGAAAATATGTGGGATTTCCTAAAAAATTTTGATGATTTTCTATTATTGGTTCTCCGTTCTTTATATCTGGATTCTTGACAGATATTTTAAGAAGAGAATTATCTCCAACCAATATCCAATAATCAAGATTATTTTTAATAATTACCTTCAACATAATTGGAGTTTTTACATTAGCAACTTCTTTGTCACAACCCTGAAAACATTCTAAACTAAAACCAAAATAAGATGTTTGAGCAGATACTATTAAAATATTGAATAATATTAAAAATAAACTCAGAACAAAAAATATATTGATTTTATTTATATTAATTTTCATTTTCTTCTTTTCCCAAAATAATATCTTTAATCTTTTTTAAATTATAATTTTGGATAAAATAACCCTCTTTTGTTTTTTTAGTTAACCTCTTAATTGTTTCATTATTCGAAATTTTTTTGGCAGCAGATTCCCCAATCATAGCATTTTCACTAATCTCTTTTGGATTGGCGTATTCTTTATCTATGATTTTTCTTGAAGTTAGAGCCTTCTTACACAATAAGTAGATTAAAATTTTTTTCCAATAACTTAGTTTTTCATAGTCTTCTTTGAAATCAATCATTCCTTCTTCATCAATAGTTACAAAGGATTTCAATATCTCTACAAGTAATTTTTTATTTATGGGAATATTTTTGTTAACAAAAATCTCATCCAATTCATCTACTTCTTTTATTTCTTCATCATCCATTTTTATAGCTTATATTTTTCTATTATTCCTCCAATAAAATATTTAATATAATAAGGTCTTGCTTGAAAAATGCCTCTTTTCATTCTAACTATAATCCCTTTTTTTATCAAATCATTAACTCTAGCCATTACCTGATCATTAGGAATAATCAATTTATTCCATTCAAATAGTTCCTTAATGGTAATTTGTGGTTTTATTTCTTTTCTTATCATACTCGCCAGTATTTTTCCAACAATTTGCACTCCAAGAATCTCTTCTCTGTTTAATCTTTTATTTAATTCTGGATTTAAGATGGTTTTTCCATCAAATGTCACCTTACCAATTTTTATGAATTTATCTACAATTTCATCTATGTTTTCTTCCTCTTTTTCGTCGGTAAACAACTTTTTTTCTATTTCATCGTCCATCTTAGTTCCTAAATTATGTAGTTTTTATAAATAGTATAATATCTTTAACTATATAAGTCTTTAGTCTTTCTTAAAAATACTTACTTTTATCTTTTTTAAGAACTTTTTATTCATTATTTATGAGGTAAGAACATTAATTAAATTTTTATGATGGAACTCTCTTATTTAGAAAAAGTATTTTCATTTTACTCATGCCTCAAGGCTTCTGCTGGTTTTAACCGAGCTGCTTGCATTGCTGGCAACACCCCAGAGATAGTACCGACGACAAAAGAGAAAAGTAGGGCTCCTAAAATTAACCACCACGCCATCGATACTTTGAAAATTCCTGCACCAAGATATGGAGAAGCAAGCAATTCCGCTCCTTTACTAATACCTAAACCTAAAACAATACCCACAGCTCCGCCAATCAAACCATATAAGCCAGACTCAAATAAAAATATGAGAAGAATATCAGAGTTTTTAGCGCCCACTGCTTTCATAGTTCCTATCTCTTTAGTTCTCTCTAATACTGAAGTATACATAGTATTCATTGTGCCTACTCCTCCTACAAATAAAGATATAGATGCAATCCCAATTAAAACTACTCTTATAACATTTAAAACAATACCAAATGCTTCTAACATCTGCTCAGAAGTTTGTATTGAAAAACTTTCTTCTCCTTCTTTTTCATCTTTTGCCTTCCTCAATTCTTTTTTAATATTTTCGCCAACTTGTGTGGGCTCAAATCCATCTTTGATTTGCACGTATATGGTCATAAATTCATTAGTATCAAAAAGCTCCTGAGCTATCTTTAATTCCATATACACAGCCAAATCATTATCTCTTCCCCCTGTTGGTTTTAAAATTCCTACAACTCTAAATGATTCATTTTCTATTTCTAACTTAGAACCAATCTTTACTTCCTTATCAAACAAATCATTTATATCATCTCCTACCACAACACAGTGTTTATCTTTTTCTTCTAAATCTCTTCCCTGTGCTATTTCCATCATATCTTCCCAAATTTCTTTTCTTTTATCCATAGACCAGGCATAAATAAAAGTATATGCTTTTTCTTTACTATACTCCACCTTTGATACTTTTGCTATTATCGGAGAAACAATTTCAACTCCTTTTGCTTTCTCTATTGTTTCTACATCATCTTCTGTTAGGTATTCTGCCATCATTCCACTCATCATACCAGGTATCCCTTCTATTTCCCCCCCAGGCATTATAATAATCTTATTAGTTCCCATTTTTTCAAATTGCTCATTGATGGTGTCTTCCATTCCTTGAGATATAGAAATTAAAGCCACAATCGCAGCGATTCCAATAAGAATCCCAATTATTGTAAGCCAGCTTCTTAATTTTCTTCTTTTAATGTTCTTTAATGCTAAAAAGAAATAGTCTTTCATTTATCCTCCTAGTCTTTTTTTCTTCCTTTTCCTTTTTTTAACATTTCTATAAACAACATAACTAAGAATTAAAATCATACCAACTCCAACATAAATTAAACTATTATTTTTTTTAATCAACCCTAATTCAATTGCTTCTTCTTCAGAATAAATCTTCAAAACTAAATTTTTATTTTCTGTAATTTCTTCATTTCTTGAATTTCTATAAGTTATTTCAACAGGAAGAGAAATTGATGATTGAACATTTTCATTTATAGATATGTCAAATTCTGCGGTGTCAAAATCATCACTATCTATGTTCCCGATATAAGTATTATCAGAACCTAATATTTTAATTCCTAAAATACTACCTAATTTTAAACTTAAAAATCCTGCATCTCCTAAACCAGAATTAACAATTTTTATTATTAATTCATTATTTCTTCCTTTAATCAACATTCCATCTTCAATAGAAATATACAACTCTGGTTTAGCATTGATTATCAAACTTATTAATCCTTCACTTTCATCGTCATCTCCATAAGAAATTTTTACAGGAATTTTATACACCCCAGACTTTGCACCTGAATTAGTAATCAAATCAAACTTTGCATCCTCTTCATCATCGTCATCTATCTCTTCTATTATTACTTGACTTGAACATCTATAAGGTGCAAAAGGGCTATCTTCCAAATCTAAACTTACAACAACATTTTCAACATCTTCTCCAAGATTATTTTCAATTTCTATTATTAATCTTACTTCTTCGCCAGGCGCAACTTCTGTTGGATTACTTGAAACAGAACTTATTGTTAAAGCACTAACAACGGAAAAAAGTTGTATTAAGATTATGCCTGCGATTATTAATCCTTTGAATTTCATTTTACAATTTTTCCATCCTTTAATTTAATAACTTTGTTGGCATATTTTGCCATTTCCAAATTATGAGTTACCATTATAATGGTTTTACCTTGCTTATTGAGCTTTTTAAGTATTTCCAACGCTGTTTTTCCTGTTTTTGTATCCAAGTTCCCAGTAGGTTCATCTGCCAAAATAACCTCAGGATTATTCGCTAATGCTCTTCCAATTGCAACCCTTTGTCTTTCCCCCCCAGAAAGTTCATTTGGGAAATGATTCCTCCTATGCATTAATTTAACTTGCTCAAGTATTTCTTCTGCCTTCTTCATTCTTTCTTCTTTACTAATTCCTTGAAAAATCATTGGGAGTGCAATATTCTCTATTGCTGTAAGTGTGGGAATTAGATTAAACGTCTGAAATACAAACCCTATTTTTTCCCCGCGAATCTGAGCTAATTCTGATTCTTGCACATGCTCTATATTAATATTATCTAAAAAAATATCCCCTCTTGTTGCAATATCTAATGCTCCAACTAAATTCATCATTGTTGATTTCCCAGAACCAGAAGGACCAATGATTGCAATAAAATCTCCTTTTCTAATATCAAGATTAACATTGCAAACAGCCTTAACTACAGAATTCCCCATCACATAATCTTTGTAAACATCTTTGAGTTGAATTATTAGTTCCATATTATTCACGCCCTATACTCCTATTTAAACTTAATTATGCTGGATTAACAAGTTTTATAAACAAAGAATTAAAATTAATTAAATGATAATTCCTGTTAGATGCTTTAGCTGTGGAAAACCCATAGGTCATTTGTGGGAGGAATATAAAAGAAGAATAGGACAAGGAGAAAAACCAAAAAAAGTACTTGATGAACTAGGCTTGGAAAGACCTTGTTGCAGATCTATGTTTCTCGGGCAAGAAGATTTAATTGAACTTGTTGGAAAATTTAAGAAGAGTTAAAATCCAATAATTCACTAACTGTAACAAATCTATAATTATCTTTTAGTTTTGGAAAAATTTGTTCAATTATTGCGGGAATATCTTTATTAGAACCAACTCCTTCAATATAATCATGAAAATTAATTATAGAACCATTTTTTGTTTTTCTTAGGATTTTATTTACTATCTTTTCAATTCCAGGTTTTTTCCAATCATGAGATATCACATCACAAATAATTATTTTCTTTTCTAATTTTTTACAGACCCTAAATAAGTTATAAAACATTGATAATTTAGGGGGACGAAATAAATTTGTTTTAATATTAAATTGAGATAATTTTTCATCTAATTTTTTCAAATCTTTTTCTATATAATCTTTTGATTTAAATGCTAATCTTTTATGTTCATACGAATGATTTCCAATTTCATGTTCTTCCTTAATCATTCTTTCAATTATTTTTTCACGCCCTTTAATTCTTTCTCCCCAGACAAAAAAAGTCGCTTTTGCATTATATTTTTTTAATAAATCTAAAATTTTTTCAGTTTCTTCAGAAGGGCCATCATCAAAAGTCAGGGCAATTTGTCTTTTATTTCTACCTCCATGAAAATATAGGTTTCCTATCCTTTTCATTTAATTCTCCATCTTACAACATAACCACAATTTTCACAAGTCACTGATTTTGTATTATTTTTAATTCTTATTTTTGGATTTTTATAAGGAAAAAAACATTTTTTGCAAAACTTTTTTCTTAGATTGCCTAGAGCAATATTATTCTTCATTGCCAATTTTTTTATTTTTTTAATTTGTTTTGGAGTTTTGTCTTTAATATTTGAAAAGAATTCTTTGATTTCTTTTTTTGCTTCTGTTTTTGATGGTTTTTTCATGATTGATAGAATGAATAAATCTTTAAAAAGTTCTTGATGTTCCCTAGAAAATGAAAAGCTTATCTGATTTTGTGAAGGAGTTTAGAACACAATTATGGAGCCATAGGAAATATGTTCGAGCAAAAAAAGTTGTAGAAAAATTTGATAATTTTAAATCTCCTTATGAGCGCTCGCCTCATTCTTACTTGGGTTGTTTTCGTAAAGAACCAAGCGAAGTTAGTAGTGCACGGATTCAAAAAGTTCTTTACAGGTTACAAAAGGGAATATAGTATAAAATTAAAGAAGACAGCTTGATGTTTTGGCGCCTTGTCGGGCACTACTGACATCAACATAGGAAGCTTAACTTCTGTGTTCGGAATGGGAACAGGTGTTTCCAACCTATTATGGCCGTCTTCAAAATTACCTCAACATCTTTGTTTATAAAACTTTTTATATAGTATATTTCTAATAGGACTAGGCTCGCAGGCTCGCTCGTTATTAATATACAAGTCTTCGCGAACCTGCTCGGCGGAAGTGCCGGAGTGGTCAAACGGGACGCGTTAAGGGCGCGTTAGCTTAGTGCTTACTCAGGTTCGAATCCTGGCTTCCGCATAACAATAGTTTTATAAATTAATAATTATTCGAATTTTCACCTGCGAGCGCAAGCATAGTGGGAAGTTAATACTTCTTGCTAAATAAAATGAAAACAAAAACAGTAATTGAAAAACAATTGCAGAAAAAAAATAATCAAGAATTAGTCAAGACCATAATTGCTGCTAAAAAAAATGAGAATTGGCTCGAAGTTGCAAGTATGTTGGCTGGGCCAAGACGGAATAGGATAAATATTAATCTTGAAGAGATAGATAAAGAATCAAAAGAAGGAGAAACTATTGTTATCCCTGGCAAAGTTCTAAGCCAAGGAGAGGTAAGTAAAAAAATTAAAATTGTTTCGCTGAACTTTTCTGAGAAAGCTAAAGAAAAATTATTAAATGCTGGTGTAGAACTTTTAAACATACTTGAAGAAATTAAAAAAAATCCACAAGCTAAGAATATAAAAGTATTGAAAAAATGAAAATAATCGACGGTAAAAATGCAGTTTTGGGAAGACTCGCAAGTTTTGTAGCTAAGGATTTGTTAAAAGGAGAAGAGATTGTTATTATTAACTGTGAACAAGTAATAATTACAGGAAATAAAAAGAAGATTAAAGAAGATTTTGAAAAAAAGAGAAGTAAAGTTGGAAGCGGTCAAAAAGGGCCGAAAGTTTCTAGATTAAGTGAAAGAATAGTGAAAAGAACCGTGCGAGGTATGTTGCCAAACCATCGGAAGGGAAGAGGAAAAGAAGCGTTTAAGAGAATTAAGTGTTATGTTGGAGTTCCGAAAGAATATGAAAAATCCAAAAAAATTTTAGCAGGAAGAAAGCCAAAGGTTCCGAACAAAAGTAAAATTTTAAAGATAGAGGAGATATTCAAATGAAAATATTTGTATCTGGAAAGAGGAAAACTTCTATTGCAAGAGCTGTTCTAACTGACGGTGGTGGAAAAATCACAATTAATAAAAAAGATTATAGAAATCTGCAAATATTTGATAAATTAAAGATTGAAGAACCATTAAGAATTGCTGAAAGTATTCTTGGAAAAATAAAATTTGATGTTGCAATAAATGTTGGAGGAGGAGGAGAAAAAGGACAGGTGGAGGCGACCAGACTTGCGTTGGCTAAGGCCATATCTGAGTTTGCAAAATCTAAAGAACTTACAAATGCCTTTTTGGATTATGATAGAAACATGCTGATTGCAGATGTCAGAAGAAAAGAAACTTGTAAGCCCGGAGACAGCAAGGCAAGAAAAAAGAGGCAGAGTAGTAAGAGGTAATTAATGTAAATAATTTTCCTACCTAAGCTTTAAAAAAACAATAGATATAAAATATTATGAACGAACTGTATCAAAGATTAAACTTTCCTTGTCATTGTGGGAGAGATGATTGTTATTGTCTAGACGATAGAGAAAAACTTCTTTTAGGAGATAAACCCATAGATTTTAAGAAATATTATGATATTAAAATATCAGACGGTAGAATGTTTGAGGGCCGCAGAATTTATTATACATGCGGGCATGATATAGATTCAGGAGGAAATGCTTGGTTTAAGTCTAAAGAAGGTGAATATTTTTGGGTTAAACCCAATTTCTTAGCAAGAGTAAATGAAGAATTTACTCAAAAAAGACAGAATGAAAAAAAGAGTATTTTTAAAAAAATAGATATTGAGCGAGATAAGAAGGATAAGCTTAATAGGAAGATAACAAGATTAAGAGAAAAACTTAGGGATGATGAGGGAGTATATGGTGATGATGAAATACCTATGAGTGAGCGTGAGAAAAAGAAATTAAGAGCTCAGGGTGTGGAGGTTTGGTGAAATATGGGAAGTGATTTGGAAAGAGGGTTAGACCAAGTAAAAGAAATTTTGAGGCGATTAACAAGAAGCAAGTATCAGGAATATAGGGATGCTGGTGTTGAAATATTTGATGGAAAAGCACCAATGAGTGATGATGAGAAACGAGAATTAAGAAATTCAGGTGTTGAAGTATATTAGTAAGAAAAGAAGATTTAATTTTGCTTTATCCCTAACTCTTCTAACTTGTTCTGAACATGATTGAATAAAGTTGAAGAGATTAGAGACTGGTGATTTCCTTCATGAATTTGATTATTGAATTTTATTTTTCCAATGTAAGTAAAATTTGTCAATATCTTTTTTAATCCATTAACTGAAAAATTATGTTTTTGGGCTAATTTTGTCAGGCTAATATTTTCAGCTAAAAATTTTTCAAAGATTTCTTCTACTTCTCTAAAATTTTCTGCAGGAACTAATTTTTTATCCTCTACTCTATAACCAAATGGAGCTCTTGATACTAAGTTTCCTTTTGTTGCTTTTTTTATCATTCCTTGTTTTTGATTTTCCTTGAAAATTCTAAATCTTTCAAGTTCTTGTTTTAATTTTTCATTCTCTTTTTTAAGTTTTTCAACTTCTTCTTCCATTTTTAAAAAATTTTGGTTTTATCTTTAATCTTAGAAAAACTATCTTCTTCAAATAATTCTGGGTGTTCTTTTCTTACTAATTTCCAAGCTTTTATTAAAGTTGTTAAAGTCCCTTCTGTTTCTTCCCCCATATATTCTTTAAAATCTTCTGGCTTATCTGGAGAATAATGATGACAATCAAAACATAAAGTAATAAGATTATTCAGTTCATCTTTTCCCATTAAATACAAAGGAATTATATGGTGAGCTTCTAACTTTGCTCCAGTTTTATCTTCAAACCCGCACTTCTGACAAACAAAATTATCTCTTTTTAAGGCCTTAATTTTTAATGTTTTACTTCTTTTTCTCATTTTTATAAATTATCTATCGGTGAAGAAATTTTTTTTAGTTCTTCTGTTGATATGTGGGTGTATATTTGCGTTGTTGACAAATCTGCATGTCCTAGCAGTTCTTGTATCATCCTAATGTCTATCCCATTTTCTAATAGATGGGTTGCGAAACTGTGTCTTAATGTGTGGGGATGAACCTCTTTATCAATTCCTACTTTTTTTGCTACATTTTTCACAATTTTTTGTATATTTCTATCTGTAAGTTTTCCTTTTGGGCCTGTAAAAAGATATTCTTGACCTGCTTCCTGTTGTTTTTTAACTTGTTTTTTTAAATTTTTTAATAAAAATTTAGGAATATTAAAAACCCTGTCTTTTTTTCCTTTGGCCTGACGAACATAGCCTGTCATTTCATCAAAATTTAAATCATTTATTTTAAGATTAAGAAGTTCAGAAACACGAAATCCACAAGCATAAGCCAAAGATACCATAATCTTGCTTTTTTTAGTGGGAATCGCGTTAATCAACTTTTTTACTTCATCTTTTGTCAAAACATCTGGAATTTTTCTCTCTCTCTTCGGCCTTTTTATATCTTGAGTTATATCTTTTTTCAAAATATTTGAATAAGCATATTTTATTGCAGATAAAAAAACAATAATAGTAGAAGAAGATTTTTCTGTAAGTTTTTCAGCCATAAAAGATTTTAAATCATCTTCTATAATCTGCTCTGGTTCTTTATTGCAATAATCCAAAAGCTCTTGATTGGCTCTAAAATAATTTCTAATGGTGTAATCTGAGTTTTTTGATATTTTTAGCTCAACTATTAACTTTTCTAAAAAATCCTCTTTTTTCATACTTTAGATTGTACGAACTTTTTTATAAATTTATCGCTTATTCGCACAATATAGGTTGTACGAAGTATTTACGTATAGAAATAAATAAATCTAAATTTATCGTTTTAATGCGCCACCAAGAGGAGCAAATCCTGCATAAGTGCCTTTAGGGCCATCAGAATTTACTGGAGCTGTGTACTTAGGTGAAGTTTGTGGATGTTGTTTTATAAAAGATGTTAATGATTTATAATCTGAAACTAAATCTTCTAATTGTTCTTGGGAATATCTTATTAGTGAATCTATTGTAACAATAGGAAAAGTCTTTTGGCCTTTATGTGTCTCAAAAAGATAATCATTTCCCTTAAATCCTTGGAATAAATGAAGATGGGGTGGTATTGAGCGGCCCATTGTAATTATTTCATAGAAAACTCCTTTTTCTAAATCATTACCATTGCTATCTTTAGTTGTTAAATCAGTCATTAAAAGATACATGCACTAATTTTTTGTTTTTTCGAAAGTGTGCACTTAGGTTGCCTTAGTTTTCATGGGGACTTTTTTTTAAGATATAGGATGTTATGCGGATTAATCCTAAACTAACTACTGTTATTAATGAAGATGTTAAGATGCTTGAAAGAGCCGAGCTTTTTATATTTATAAAAAAACCAACTAATGATTGAAACACATCAAAAATAGTTTGTCTCCAAGTGAATGCGATTGTAAAGCTTAAAGTTAAAACAACAATAATCTAATTTCCTTTCTATGCTCTTTTTTGAATCTTCTTCCTTCTCTACGTATCTTAATAGTTTGTATTTATTCATCTACTACATTAGTTTTAATGATTTGTTAATTTTTCAGTAAATTTTTTATTAATTTTTGATTAGGCGACTTTTGTGCACTTAGGTTGCCTTAGTTATTCAAACAAACAGCTGTTTGTGTTGTTGAAGGTGTTTAAGGCTGTTTAAACAGCCTGTTTATACAAAATTTTTTTGACAAACAGCTGTTTTTTGTGTAAAATCAAAAGTTTTTTCGACACATAATTCCCTTTCAAACAGATTCCTTTTATCGTCGGAAAACAAAAAGTTTTTAAAGAATACTTACGAAATAAAGGTATGTTTTGGTTGTTTGGTGGAAAAAAAGAGGTTAAAGAAGTAAAAGAAGAAACACGAAAAGGTTTTGAAAATGTTAAAAAGGATATGGCTGCTATTAGTGGTTGGATTAAACACTTAGATTCTGAAAAAAATTTGCGAAAAAAAGAGGTTGATGAACTAAAAGAGGTTTTGTCGTCGGTACAAGAAGAAGTTGAAGGAATTAAAAATGTTGTTTCTATGATGGCTGAATTAAAACCAAATAAGGTGTTTAAAACACCCAAACAGCTGTTCAAAAAACAAACAGCTGTTTATGCTGTTCAAACAGGTGTGCAAACAGCTGTTCAAACACCAAATTTAGAGCAGTTTTCAATAACTGAAAGAGCAATATTATGGGTTTTGTTAAATACTGATATGAAACTAAGCTATGATGACTTAGCTGCAATGTTAGGAAAAGAGAGATCTACAATAAGAGGACAAATTAATAGGGTAAAACAAAAAAGTGAGATAATAGAAGAAATAATTGAAAAAAATGGTAAAAAAAGAGTATTTATACCAGAAAAAATTAAAGAAAAACTACTCAAAAAGTCAAAAGTGAGAGTTAAAAGTACCAAAAAAGAACAAAAAAACAGAGCTTCAAATTATTAATAAAAATATTTAAGGGCAAACAAAGCGAAAAAAGAGAAGTTAAGGTTGTTATTCGGCTGAACGTTTAACTTAATTATAATCCTCTTAACTGTAAGATAGTAGAAAGAGAAGCTATTTTTTTCAAATTTTTGGAGATATTTAAAATGATTGTTTTGTTATTAATTCTTTTTTTCTCGACGGGGATTCCTTTTTTTATGAGTCTTTGAACATAATCTCGTATAGAGCTCTCAGTAAGATTTAATTTTTTAGACAGAAGTTTATAGTCTGCATGTCCTTGCTCTTCATCTAATTGGTATATTGTAGAGAAAACTAAAAGTTCTTGCTCGGTAATTCGTTTAAACTTAATCCTTATCTCTTTTTTTATATTATCTAAAGAATTGAGTATTTCAGCAGCATTGTTTATCGAATCTTGACTTTTTTCCCATTTATTCTGCTTATGTCTGTCTGTCTGTCTGTCTGTCTGTCTGTCTGTCGAAACTCCTCCATTTCCTGTGGAAATACTTAAATTTTGGGGGTTTAAAGGGTTAAAAAGCTTATTATGTGTCGAAGGATGTGTCGAAGTTGTTGGAATTTTAGGTTTATGTGTCGAATCTATTATATTCTTTTTTTGATTAAATAGTTCTGTTTTTTTACTTAATTTGTTAATTATTTCGCACAGTTCTATCATCCTTGTCCTTGTTTCAGCTATACTCTTTCTCAAAAAAGTTAATTCTTCTTTTATAGAACCAATATCTTTTCCAACTCTTTGAAAAGCTTCTTTTATTGAATGCATAAGAAATATTAACATAAGAACTATAAAAGTTTTGCTAAGATTGGTGTCTTTTGTAGGCCTGATACGCTACATCACTAATTTTCCACCTTGATCTTTTTAAATAAGGCACTCCTTTGGGATTTTTTGTTATTTCCACTGCTAAATTTTTTTTCTTTAATTCTAAAAGAAGCTCTTTGACAAATTCTTCATCTCTTGCTATTTCCTGAGCTATATAAGAGGTAAATAACAACTTAGGAGAAATTGAATAGAGGACAGCGAGAATCTGCTCAGATATTTTCTCTCTTTTTTTCTCAGAAATTTTCATATGAACAATAACAAACCATGTCTTTTAAAATTTTGTAAGAATTAGTTTTCTTTTTTATTATCTATTTTTAATGGGGGAAACGGTATATGAAGTGGGAGGTTCATCTCATCTTCAAGTTCAAGGGCTTTGATATTAGACTTCCTTAAAATTATATTAAATAAGCTCATTCGCAATTCATCAGACATTTCTTTATCTTCCCAATGTTTTACGACTTCTTTGGCGTTTTTTGAATCAAGAGCTACAATAACATTCCCGATAATCTCAATTTTGGCAAAGTCAGGTTCATAATCAACTATATACTCAAAATCAATTTGAAGAAGTTCATCCTTTGTCTTAACAAACTCTGGTTTTAAAATTTTAATATTAGGTATGTCAACCTTTGTATTCACTTTTAAATTTTCTGCTTTTTCACCTGTTTTCTCGACGCTAATTTTTTTGAAATTAAAACCTGCAATTCTCATTTTATTAACATAAAATATTAGTTTTTAAGTATTTATATAGTAAAATTAGATTAAATCTTCTTCTGAAACAATTATAAAATCCCCAATAGCAATTATTGCGCTGTATGAAATTAGAAGATCATTTGAATTTGTTCTTTCAAGATTAAGGTTTTTTGTATAAGGTGTGGCGTCTTTGACAATGAGATTAACCAGTTCACCAGATTTAGTTTCAAAAGTTATATCTTTAAGAAAACCTAATCTTTTTCCTTCTTTAGTTACAATCATTTTCCCAAGGAGCGCATTAAAAATATTCTTATTTTCTTGCATAATAAACTTAAAAGGTAAATAACTTATAAACTTTTCTGTGAATTTAAATAGATTTTAAAATATGATATTCCAAGCCCCACCCCCTGGTTTCGTATAGAAATATTTAAAAAGGAATTTTAATGTTTTGTTTGTTTTGTTTTTGTTTAAAAAAATTTATATTATATACTATATACTTTATATTAAATAATAATAATAATAATAATAATAATAATATAACAAAACTTTATACATTATTAAGTAATAATGATTTACATCTCATCAAATAATAATAATAATACTCCATATATTATTAGATAATCATTACTACTTCTACAACACTACTACTACTACTACTACTACTCACAGCCGTCTGATAATTTTTTCCATGTGAAATCATGGTGTTTTTCTTTTTTAGTGGTTATAATCTTTTATATAATGAGATTGTTTTTCATCGTTGGAAAAAATTTAATCTTAAATTTTTCCATAGGAAATGAGAGTGTGGGGTTATGATGGAACTTGATAAAATTTTTGATTCTTTTGATGAGAATAGTATTTTTAAAAATAAGTTTTTATTGCAAAATAGTTATCAGCCTGAAAACATTCCTCATAGGAGTAATGAGATTAAACAAATTGCATCTATTCTTGCTCCTGCTTTGAGGGGAGAAAGAACAAGTAATCTTTTTCTTTATGGTAAAACAGGAACTGGTAAAACATTGTCTATGGCATATGTTAGGGAAGAGCTTTTGAAAAGATTAAAAAAAGAAAAGGATTTTAATTTAAGGATTGAATATTTGAATTGTAAATTAAAGAAAGTTTCTGATACTGAATATAGAATTTTGGCTGAGCTGATTAAAAAACTTGGGGGTGAAGTTCCTGCGACAGGGTTGCCTACCCAATCAGTATACAATAAGTTCATTGACATTATTGATTCAGAAAAACAGCTTATTATTTTAATTTTGGATGAAATTGACCAGACAGTGAGAAAGATTTCAAATGATTTTTTATATAATTTGACAAGACTTAATACAGAACTTTCTAAAGCACAAATTTCTATCGTGGGAATTAGTAATAATCTTACTTTTTTGGATGAACTTGATCCAAGAGTTAGGAGTTCACTTTCAGAAGAAGAAATTATTTTTCCCCCATACAATGCTTTGCAATTACAGGACATTCTAAGTCGAAGAGCAAGTGATGCTTTTAGAAAAGGAGTTGTTGAGGAAGGGGTTGTAGCAAAATGTGCTGCTTATGCTGCAAGAGAGCATGGAGATGCAAGAAGGGCTTTAGATTTGCTTAGAATTGCAGGCGAGCTCGCTGAAAGAGATAATTCTAAAGAGATTTGTTTAAAACACATTGATGAAGCAAATGAAAAAATTGAAAGAGATAAAATCCTTGATATTATTGGTTCAGAGCCAAAACAATTTCAATTGGTTTTAAGTTCGATTATTAATTTATTTGAAAAAAGCAAGGCTGCGCCATTTTTTACAGGCGATGTTTATAATTCATATCAAGATTTATGTTTAAGAAATAAATTAGAAGTTTTAACACAAAGAAGAGTAAGTGATATAATCCAGGAGTTTGATATGCTTGGAATTATTAATGTTAGGGTTATTTCAAAAGGTAGAGGGGGAAGAATGAGGGAAATTAAATTAGCTATTTCAAGTGATATAATGAAAAAAGCAAAGGAGATTATTGAAAACTCTTTGAATTATGGTTGATTTAAGATGGAATCGAAAGAAATTTTAGAATTTTGTTTACAGAAAGGTCTTTTGTTGGACAAAGAAGTTTTGAATTTATTTAGTGAAACAAGAGATGTTGAATCTGTTAAACTGATTATTGAGAAGATTAGGAATCATACTCAAAAAAGAATTATTACAAGAAATCTTTTTGATCAGAATAAAGAACAGGTATGTGAGGTTTTTTCAACATTGCCTGAAGAAAATCAAAGAGAATTAGAAACATTAAAGATAAAATTGGGTTTGAGCATTGAAATTTCAAAAGAGATTAAAAAGCCTAAAAAATTAGAATCTAAAATCTCTGTTAATGGTGTTAGAGTTATTTCTACGATTTCTTCTTCTTCAAAAAAATTAGAAACAAAAGATTTTGTCAATTATTTTAAGGGTAGGTTCAATGAAATGAAAAAGTTTTTGCAAGACAGCCCTAAATTAACTAATTTGGTTTCAATAAATAAAATTTTAGGCAACAGGCAGGGGATGTCTATAATTGGAATTGTTTCTGACAAAAGAATTACAAAAAATAAAAATATTTTACTTGAAGTGGAAGATTTAACTGGAAAAATTAGAATCCTAATAAATCAAAATAAACCAGAACTTTATAAGGAAGGGGAAGAAATATCTTTGGATTCTGTTTTGGGATTTGTTGGTTCAGGAAATGGAGAGATATTTTTTGCAAATGAGATTATTTTTCCAGATTCTTATTTACCTGAAAGAAAAAAGTCGTTTGTTGAAGAATACGCATTATTTATCGGCGATCTTCATTTTGGGAGCAAGCTTTTTTTGAAAAAGAATTTCTTGAAATTTATTGATTATTTAAATTGTAAGCTTCTAAACACGCCTGAATCCGAGAAAATAAAATATCTTTTTATTGTTGGCGATTTAATTGCAGGTGTTGGAAATTATCCGACTCAAGAAAGAGATTTAGAAATTAAAGATATTGAAGAGCAATTTATTGAAATTGCTGGATTATTAAAAATGATTAGGAAGGACATTAAAATAATTATTTCGCCAGGGAATCACGACGGTGTTAGATTAATGGAACCACAGCCATTACTTGATGAAAAATATGCTTGGGCATTGTATGATTTAGATAATGTTACTTTAACAACAAATCCCTCTTTTGTGAATATTGGAGCAATGGAGAATTTTGTTGGTTTTGATGTTTTGACTTACCATGGTTTTTCTTTTCCTTTTTATAATAATACAATTCCTAGTTTAATTACTGCAGGAGCTCTTAATTCTCCTGATAAAATCATGGGTTATTTATTGAAGAATAGGCATTTGGCTCCGACTCATACATCTGTTCAGTATTTTCCGAATGAAGAAGATAATCTTATAATAAAAAAAGTTCCTGACATTTTTGTTTCAGGTCATACGCATAAGAGTGCTGTTTCTTATTACAATAATGTTTTGGTGATTTCAGTATCTTCGTGGGAAACTAAGACAGAGTATCAGGAAAAAATGGGAAATGAACCTGATTTTTGCAAGATTCCTATGTTTAATTTAAAAACAAGAGAGGTGAAAATTCTTGACTTTGAATAAAATGGAAAATAATATTGTAGAAAAAATTAGAAGATTTGTTGAAGAGGAATCAAAAAAACCTACAGCAAAATATGGTTATGAGCCTTATGAATTTCATTTGATTCCTGTTAGGACTTATGCTGTGAATTTAGCTAAAAGGTTAGGAGCAGATATTGAAATTGTTGAATTAACTGCATGGTTGCATGACATAGGTTCTATTATTTATGGAAGAGAATATCATCACATTACTGGGGCAGAAATTGCTGAGAAGAAACTTAAAGAGTTAGGTTATCCTGAAAGTAAAATTGAAAAAATTAAACAAAGTATTCTTAGTCATAGAGGTTCTAATGATATTAATAGTAAAAGTCTTGAAGCGCAAATAATTTCTGATGCAGATGTTATATCTAATTTTGATAATCTTCCAGGAATTTTCAAAGCAGCATTTGTTTATGAGAAGTTGACACAAGGAGAAGCTAAAGAATCAGTAAGAGAAAAACTAAAACGAAAATGGAATAAGCTTTATTTTAAAGAGCCAAAAGAATTAATTAAACTAAAATATGAAGCAGCTATGCTGCTTTTGAATTGAAGATGAACATACAAAAATACTTTAAAGATTTTGAGAGAGATGTGAATGTAGTTTATTCTTTAGCTGAGACTGCGAAGGCAAAAGGATTGGACCCTGTTAATAAGGTTGAGATTCCTTTGGCTAAAACTATGGCAGAGAAGTGTGTTGAATTAATTGCTACGATTTATCCTCAGATGAGTGGTTGTGGAATTGATAAGAGGATTCTTGAGTTAGAACAAAAGTGGGGGAAGCTTGACCCTGCAGTTTGTTTACAGATTGCAGAAGAAGTTGCAAAACAAAAGTTTTGTAAATTTAAAAGTTTGTTAGAAGCAATTGAGGCTGGGGCAAGAGTGGGATTTGCATATATTACTTTGGGTGTTGTTTCATCTCCTATTGAAGGATTGACTGAAATAAAAATAATGAAAACAAAAGAAGGTAAAGAATATTTTTCACCATATTATTCTGGGCCGGTTAGAAGTGCTGGAGGTACTGGGGCTGCTTTTTCTCTTGTTATAATGGATCATTTAAGAGAGATTTTTGGATATTCTGTATATGATCCAAATGCGGATGAAATAAAAAGAGCTGTTACAGAACTTAATGATTATCATGAGAGAGTAACCAATTTACAATATATGCCAACAGAGGATGAAATAATTTTGTTGATGAAGTATTGCCCTTTGCAGATTAATGGCGATGCATCAGAAAAACAAGAGGTTTCAAATTATAAAAACTTAAGTCGTGTTGAAACAAATTTTATTAGAAGTGGTTATTGTTTGGTTCTTGGTGAAGGTTTGGCACAAAAGGCGGCAAAAATTAAAAGATATATAACCTCTCTTCGAGAAAAAGGATTTAAATTAAGTTCCTGGGATTTCTTAGAAGAATATATTGAATTACATGAAAAAAGAGATAAGGGAAAGACAGATGATTCTCCCACTTATATTAAAGATTTGGTTGCTGGAAGACCTGTTTTTGGGCATCCTTCAAGGTCTGGGGGATTTAGATTTAGATATGGCAGAGGGAGGGTTTCTGGATTTAGTGCTGCATCACTGCATCCTGCGACAATGGCAATTACAGATGGTTTTATTGCAACTGGAACACAACTTAAAATAGAAAAACCTACAAAAGGGTGTGTTGCTACTGTTTGCGATTCTATTGATGGGCCAATAGTAAAACTTTTTAATGGAAGTGTTAAAAAAGTAAGAACAAAAGACGAGGCGAAAAAACTTTATCCAGATGTTGAAGAAATAATTTATTTGGGAGATATTTTATTTCCTTTTAGTGATTTGGCAAATAGAAATTCTAATTTAGTGAAACCAGGATATGTTGAGGAATGGTGGAAATTAGATTTAGAACAAAAGACAAATAAATTAAAAGGAAACTTTGATGATAGAAATGTTTCGTTTGAAGAAGCTATTGAGTTTAGCAAAAAATATGAAATTCCATTGCATCCAAAATTTATTTTTTATTGGACACAAATTTCAAAAGAGGAGTTTTTGGATTTGATAAAATGGCTCAAAGAATCTGTTATAGCAGATAAGAAAATTATCTTCCCATATTATAAAGAAGTGCAGGAGAAGTTTGCACATGGGAAGAGGGCTTTAGAACTTTTAGGAGTAGAGCATTCTGTTACAATAGAAAATGTGGTAATTGACGAAGAGACTGGCAGGGCTTTGCTTATTAATCTTGGAGTTAAATTTTTTGAAGAAGGCGGTCCACTTAATAATTTTATTGACGAGGAGAAATATAATTTAGCACCGCTCGGTGTACCCCTAAACACTGAATGCTGGGGCAAACATATACTAGAAATTATTAATTCTGTTTCTAATTTTAAAATTAAAGACAAGGCAGGAGATTTTATTGGTGCAAGAATGGGAAGGCCAGAAAAAGCTAAACTTAGGAAATTAACTGGAAGTCCAAACATTTTGTTTCCTGTTGCCAGGGAAGGTGGCAGGTTAAGAAGTGTTCAGGCGGCTTGTGATGAAGGGAAAGTCAGAAGTGCTTTTCCGGTTTATTACTGCGAACAATGTAAGAAAGAAACTATTTATCCAACTTGTGAAGATTGTGAAAATGTTTGCAAAAAAGTATATCATTGTTTTGAATGTGATAAAAATTATTTTGGGAAATGCGAGGAGCATGATATTGGCGTGCCTTTTTATACAAGAGATATTGATATGAAGCATTATTATGATAAAGCTGCTGAAAAATTAGGATTGCAAAGATGTGATTTTCCTGTGTTGATTAAAGGAGTTAGAGGAACTTCTTCAGAGAATCATCAGATGGAGAATCTTGCAAAAGGTTTCTTAAGGGCAATGTATAATTTGCAGGTAAATAAAGACGGAACTATCAGATTTGATTCAACTGAGTTGCCATTAGTTTCTTTTAAACCCAAAGAAATTTCAGTTAGTGTTGAAAAATTAAATGAGTTAGGTTATGACAAGGATATTTATGGAAATGCTTTAGTTGATGAAGAACAAATATTGGAATTAATGCCTCATGATGTTATTCTGCCTTGTTCTTCTGAATCTTTAGATGAGAAAGCAGATGATGTTTTTATTAAAGTTTGTAATTTTATAGATGAACTTTTGGTTAGATTTTATGGGTTAAATGGATTTTATAATGTGAAAAATAGGGATGATTTAGTTGGACAGTTAGGAGTTTGTATGGCTCCTCATAATTGTGCCGGGGTTATTTGTAGGTTTATTGGTTTTTCTAATACCTTGGGGTTATTTGCTTCTCCGTATATGCATGCGGCGATAAGGCGTGATTGTGATGGAGATGAGGCAGCGCTCATGCTTTTGGGAGATGTGTTAATTAATTTTTCAAAGGAATTTTTGCCAAGTCATAGAGGTGGAACTCAGGATGCTCCATTGGTTTTAAATGGAAAGATTGATGCCGGCGAAGTTGATGACCAAATTTTGGATTTTGAATTGGTTTATGAATATCCTTTAAAACTTTATCAATTAGCTGAACAGAGAAAACATTCTTCTGAAATTAATGTGAATACTGTTAAGTCAATTTTAAAGGAAGGCAAAGAACCTTTTGTTAACTTTGGTTTTACTCATGATACTTTTGATTTTAATGGAGGGGTTGGTTGTTCTTCCTACAAACTTTTACCGACAATGCAAGAGAAAGTTCAGCATCAGATGGAGTTGGTTGAAAAGATTAGAGCTGCAGACACTTCTGATACTGCTAAATTAATTATTGACAGGCATTTTATTAAAGATATGAAAGGTAATTTGAGAAAATTTTCTATGCAAGGTTTTAGATGTGTTGTTTGCAATAAAATTATGAGAAGACCTCCTTTGAAAGGTGTTTGTTCAAAATGTGGCGGGAAGATAATTTTTACAATTAATGAGGGAGGAATTAAGAAATATTTAGAGCCGGCATTGGACCTGGCAAATAAATATGGGCTTTCCCTTTATCTAAAACAGAACCTCCAGTTGGTTAAAGAGAATATTGATAGTATTTTTGGAAAGGAGTTGGAAAGGCAGGAGAAGTTGGGGGAGTGGTTTTAGAACAAATACAAAACAATCGTCGGAATTAATAAACAAACATTTATAATATGTTTCCCATTAATATTGAAAAGATGGTGAATAAAAGAGTTTATAATTATTTGATTAAACATTCTAAGCAATATAATTTGAATGATTTAAAGAAGAAACTTATTGATTCAGGATATGATGTGAATGTGGTTAATGAAGCAGTTAATGTTATGAGACAACAGACACAGCAAAGACCTGTTCAGAGAAGCAATTTGCCAAAGGCAAGTACACAAAAAACAAGCACACAGGTTGTTGCAGTTAAAAAGCCTCTAGTGGAAAAAACAGTAAAAAAATCAACACCTGTGGCAAAAACTAAAACACAAGTTTCTCCTCAGAAACAAGTGAAGCAATTAAAGCAAGCAAAACCAACAAAAGAAAAGGAGATTGCTGAACCCAAGCGAGGTAAGAAATGGATATGGATATTTTTGATAATATTTTTTCTTTTGATTGTTGCAGGAGTAGTTTATTATTTCTTTTTTAGGTAGTTAAAACAAATACAAGATTATTGTTGGAATTAATAAGCATCCCATCATGTTTGTTCTTTTACACTACAATAGAATTTAAAAGTAATTCTTTGATTTTTAATTTATGTCAGGAATTTTTGGAATAAAATCTAAAAGAGAATGTATTGATGATTTATTAACCGGGATTTTCTCATTGCAACATAGAGGCGAGGATTTTTGCGGGGCTGTAACTAAAACTAAAAAAGGTTTGGTTTCTTACAGATATGAAGGAAAAGTAGACGAGAGTTTCACTGAAAAAGAAAAAAAAAGATTAACCGGAAGCTATGGTATTGGAAGCGTACACTCTTTTTATAAGCAACCTATTTCTTTTGAATCAGGATTTGGAGAATTATCTTTGAGTTATAGTGGAACAATTTTAAATAAAAGAAGTTTAAGAAATCAATTATTAAAAAGAGGACATTCTCTTTCTATTAAACAAACTGATGCTGAAATTATCGGCAAACTTATTACTGAAAAAAATGAAGCCACAAATATTGTTGAAGGTTTAAAAAGAATGGCGAATCAGGTTAAGGGGGTTTATAGTTTAGGTGTGTTAGCTGAAGATGGTTTATATGCTTTCAGAAGTCCTGTTGGTGTAGAGCCTTTGATTGTTGGAGGTAATAATGACATCTCTGCTTTTTCTTCTGAATCTTGTTCATTAAAAGAACTTTGGTTAAGAGAAAATGAATATAGGGCTGTGGAACCCGGAGAAATTGTTTATATAGGGGATAAAGGGATAGAAACTGTGGGGCAACTAAATGGTATGAGAGCTCTTTGTGGTTTTGAGCCAGGTTACTGGGAAAGAATAGATTCAATTGTTGATGGAATTTCTGTCAAATTAATGAGAGAAAGAGCAGGAAGGATTCTTGCAGAAGAAGATAAGAAGAGGGGATTTAAAGCAGATATAGTAATTCCTGTCAGGGATTCTGGTGTTGGGTATTGTATTGGTTATCATCATGGTTCTAACCTGCCTTATGATGAGGGGCTTTTTAAAAATTGGTATGTCACAAGAACATTTATTCAAAGAACAAAAAAAGCCAGAGTTAAAGGAGCTGATAAAAAACAATCAGTTATTATTGACGCTGTTAAAGATAAAGTTGTTGTTGTTTTAGATGATTCTATTAGGGAAGGAATAACTCTGAGAAATAAACTTATTCCTCTTATTAAATGGGGAGGAGCAAAGGAAATCCATGCCAGAATCGGTTCCCCTGAAAATAAATTCCATTGCAGATATACTGTTTTTCCTAAAGGCAGGGGAAAACTTTTATCAGCAGGAAAAAGCTTAGAGGAGCAAAGAGAATATATTGGAGCAGATTCTTTGGAGTTTATTAGTTTGGAAGGGTATGTTGAGGCATTGGATGTTCCTTCTAATGAAGTTTGTTTAGGATGTTGGACCGGGCAATTTCCAGTTTAAAATAAATACAAAATTATCGTCGGTAAAAGTAAACAGCCCATCATGTTTGTTCTTCTGACTTTTAAGGATATGCAGTAAATTCCTGTGAGAGTTGAAGCTATTAGTGCAAGGATTCCTAAAAATCCTGAAGCAAGAAAGACGATTAATACTAAAATTAAGAGAGTGATGAGGGATGCAATTGTATAATTAAATGCCCCGATTTTTTTTGCAAATGTTTTTGCTAAGAATATTGTTAAGAAAAAAGAAATTATTCCGCTAATAATTGTAACTGCTAAAATTAAAATAAGGAGTTTTGGGGAGAGAGTTCCAATTATTTCCTGAATCGCAACAGCTGCTCCTGTTCTTGTTTTTGAAATTACATAAAGTGAAATGAATGAAAAACCCATGACTAATGTATTTGTTGCCCCAAGCAAGACAAGAAATCCTTTTTTGTTTGTTCTTGAAATTGTGTTTCCTATAATTGCTGCCTGTCCGCTTCCTAAACCCGGAAGAAAACTACATAAAGGAGAAGCAATTATTGCTCCGAATA
>JAGLWP010000019.1 GCA_023133375.1 Candidatus Pacearchaeota archaeon | reverse complement strand
GGAGCTTTTATAGTTGGTTTATTTGTTACTATATTTTTATTACCCTGCACTATCGGTCCCTACATAATCGCAGGAGGAATTTTATCAGCTATGGCAATTATCAAAACAATTCCCCCCTTACTTTTATATAATGCCATATTT
Source organism: Candidatus Pacearchaeota archaeon (assembly GCA_023133375.1). Taxonomy (GTDB): domain Archaea; phylum Nanobdellota; class Nanobdellia; order Pacearchaeales; family GW2011-AR1; genus JAGLWP01. The sequence goes on along the minus strand of JAGLWP010000019.1, from coordinate 9,339 downwards.
GTAATACCCATGATTATTATAACTGGCATAGTTTATTTTGGAATAAGTAAGGTAGAAGATGTTTCAGGGTGGAAAGACAAAAACATAAAAGTTCTTCACCTAATTGCAGGAATAATTATGTTATTGTTAGGTATTGGATTATTACTTGGTTGGTTGTAAAGAATTATGCCCAATCTGCACAACTAAATCAATCTTCGGTTTTAAATTCTCCAAATCAACAGGGACATCACAAGCACCAAAACAACTTTCAAACCAAATCAAAAATTCTGCATTAGTTTTTTCCTTCAAAAAATCAACAACAACATTAGCATAAGGTTTCAAACCATCAGGAAACTGCAACAACACAAGTTTAGCTTTATCATTCTTTATCTTGCGAATAATTTTCTCTAATTCTAAATCATATTTTTCTTTTAGCTCTTGAATTGTTTTAACCATATATCCTCCTCGAAACTCACACTTTTATAATTTTTGGGTAGTAAGAAAAGTTTATAACACACTAAAACCTCTCCAAATTACTAAAAGGGCGGAGCAATCAGTTTAAGTTTGATCTTCGGATTTTTCTTGACTGGCTTCTGTCGCCTTTTTTAGTGCTTCTTATTAACATAATCAAAAACCTTTTAATCCGATTACAATTTTTGTTATGCTCTTTTATCTAATTGATTTCTTCAACTCTCCCATTGTAATCTTCTGAATATCTGCCTCACAAGTTAAAGGTAAAATAGCAACATTTTCCTTTTTTCCAAAACTCTGTCTTAATTTTTCATTATTATTATCTGTATAAAATAAATGAATTCTATGTGTTTGTGGAATAGTTAAAACAGAAGTTATAAAATCATCAAGATTGTAAATCTCCATATCTGAAATGATACTCAAGTCAAAAAAATTTTCAGTTTCCTTTAACACAGTTTCTAAAAAACTCGGATTAAAATTAGTCCCTCCAGAAGTATACTTTCTTAATTCCTCATGAACAATTTTTCTATCTCTCGTGAAATTAGTAAAATGGTCACTTCCTCCAAAATTATAAATTGCTACTTCTGCACTATTCCATAGATAAGCATTTGAAATAGCAGTTGCTCCTAAAACAGGAATAGAAATTTCCTCACATGAATTTGGCATAGAACTTGAACTATCAATAACCAAAAAACTATCTGGAACGCCTTCCTCTTCCCCATAAACTTCTCCTTCTTTTTTTACCCACTTCTTTGTAATTCCTGGTAATATCCCAGGAGTGCTAAAAGCATCAACTTCTGTAATTGAATCACCCACTTCAAAAGAACTATGACTATGGGGATACAAATTTCCATTTTTATGCATTGGTTTTTTTCTAATTGGAATTATATATTTTTCAGATAAAGCTGTATAAAAATTTTCAGCAAGTTGAACTATTCCTTTTCCAAAACCCGCTTCTCTTCCAACTTTTTCATTCTGCATTTCTCCAAAAACTTGTTTAACAATTTCCTCATATTCCTCTGGACTTGAACATTCTTTAGCAAATTGTTTTAATCCTTCTCTTATTTGATTGTCACTAAATCTCTCTAAATCATTCTGTCCCATAAAATAAAGATTTTCTTTCTTTTGCGAGGGCTGATAATCTTTCATAATTTTTACAAAACTTCTAAAATTAAAGGTTTCCTGCTTTTTATCTAAATAATTAATTTCTTTTAATTTTTCAGCCAACTCTTTCTCATTCTTTTTTAACTTAATTCCTAAATTCTGCTCTGTAACTTCCTGATAAACTCCCCACATAATTTTCCCTGAAGGAGACGGCTCAATTTCTTGAACAATGCAAGCCCTAGCCATCTTATAAGCAGATGGGTGGAGATTACTTCCAACCATCATATCTAATCTAGTTTGCGCTTCAAGGTAATCGTTTCTTAATCCAGTTATTTTATTTGCATCCACAATTCCTTGAGCTGATTTTTGCAATCTAAGAATATTTAAAACACTCCCAGGGTATTTCATAAAGTGAATTAATTCATGAGTTAAGATTTCATTTAAAGATTCTTCAGAAGATATGCCTTGGTTTTCAAAACCTTTGATAAATGGTTCACTCACATTTACCTCTAAACTTTTCATATTTATTCCTGCAGTCTTATCAGAATCAATCAATCTAGGATGAGGTAATTGCGGATAATGAAAATTCTTTCTAACTTTCTGCCATTCTCTATCCATAATCTGTTTTAAGTTTTCATTTGTCATTTTCAATTAACTATTATTCTCTAACATCTTATTCACTAAATCAGAATCAATTGAATAAAAACCAGAAATAACATCTTGACCAAACGCGAACATATTATTAGCATAAGAAGGATGATTAAGACGTAACCTTTTTCCAATTAAAACTTCAAGGAGTTCGCCACGGTACGTGCCGTATAATTTTCCATTATGTAAACAGAAGCCCTCCCTTCCCTCTGGCGTTATTTGTTTTCCTGTTAAAGTCTCAAATACTCCCCCATCCCCTCCATCATATAACTGCCCCCTATATGAACATAAACTATTCCACCAAGGACTACCTCTAGAAGTTATCTGTTTTCCTGTTAAAGTCTCAAATATCCCCTCCTTTCCTCGATCATATAACTTTCCATCATGCGAACATAACATTGGACGGTCATTCCTTCTTGAACTTATTTGTCTTCCTGTTAATGTCTCAAATATTCCCTCTTCTCCTACATCGTATAATTGCCCCCCATGTGAACATAAATTCCGTGCTATTCTTGAAGTTATTTTTCTTCCTGTTAAAGTCTCAAATATCCCACTATTTCCATAAAGGAATTTTGTATGATATAATCGCCCATTATGTGAACATAAATCATGTATACGTCCCTTTCCTATCTCTTTTCCTGTTAAGGTCTCAAATATCCTAGTGGTCCCTGTATCGTATACTTGCCCCTTATGAACATAAATTTTACTAATAGGAAAATTTCTTTTTCCAATCACTATCTCTTCTCCAGTTTCTCTATGCCAAAAAATTGTGTTCCCAGGAGTAACATAAATTAATTCCTTTTTTAAATTGGTCTCTTGTTTTTTTTCGACAACCTCGTTCGGTTCAGGCACATCTCTTTTTTCTTTAACTTTAGGAATCCCTTCATCCATCCATCTTTCTGCTATTTCTAAAAATCTTTTATTTACCATTTTATTAACCAAACCATAAGTATTCTATTGGTTTTAATTCTTTTATTAGTCTTTCAGAAGAATTATCCAAAGGATTAAATTTAAGATTCAAACACTCTAAAAAACTTAAATTAAGGATACTTTCTGGAAGATAAGTTATTTCATTACAAAACATACTAAACTCTTTTAAATTATATAATTTCCCGATACTCTCTGGAAGGGATATTAGTTTATTCAAACCCACATATAAATGTTCTAGAGAACCTAAATTACCAATATTTTCGGGGAGAGAAGTTAGGTAATTTGCACAACAATTTAGATACTTCAAAGAATTCAAATTACATATACTCTCAGGGAGAGAAGTTAAGCTATTAAGATTAACATGTAAACTTTCTAATGAATTCAAATTACATATACTCTCAGGGAGTGAGATTATTCTACTCCTCCAAAGAGATAAATTCCTTAAAGAACTTAAGTTACCAATACTTGTCGGAATAATTCTAGGATACAGATCACCCATAGATAAATTAACAATCCTATTATTTTCTATTTCTATTTTAAAATCATTTACTTGATAATAATCTTCAAGATTTTTTCCTGCAGATTCAAATAATTCATAAATTACATCTCTATCTCCTTTTTGTAATTGAACGTCGCAAAAATCAACTAAACTTTCAAGCTTATTAGACACTAAAACTTTTTGCTTTTTTATTTTTTGAATTTTCTCTTCAGGCACATCTTCATTCATCCATCTTTCCGCTATTTGTAAAAATCTTTTACTTGTCATTTTATTTATTTAACTTCTTAATGAAATCTAAAGGGGCGTGATAAATTGAATATGCTTTAAAGTTAGAATTCAAAATTATTTCTCTATTTTTAATTGTGTCTGGGTCTTGCAGAATAATACTTTCTATAATTCCATTTCTTCTTCCTAGATAAAGCACATCTCTATCTTTCTCACGAACGCCAGTGATTCCACATCCAAGATCATATGCACAAATTTTACGGAATCTTTTTCCGTCATAGCTATATAACACTCCTTCCTGAATTGCACCAACATATAATCTGTCGAGAAAAGATAATTTTGGAGCAGTCTCAGCTCTTATTTTTCTATTTGAAGCAATAGTTAATTCATCATGGTGCCATTGGTAATATAATTCACCTCTAAATTCTATTGGAAAGCTTGGATATGAAAGATGCCCGCATGAGAATATTATATTCTCTTGCATATCTACAATTGTATCTCCTTGATATAAAGCCATCACTAATTTTCCTTTAAATTTGCCGAAATCCCCAATTGACCCTCCGCCCGACCCCAAATTATTTATAAATTTGTCAGGAAATTCATAGACTAATACTCCTTCTAAACAATAATATAACTTTTTTTCTTTGGAATCATAAAAAATATCTTCTAATTCTCTATGGGAAAAGATTTCTCTTACATTTTTTCCATCAAATGTGCAGATACTCTTTCTTCTTTCTTCATTAGATTCTAAAATCAATCCATAATCTTTTCCAAGACCTTTAAATTTTGTTTCTGAAACATTTAAAGAAGTAGTATCAGTAAGAGTTTCTTCAATAATCCTCTCGGCAGGCAAGCTAGGATTTTTCCATCTTTCTGCTGTTTTAAGAAAACGAGGGTTTGGCATTTTTACCTCCGCTCCAAATCTTTTATTACATCTTGGAATATTGGATGCCCTCTACCATCAGCCATATACTCTCTTGCTTCCTTTAACGCTTTATTCATTTTACCATGACCAGCTAAATCAATAACCCTTTGGTAATTTTCCTGACTTTCTGTAAATCTTTTCTTTACTCCAGGTATTTCACTAATTCCATCTCCTAAAAAATTTTTAGTTATATACAAGTCTAAAGGATCATTTCTATCATTATCTTTAAATGCATTTTGTGCTTCAGAAGTCCATTTAATCCTATGCCATAAAACATAAGGTGCTACTTGTGCAACATGGTCTAAATTAACTTCATTTTGTTTTTGAAGCCATGCTAATGATTTAGCATATCTAACTATAGATTTTTCCTCTCTTCTACTACCACTTCCAATAAAAGATGCTTGTAAATATAAACCATTTTCAGTTGTTGTAGGATCAATACTTCTTTTCTGTCCATACTTCTGACTTGTATTCATTTCAGCAACCAAAAATGCAAAATACTGTTCTGCGTCTCTGTCAAAAGAAACAGCTCTAACTTCTTGTTCAATTTTTTCTCTATCTTGAGTACTTAAAATAGGAAACTCGTTATCTCTTAAAATAATCTCATAGTCTCTAACTATCCTTTCTAATTCCTTTTGTGTTTCTTCATAAGATTCCCCAGAACTAAGAATTTCCAAAGCTTTCCTTGTTAATTCAAAATTTTCCAAAACCTTATCTTTATCACTGTGATAATCTTGAGCAATATGTAATGCATTCGCAACACCAGGAAACCTTGATTCAACAGCAACATCAAATCTATCTAAAATAGGAGGGATTAAATCATTATTCCCCCTATCTGCATAATTACAAGTTGCAAAAAATGGTTGAGGTCCTGTTGAAATAAAATCATTTAAATAATTCCATTCTCCTCTGTCAACTCCATTTAAAACAACTGCTTGATTTGACTCAGGCATACGATTAAACTCATCAAATATTTTTGGTCCAATTTGGACAAAATGTTGCCATACAACATCTTCCTCTCCCTGATGCATTTTACCATAATGAGGTCTTCCAACCATTTTCTCTTCTGTTAATTGAGGATTACCTCTAATTGCAACTCTTTTCACTAAATCCAATGGTAATCCATTAAATACAGATTGAAGATATTCTGCAGAAGTTGTTTTACCTCCACCATACTCTCCAAATAAAAGCATATTTCCCTTATTCAGTTCTGTTAAAGTTCCCATTAACAAAGCAGAATTAAATTTCTCTCCATTTGATTCAAAATCATCTCTGCACAAATAAAAATCTTGGCTGATTTTATCATAAAGTTTTCTTACTTTCTCTTGGAGTTTTCCATTAGATTTAGACATACAACATTTACAAAAATAACTAATTATAAATTTTAGGAAAGTAAAATATATAGTATCCAAAAACCTTTTAACCTGATTCTTTCTACTATTTTTATGAAAATAAGACAACCAATTGTAACAGTCTGCGGACATGTTGACCATGGAAAAACAAGCATCCTTGATAAACTTAGAGAAAGCTCTGTTCAGCAAAGCGAAGCAGGAGGAATAACTCAAAAAATATCTTTCACTTCTTTCCCAATTGAACAACTAAAAAAAGCCTGCCCACTAATAGAAAAATCAAACATAGATTTAAACATTCCTGGATTTTTATTTATTGACACCCCAGGACATGCAGCGTTCACTAACTTAAGAAAAAGAGGAGGGGGCTTGGCTGATTTAGCAATTCTCGTCATAGATATAAACGAAGGAATCAAACCACAAACAGCAGAAGTTATACAAATCCTCAAACACAATAAAACTCCATTCATAATAGCATTAAATAAAATAGACAACATCGGCTCCTGGAAAAAATCAGATAAAGAATTAAAAAAAAGCATTGAAGAACAACAACCAAATGTAAAACAAATATTTAATGAAAAATATTTAACTTTAATCGGTTCATTAAATAATCACGGCTTTAATGCAGATTTATTCTATAATATTAATGACTTCACCAAAAAAATTGCTTTAGTTCCCTGTTCAGCAAAAACAGGAGAAGGATTGCAGGAACTAATAATGGTCCTTTGCGGATTAAGTCAAAAATACTTAGCAAACAAACTAACTATAAGCAAAGAAGTAAAAGGAGTTATGCTTGAAATAAAAAAAGACAAATCAATCAATTACATTGAATCTATTTTATATGACGGCGAGCTATCCAAAAATGACGAAATCGCAATTGCAAGTTTTGCTTCTGAAGGAGGTAGCTCTCCTGAAAGCAGCGGGGAACCAATAATAAGCAAAATAAGAATTCTTGAAGAAATCAAACCATTAAGCAATAAATTTGTTCCAAAAGAAAAAGTTCAAGCATCTACAGGATTAAGAATTCAATTGATTAAAAAAGCAAAAGTCATTCCAGGCATGCCTTTTGTAATCTATAAAGGAAATAAAAAAGAAATAAAAAAACAATTCAAAGAACAAATATCTGAAAACATAAAAACAGACAAACAAGGAATTATTGCAAAAGCAGATTCTTTGGGGAGCCTTGAAGCCTTACTCATAATGCTAAAACAAGAGAACATTGCAGTAGTTAAAGCAAGCATAGGCAACATAAATAAAAATGACATAATCTCAGCAAAAGCAAATTTAGAGTTAAATGAAATTAATGCTGTAATTGTCGGATTTAACATTGATGAAGAAGAGGAAACTAAAGAAATAGACAAGAGAAACATAAAAATTTTAACAGACAAAGTAATTTATAAATTAATTGAAAATCTCGTAAAATTCAGACAAGAAAAATCAAAAGAAATAGAAAAGAAACGACTTTTGAAATTAGCTTCGCTATGCAAGTTAAAAATTCTCCCACAATATATTTTCAGGAATACCAAACCCGCGATATTTGGGGTCAATATTGAAACAGGAAAATTAATTTCAGGATTAAAACTAATAAACAAAAAAGACCAAGAAATTGGAAAAATAAAAAATATTCAATCAGAAAACAAGTCAGTTCAAGAAGCAACAGAAACCATGGAAGTGGCTGTTTCAATTCCAGGAGTTAATTTTGAGCGACAATTAAAAGATACAGAATTTCTTTATTCAAATATAGGAGAATCCCAGTTTAGAAACTTTAGAAAAAACAAGGATTTGCTAAGTCAAAAAGAAATCACATTATTACAGGAAATTGCAGAGATTAAAAGACAGGAGAAAGGGGATTGGGGAGTATGATAATGGAAGGCATTATTTTTGAAATAAAAGACAAATCTGGAAGGAAAGTTCACTTATCAAAAGAAAGATGGAAACATATAACAATGAAACATACAAACATCACAGACAAACTGGAAGATATAAAAGAAACTTTAGTGGATCCTCTATTAATAATTCCGCAAAGGTTTAATGATAGCATGAAAAACTATTATCTTTATTATAAACATAAGAAATATTATCTACTTGTCTCAGTTAAATATTTAAATGGCAAAGGCTATGTTGCTACAGCATTTATGACAAGGAAGATTGTAAGAAGATGAAACAAAAAAATTTAGAGATTTATTATGATACAGAAGCAGATATTTTAGAGATTTTTATAGGTGAGCCAACGCCATGTTTTTTTAATGAAGTTGAAGACGACCTTTTTGAAGGAAGAGATGAAAAAACAAATGAACTTACAGGATTTAAGATATTCAACTTTAAGAAAAGAGCGGGGATGAAAGACATAAAAATAACTCTCCCAGCAAATGTAAAAATAGAAGCTATAAATAGTTCTTGACTTAAAATTCCTAAATTTTAAAGTATCCTCTGCTCGGCTTCGCCTCGCTTACTAGTCTCGCTAACACGAGGATAAAAAACAAATTAACAAAAATCCTCATTAATTCTATCAATATCACGAGCATTAGAGAGTGTTATGTTCGGGAGGGAATGCTATAAACATCTCGCAAATTAAATCAAAACCTTTTTAAGTTAATTTCTTTATTCATAATCATGTTCAAAATAAATATTTCAGAAAAATCAGGAAAAACTTACAAACTTGAAAGTGAAACCGAAGGACTCATAGACAAAGCTCTGCATGATAAAATTTCTGGAAAAGAACTTCTTCCAAACTTAGAAGGTTATGAATTAGAAATTACAGGAACAAGTGACAAAGCTGGGTTTACAGCAATGGAAAATGTTGAAGGGATTGGACTTAATAGGGTTCTTTTAAGTTATGGTAAAGCCATGCACAAAAGACCAAGAAGAGAAGGAAAAAAGAAAGTATCAAATCCTCGGCCAAAAGGATTAAGAATGAGAAAAACTGTGAGGGGCAAAGTTATATCCCCAGAAATTATACAAATTAATCTTAAAGTTTTAAAAGAAGGAGCAAAAAAACTTTCTGAAATTTTTCCTGAACAAAATAAAACTCCTGAGCCAGAAGTAAAATCAGAAGAAGTTGCAGTTAAACAATCTCAAGATAATAAACCCGGGGGGATCTCAGGGGACGAAACTAGCGACGAGACAAATAAGAACAATAACGAGTCGGTGGTTGAGAAAAATTCAGTGCAAAAGGGCGGGGCATCTAAAACTCCAAAAGAAGAAAAACC
>JAGLWP010000018.1 GCA_023133375.1 Candidatus Pacearchaeota archaeon | reverse complement strand
AACATCATCTATTCTTAAAATCATAACTGCAACTTCACTCGCTGAATTAATTGCCTGACTTTTAATTTGATATGGTTCAATTATCTTTCCTTCTAAAACATTTTCAATTCTATTATTAAGTAAATTTAAGCCAGCATTTCTCTCGCCAGAATCATGTCTTGATTTTAATTCAGTAAGAACATCTATTGGGTCCATACCAGCATTTTCTGCAAGGGTTGTGGGAATAAACTCTAAAGCAGAAGCAAATTCTTCTACAGCAAGTTGCTCTCTCCCACTTAAACCCTGTGAAAATTCCCTTAACCTCTTTGCAAGTTCAATTTCAATTGCTCCTCCCCCAGGCACTACTAATCCAGATTTCAAAGAAGACATTACATCCCCCAATCCATCTTTTATGGCTCTTTCAATTTCATCAATAACATGTTCGCTTCCACCATGAATCAAAATAGTTAATGCCTTGGGATTCTGGCATCCTCTAACATAAGTAAAAAAATCATTTGCCTGCTTTACTTCTTCAACTATTTGGGCACTCCCAAGTTCTTCAGAAGAAAGCTCATTCAAATTACTAACAATCTTCCCCGCTGTTGCCTTGGAAAGTTTCTCCATATCACTCTTAGCAACTCTTCTGCATGCATAAATTCTTGCCTTAGAAAGCAAATACTGAGCAAAATCATCAATCCCTTTTTGGCAAAAAACAACATTTGCTCCAGCGTCCTTAACTTTAGTTACCATATCTTTTATTGTTTTTTCTTCTTGACTAATAAAATTCTGCAACTGCTCTGGAGAAGAAATAGAAATCTTTGTATCAATCTCTGGATTTTTTAATTCAAGCGGAAAATCAAGCAAAGCAATTCTTGCATTATTTATAATAAAAGGCATATCAGAAGAAACTTTTTCACTATCCAATACAATTCCTGAAATAAGCTCAGTATCTGCAATCCCGTCCCCCTTTGTTTTTTCAATTTTAATATCATTCAATTCTATTCTGTCCCCATCTTGAATTTGCCCCACAGCTCTTACAATTATCTCTGCAAATTTCTCTTTTGAACCTTCTGCACCCTTGCCGGTCATCGCTGTCATTGCTACCTGTTTCAACACATCTTCATCTTCAGGAGTTATTCGCAAAGAAATATCCCGCAAAATTTCCTGAGATTTTTCAGCCGCCATATTATACCCTTTAGTTATAACAGTTGGATGAATTTTTTTATCCAAAAGTTTCTCAGCATTATCCAGCAGTTTCCCGGCAATCATCACAGCAGTCGTGGTTCCATCCCCAACCTCACTCTCCTGTGTTTTAGCAATTTCCACCATCATTTTTGCAGCAGGATGCTCAATCTGCATTTCTTCCAAAATTGTCACACCATCATTTGTCACAACAATATCATTAGTTGGCGAAACAAGCATCTTGTCCATACCTTTAGGTCCCAAAGTCGTCTTCACCATTTCTGCAACCATTCGTGCAGCAAGAATATTATTCCTCTGAGCATCTTTTCCCATGATTCTTTGAATATCTTCTGGCATAAGAACAACTGGTTTATCTGTCATTATGAATCTTCAATTCTTAATTTAATTTCCTGAGGCAAATAAGATAATAATTTTTCTAAATGTTCTTTGTTGGGAGTTAACCCATAATCATAACTAAAATCAAAAAGCACCCAAGATTCATCTTCTCTCCTAATTCTCCCCATACCTATAGCATTATAATTTTTCCCTCTCGGAATAGGGATACGAAATGATCCTCCCATAGTATCACAATCAAATTGAATCCCAACTTCTCGCAAAAAATTTTCCAAGGTGTAAGAATGAAGATTCCCACATCTTAAATAAGGCTCATTATTGAAATACACCTGAATAAAACTAGATAATTGTCCCTCTTTGTTCTCTGGTAAAGTAATTCGGGGTATTCCTCCTAACATATTATTTTTTCCTATCAAACATATTTAAATATTATTGTAGTCAGAAGATATCTTTAGCCACATAAAAATTTATAAATTTGAAGCACCTCCTTATAACATGGATAATATCGTCGTTGCCAATGTTATGACAAGAGAACCAATAGTAATTAAACCAGATACAAACCTGCTTGAATGTGCCAAAAAAATGGTAAGAAAAAGGGTTGGAAGCCTGCTTCTTGTAGACAAAAAAAGACTCGTTGGATTTATTTCTGAAAAAGATATTCTTTGGGCATTAATAAAAAAATCAAAAGAGGATTTATCTAAAATAAGAGCAATTGATATTTCTCCAAGGAAAATCGCAACAATAAAACCAACCACAACAATCCGACAAGCAATTGAAAAAATGAAAAAATTAAAATTTGAGAGGCTCCCGGTAATCCATGAGGGAAAACTCGTGGGAATGATTACTTCAAAAGATATTTTAAATTTTCATCCAGAACTTTATCCAGAATTAGAGGAATTCGCAAGAATCAGAGAAGAATCAGAAAAATTAAAAAGAATCAAAAAAGCAAAAAGTAAAGATTTTATAGAAGAAGGAATTTGTGAAGAATGCGGCAATCAGGGTATCTTATCCAGAATAAATGGCATGCTCATCTGTGAATCCTGCAAAGATTCAATTTGAAAATTCATGCTGCTTATGCTTTTTTAATATTTCATCGATAATACTTGTAGTACTGGTTTTAAAACGACTTTTTTTAACTTCTCTTAATTTCACATCATATCCTAAAAGCCCGGCTAATCTTTTTTTATCACCACGTTTCCATTTACCCTCAACCTGAACAATCACATCTGGTTTTATCATAATCGCAAGCTCAGTTGTTGGTCCCAAATCAACAGAAGGATGCACAGTAGCATAATCAACAATTTCTAAAGCAGAAACAACACTCGCTCTTTGAGATTCAATATTAACAGGCCTTTCTTCTCCTTTATATGTTTTCACTCTTTCATCATTAACCACATTAACAACCAAAATATCCCCATATTCTTTAGCTCTTCGAAACAAATAAAGATGTCCTTTATGAATAATATCAAAACATCCTCCTGTTAACACAACACTCTTACCAAAAACCTTTTCATTATCTACAATCTTTTCTAATTTCTTATAAGGGATATATTTTCCCATATTATAATAATACCCTGAAATTAATAAATCTTCTTTTCATACAAAACTACAACCCAAGTAGTTAAATATTTAAATATAAATCTCTCTTGATAAATATAAAATGGCAGAAAAAGACACTATATTCTCAAGCAAAATAAAATATCAGGGAATCTTTTCTTTCAAAGATTTTTATGCTTTTTGTTATGATTGGCTTACAGAAGAAACTAATCTTGAAATAGCAGAGGATAAATATTCAGAAAAAATCTCTGGAGAATCAAAAAACATAGATATTGAATGGACTGGAATAAGAAAACTTACTGATTATTTTAAGTTTGAAGCTAAAATAAAATTCAAAGTTATTGGATTAGCAGAAGTTGAAATTCAAGAAGGAAGTACAAAAATAAAAACAAATAAGGGAAGCGTCCAAATTGACATAAAGGGGATTCTTGTAAGAGATTATGAAGGAAAATTCGAACATACTGCAGGCAAAAAATTCCTTAGAAGTATTTATGAAAAATGGGTTATTCCTTCAAGAATCATAGAATATGAAAACAAAATCGCAGGAGATTGCGATGAATTTTTAAATCAAGCCAAAGCTTATTTAGATTTAGAAGGAAAAAAATAACTCTTATTTTACCGAAATCCTTAAATATAATTCTCTTTTTGATTTATCATGAAAAAGTTATTTACCCTATTATTTATATTATTAATTATCCCCAGCATCTTTGCTATAAACATTAATGTGGAAAAAAAGAGCTCAGACGAAGTTATGATTATTGGACTTGAAAACCCGACAATTTTTGATTTAGAAATTACCAATGATGGTGCCTCAGATAATTTTATGTTTTACACTTTTTTTGGGGGAGGAAGTTACCCTCAAGAAACAATATACATTGGGCAGGACCAAACAGAAACAGTAGAATTCGGGGTTTATCCACGTTCAGATTTAAGCCAAAGAGGTTTAATGACTTTTGATTTGTTTATCCAAAGTCAAGATAAAAGTGAAGAAACAATCCCTTTAACATTAAAAGTAACTGACTTAGAAAATTCTTTTGAAGTTGGTTCTGAAGAAATTGACCCTGACTCAAACTCACTTCAGATATATATCAAAAACAAAGTAAACTTCAATTTTGGCGAAATAAAATCAAGATTTAAATCTCCTTTCTTTGATTTTGAAGAAGAATTTTCTTTAGAAAAGTATAAAAAAAAGAGTTTTAATATGGAATTAAACAAAGAAGATTTCGCAAAAGTTATGGCAGGATTTTATACTATTAACGCAAAAATCAATATTAATGGACAAGAAACCAATATTGAAGGGACAATGAAATTTTCTGAAAAAAACATCTTAAAAACAACAGAAGAATCTCATGGTTTCATTATAAAGACAGATGTCATCAAAAAATCAAATGAAGGCAATGTCGTTTCTGAATCTGAAACAGTAATAAAAAAGAATATCATAACAAGATTATTTACAAATCTAAATCCTGAACCAGATATTGTTGAAAGAAAAGGATTAACAATATATTACACTTGGGTCAAGCAAATAAAACCCGGAGAAACTTTTGAAATTAGTGTAAGAACAAACTGGCTCTTGCCCTTATTAGCCATATTCTTGATTATAGCAGTTGTTGTATTGGTAAAAAAATTCTCAAAAACAAATTTAGTTTTAAGAAAAAGAATTTCCTTTGTTAAAGCTAAAGGAGGAGAATTTGCATTAAAAGTTTCCATATTTGTAGCAGCTAAAAAGTATGTTGAAAGAATAAACATAATAGAAAGACTTCCGCCATTAGTCAAAATTCATGAAAGATTCGGAATAGAAAAACCAACCAGAGTTAATGAGAAAACAAGAAGAATTGAATGGAATTTTGAAAAACTTGAAGCAGGAGAAAGAAGAACACTAACTTATATTATTTATTCTAAGGTTGGCGTGCTTGGCAGGTTTGCGTTGCCAACAGCAACAGCAATTTATCAAAAAGATGGCGAGATTCATGAGACAGAATCCAACAAGGCTTATTTTATGGCTGAACAGCTTGGGAAAAAAGAGGTTGGGGAAGAGGATAGGAAAGTTTAAGGGGAGAGAGTTCTTGGAGAGTTCAATTAAATAAAGGAGGCAAAACAATGGTTGAAAACAATACGAGTACAAGTGGAGCAATATGTGCAAGTGGCAGTAACATAGCATCTGGTTCAATATGTGTAAGTGGTAATTCAATACTTCACATCTCAGGAGCTAGTGGAGAGTATGTACGTGTAGATTCTGAACCTTATCAGATTTCTTTGTATAGGGAAATTTAAAATTCTTTTTATTCTTCCATTATGGACGTTTTTAGTAAAGTTTAAAGGGGATTAATTCTTGGGGGATTTATGGGAAGTAATCCAGAAAATATGATTAAGAAAGCTATTTCAGAAACAATAGCAGAAGAAATGTTTAGAGATTTAGGTTTTTATGTATTAAAATTCGGACAAGAAAATACAATTAATCCTTTGATTCAATTAGAAAGATTTGTTAAGGAGTGTGGGGGAAAATTTAAACTAAAACATTGGGAAGACCCTTTAGAAGAAATAACTTTCTTAAAGAAAATGCCTGATTTTGTTCTTATTGATAAAGAGGGAAATACATTCTTTTTAGAAGTTAAGTTTAGTAAAAGAGGGCAGTTGAATGAAAACGGAGCAGAAGTTTGGCAGATATATCCAAAAACAATAATTTTTATTGTTAATTTGGAGGTTGGAACAAGTATAGTTTATCCTGAAGAAGAAAATCACGCAGAAGTGCCTCAAGAATTAAAAGACACGCGATTTCATATATGGTACAAAGAAGAGGATATTAAAGAAGGATGTAAATCACGAACTATTTCTTTGAAAGAATGGTTAGAAAGCTTATTTCAAATTGATGCGAAGGGGTTAATTGAAGAATATGAAAAGTACGTTGTTAAATGGCTTACTGAAAAAGAAATTCTTTGAACGTTCTACTCCCCCCCCTTTCCTTTCCCAAGAACGAAAATCTTAAAAATACTTCCCAACTCCCTATTTCAACCCTCCATAGCTTAGTGGTAGAGCAGTTGGCTGTAGCCCGACGTGTCCCAGTTCGATTCTGGGTGGAGGGATGTTTTTGAAAATGAGAAGAGAAATAAAATTATTCATTAATTATATATTCAACGAAGAACTTTGGCAAAGCCAAGTTCGAAGCAATCAATCACGAGCGAACAAGTGAGCGAGTGGAAGTATGAATCTGACTACACCCGCCCACAGAAATATTTAAAAACTATTTATATTTTAAAAAAACATAAAATGGGGGGAAAGATGGAGGATAATTTTTCTCGGAACGAGGAAGACGAATTTCTTGAAGAAATTGACGAACTAAACCTCGACGATTAATTTTTTTATTTTTTATTTTTATTTTATTTCTAATTTGATTTTATTATTTTCTTTATCTAATTCTTCTCCATCATAATCAATATAAAACTCAATTTCATTAACAACTATTTGTGGAATCCAAACATTTCCAAGGACCATCTTTCTCCCATAACCAATCTGCAAAGATTCAAGTTCAATTTCCTTAATTTTTTTCTCATCAGCATAAATAATTATTTTTGCCATATCCGCATTCTTAAGTCCATTATTCCTCACACTTATATTAACATCCAAAAATCTTCCTTGCATTTGTGCGGAAACATTTTCAAAAACTAAGTCAGGGTGACTTGGATAAGAATATATTTCATTTATTAATCCAATAGTATCCTCTCCAATTACTTGATGGCATCTGCTTAGGTAGTACATAATATTATTTGGATTAGATGAATGTTCAAAACCCAAAACATGCAATAATTCATGTATCGCAATATTCGGTCTTTCGCATTTAGATTCTCTTATCAACAAAATACTCCCATGAAAAATGACATTAAACTCCCCTGCCTGCGTTATATTAGTTGGCCCGCCCTCACCAGCAATAAACAACCCCTCCTCCATCTTAGTTTTACTATCACATGTCACAGAAATTTCTTCATCATTCTCAACAGAATAAAAATCCAAAACACTTAGCTCAGAAATTATATCAAAAGCATGTTCCATTTCATCTTCTTTTTGTAATGGACAATCAAGAATCTTGTAAGATATTTGTGAAGTTGGAAATCTCATATTCTTATAGAACTGCATTTCTTCGTATTCAGAGCTAATACTAAAATTAGAATTCCCTGATTTCATGCCAAAATCAATTGAACCACGAGGGATAAACCAATAAAACACAAGTAAAGATACTACAAGAATCGTAAATATCATGCCAAAAATAATTTTTGCCCACCCCATAAGAGCATTACAAAATTAAGTTATATAAACTTTCACAAAAAAAATAAAAAAGAAATAGTAAAAAGAGGAATTATTCCTCGTCTTCACCAGATTCTTCTGATTTTTCAGGTTCTTCTGAAGTTTCAGATTTTTCTGGAGCAGATTCTGGTTCTTCAGGTTTAGATTCTTCTGAAGTTTCAGATTCTTCTTGAGTTTCTTGATTTTCTTCTTCCATTTTATAACCTCATAATTTAAGTGAGGTTAAAACGAAAAGTGGTTTTTTAAAGTTTTTGATACAAAAAACCCGTGACATAACCTTTTTATACCGAAAATTATGATTATTTTTATGGTTACAACGAATAATTCCGATGAACCACCCTCCATAAACGAAGAA
Organism: Candidatus Pacearchaeota archaeon; assembly: GCA_023133375.1. GTDB lineage: Archaea > Nanobdellota > Nanobdellia > Pacearchaeales > GW2011-AR1 > JAGLWP01. The sequence goes on along the minus strand of JAGLWP010000018.1, from coordinate 2,137 downwards.
AAAGAAAAAAAATCTTCTGACAAAAGAAGAATATGCATTCTAACTTTCTTTTACAAACCTACAGGAGGAGGAATCCCAAGATATGTTGACAATATCTCAAAAACATTTTCTAAGGAAGGACATAAAGTAGACATAATAACTGCTTCGTATAATGGAAAAAAAATAGAAAGGGAGGGAAACATCACAATCTATCGGCTTCCATATATGACTATCAGCAGGGATTCAAAAATAAATAGGGAAAATTCTAAAAAATTTCTGGGATTTCTCAAAAAATACGCAAAGAAAAAACCAGATATTTTCGTCGCACAAAATTTTCATTCTGTATTGAATATAGTCGGACATCCTTTAGCACTTAATATGATTGCAATAGAAAAGAATATCCCGGTGGTATTAACAATTCATGCCTTCATAAAAGAAGATGAAAATAAATTAATGAAAATATCTTTAATAAAAAATTTATTCTGGGATAAAATTATTGCAATGGGGTCAAACTTGGCAGAATCTTTATTTAACGCTGGGATTCCCTCAGAATCAATTTGCATTTCAATCCCGCCAGTAAATACAGAAGTGTTCAAACCAAGATTGGGTAAAAAATGGTTGAGAACCAGAATAGATGTATCAAACAAAGATTTCTTATTGGTGCACGCCAGTAGAACCGATACACAAAAGATAACAGAAGAAAAAGGAATTTTTACTACATTAAAAGCATTATCTCAAATAAATGATAAAAATGTAAAACTTTTAATTGCAACAGCACCGACAGCCCCGCCCTTTCAAGAATCAAAAGACGAATCAATAGAAAGAATAAAAGAAACCTCAAAATTATTAGGAATTGAAAAAAGAGTATTCATAGAAACATTCAATGCAGAAGACATGCCCTTGGTGTATAATGGAGCAGACCTTTGTGTTTTAGCATCTGAATATGAAAACTGCTCTCTATCAGTTTCCGAAGCCATGGCCTGCGAAATTCCAACCCTCACAACAAATGTTGGGGGGTTGCCAAACATTGTTGAAGCAGGTAAATCTGGAGAGATGATTAATATGGAGGATCCAGTTGAAATGGCTAAAGAAATCCGAGAATTCATAAAAAACAAACCTAAATTAAAGAAAGCAGGAAAACACGGTCGTAAAACTGTAATAAAAAAACAAGAAATAGAAAAAATCTCAAAAAATTTACTAGGAATGTATGAGTCTGTTATACTAAAAAATAATAACAAAAATTAAATGCCCACGCTATAAGACCTTCTTATTTATTCTCAAGAAGTATTATCCAAACATTTCTGTCTTGCCTGCTCCTCAATTATCTTCTCGCACAAGCTTCTATCATTAGTTTGTATCCCAACATCTCTATAACATTTATCTGCTATATAACTATCTGCTATTTTATCACAAAAACTTGCGTCGCCTGTTTTTTCTGCAACATGAACATAACACTCATTTTGTAAAGAACTATCTTCTATTTCTTCGCAAACACCAACATCACCTTCTTGTTCTGCAACCCAAAAATAACATTTTTCTCGTAAAGAACTATCAGTTACTTTGTCACAAATACCAGCATCACCTGTGTGTTCTGCAACATTAATATAACATTTATCTCTATGTTCACTATCATAAACTATGTTTTCACAAATCTCAAAATCACTCTTGCTTATTGCAACATCAATATAACAATCAGCTCTTTCAATATTATCTTCTATTTCTCCACAAAGTTCAAGGCTGTTAGGGGGCCTAGGGGGTGGTACATCTCCAATATCAATTTCTCCCAAATCACTTTTATATTTCTTAAGATAAGTCTCTGCTATGGCTTCTGGAAAAAGAGCATCACTACTTGGTGGACCTACACCTGGCGGGATTACACCTATTGCAAGAACATAATTCTTATGCGTCCAAATAATCGCGTGCCCCTCTCTAAATACTTCTTCGCCTTTATATTCCTCTAAAACTCCTAGTTCTTTTAAATCACATTGGACTAGATTTTCCACATATTGCCTATCCTCATATGGACAAACAAGTCCTACACCAGATTCTCCATCTTTATCATATAAAGCTACACAACACTTTATTGTTCCTATTTTCTCGCATTCATCTGAAATTAAAGGTGCTTGTGATTCTTTACTAGAACCATATGCAGATTCAA
>JAGLWP010000017.1 GCA_023133375.1 Candidatus Pacearchaeota archaeon | reverse complement strand
CAATTCAGAGAGATAGAAAATTTTATCACCCGGGCTAAAGAAAAAATAGCTAAGAAAAAACCAATAAGAACTCATCAAAGGAATCTAGTCATTGTTCCGCAGATGGTGGGGATGAAGATTCAAGTTCATAATGGAAAAGATTTCATTTCTACAGAAATTATAGGAGAAATGCTTGGGCACAGGTTTGGAGAATTTGCACCAACAAGAGCAAGAGTAAAGCACGGAAGTGCAGGAGTGGGTTCAACTAAAGGGACAAGATCCCAGGCTAAAAAATAAAATGACAGAAAAAAATAAAAAAATAGAAGAGAAGGAAGAAAAAAAGATAGCTGAACCTCAAAGCGATTCAGAAAATAAGGAATTGACTAATAAAAAAAATCCTGAGCCAAAAGGCGAAGCAAATAAGCAGACATTGAAAGAAAAAATACAAGATAAAAAAGAAGAAAAAGGGAACAAAAAGGAAGACGAGAAAAAAAGTAAAGAAAAACAACTAGCAGAAAAGCCAAAGAAAACAGAAGCGGTTATTAATGGAAAAAGCTTGCCAACCTCAACGAAAAAATCATCTGCTGTTTGCAAATTTATTCAGGGGAAGCGCATTCAAAAAGCTATATCTGATTTAGAACAAGTCTTAGTTCATAAAAAAGTTGTTCCAATGAAAGGCGAGATTCCGCACAAAAAAGGAAAAAGAATATCTTCTGGAGGATACCCTAAAAAAACTGTTGAATATTTTATTAAATTATTAAAAAGTTTGCAAACTAATGCAAATGTTAATGGGTTGGATGAACCAGTAATAGTTGAAGCAATAGCGAATATGGCATCACGACCTTATGGAAAATTTGGCAGAGTGAGGAGAAAAAGGACTCATGTTAAAATAAAGGTTAGGGAGCACCGCTCGGTGTACCCCCAATTGCGGAATATGGGGGCAAAGAAAAAATAAAATGGAAGAAAAAAATATAGTTAAGTTCAAAAAAGATGAATTTGCTATTAAGGAATATATTAAGAAAGAACTTGGAAAAGGAAAAGTCAGCAAGGTTAGAACAGAATATACTCCTGTAGGGGAAAAAATAATAGTATCGACAAATAAACCAGGTTTAGTTATTGGGAGACGAGGGGAGAGAATAGAAGAATTAACAAATATTCTAAAAACCAGATTCAAACTTGAGAATCCAAAAATTGAAATAGATGAAATCTTAAAACCGGAATTTGATTCTCAAATAATTGCTGATGAAATTGCTCTTGGATTGGAAAGGGCTGGACCATTAAAATTTAAAGTTATTGCCTATAGAACATTGCAAAAAATTATTGAGGCTGGAGCATTGGGTGCAGAAATAATATTAAGTGGAAAATTGCCAGGAAAAAGGGCAAAGTCTTGGCGCTTTGCGCAAGGTTATTTAAAGAAAACAGGCGACAGTGCAAAAGTTGTTGATAGAGCAAACTCTGTAGCTCAGACAAAACCAGGAACAGTCGGAGTCAAGATTAGCATACTTTCTCCAGACGCCATCCTTAAAGATCAAATAAAAATTGACGACGAAATTATTGCTAAATTAAAACAAGCTTCAGAAATAAAAGAAGAGATTAAAGAAGAGAAACCAAAGGAGAGAATTAAAAAATAAAATGGCAACATTAAAAGCAAAAGATATTAGGAATATGAGTAAAGGAGATAGAGAAAAGAAATTGAAAGAATTAAAAATGGAATTAATCAAATCACGGTCGGGAAATTCAAAAACTGGAAGTAAGACAAAGGAAATAAAAAGAATTATTGCTAGAATACTCACACTCAATAAACCAACAGAAGAGAATTCTTCTAAGGAGATTGAGAAAAATAAATAATGGAAATATGCCCAAAGTGTGGCCTTCCAGAACAGGCCTGTGTGTGTGAGCAAATTGTGAAAAGTTCGCAAAAAATAAAAATGACGACAGACCGTAAAAGATACGGTAAAATAGTGACTGTCATTACCGGATTTGGCGACGGAATAGATGTAAAGAAAATCGCAAAAGCTTTGAAAAATGAGCTTGCTTGCGGTGGGACTTACAAGGACAATATGATTGAACTTCAAGGAGACCATAGGAAAAAGATAAAGGACCTATTGGTTGACTTGGGATTTGATGAAAATTCAATAGATTAATAAAGGGAACCAAAGTTTCCCTTTATCAAACCCTCCTTTAAAATAGGGTCACGCCTGATCACACAAAAAGAAAATGGAAAAGAATAAAGAAGAAAACAAAGAGAAAAAGAAAGAAATAGCTAAGCCTATTTGTAATGATAAAAGATGCCACATCCACGGTAATTTGAAAACCAGGGGAAAGATTTTTGAGGGAGAAGTCATTAAGAAATTTCCAAAAAGGATTACCATAGAATTTGAAAGAATGGTTTATGTTAGAAAATATGAAAGATATTCTAAAAGTAAAACAAAAATTCATGCGAGACTTCCGGATTGTATGTCAGACAAAATTCATGTTGGGGATTTGATTAAGGTGAGAGAATGCAGACCATTAAGTAAAATAATTCATTTTATCGTCATTGGTAAAGTTGCACCCAAGGGTGTATCCCAAGAAGGGACGAGAACCTCTTTGAGGTCCTCTACTGAGGGCAAGGAGGATGGAAAATGAAACCAATATCTGCTAAAGGAACTCTTGGAATGAATTTGGGAGCAAAGATGATTGCAGCTGGTAATAGTGGAGCGAAAATTGTTAGATTAGTTGCAGTAAAGAAAGCCAAGGCAAAGAAAGGAAAACAAACTGCTGCCAAAATTGCGGATTGGGTTAAAGTTTCAGTGAGGAAAGGTATTCCAGATATGAAAGGCAAAGTATTTGATGCTGTTGTGGTAAGACAAAAAAAACCATACAGAAGATTGAATGGAGAAAGAATAGCATTTGGAGATAATGCTGTTGCGATATTGAAAGATGAAAAAGGCAACCCAAAAGCCACTCAAATTAAAGGACCAATTGCAAGGGAGGTTTTAGAGCGATGGCCGCAAGTTGCGAAAATCGCGAGTATTGTTGTTTAAAATGTTAGATAGATTAATAACAAAATTATTAGGAGAAAGTAATATTAAAATAAAAATAAGTCAAGTGAATTATGAGATAAGTAAAGCTATGGGGGAAGTAGAATTACTAGTTACTTTGGTGAAAGATGAAAAAGAAATTGAAAAAGCAAAAGAAGAATTACCTCTCCATCTAGAAAGATATAATAATTTAAGCCAAATAAACAAAGCATTTCAAATATCAAACCCAAAAGAAGGATATTTAATTGAATTCAATAATAAATTTTCTAATTTATTAAAAGAATATGGAGAAAAAATTGAACAATTGAGGAATTTAATATGAAACGAAAATTTAGTAAATCATGGAAATCAAGCAAGCAACCTCGGAAGCAGAGGAAATATGCAGCGAATGCTCCATTGCATTTGAAGAGGAAACTTTTGTCTGTTAATTTATCTAAGGAATTGAGGAAAAAATATAGCAAAAGAAATATTCCTCTAAGAAAAGGAGATATTGTGAAAATTATGAGAGGCAAATTTAAAGGCAAACAAGGAAAAGTTACTGAAGTTAGAACAAAGATGGAAAAGATATTTATAGAAAAAGTCCAGATTAAGAAAAGGGATGGTTCAAGTGTTAATGTTCCACTAAAAGCATCAAATTTACAGATTACTGAATTAAATACAGAAGACAGAAAAAGGAAATTAAAAATTTCCATTCATTCATCTGGTAAGCAGATAAATGAGAGAATGAAAAAATTTACAGAAGAAAAAGTTACTAAAATTAAAAAAAATTCTGAGCTGAAAGACGAAGCAAGTAAGCGAGGTAAAAATAAATGAGTCATTTGAAAAGGCAAAAAGTTCCAAAGAATTGGCCAATAAGAAGAAAAGGAACAACCTATGTAGTCAGACCTAACTTTAGTATTAAAAAGGGGATTCCTGTTCTGATTATTCTAAGGGATATTTTGAAAGTTGCACAAAATAGAAAAGATATTAAAAGAATCATCCACGCCAAGCAAATTTTGTTAAACAATAAGCTAGTAAAAGATGAAAAAAATAATGTTTTATTATTTGACACTCTAAGCATTGTTCCTACAAACAAATTCTATAGGATGGATTTATCAAATAAGGGGAAGTTTAAAGTTAAAGAAATTGAGATAAATGATGCAGGGAAAAAAATTGCTAAGATAATAAATAAGAAAGTTATAAAAGGAAAAAAAGTCCAGTTGAATTTAAGTGATGGGAGAAATTTTTTATCAGATTTGAAATGTAATGTTAAAGATTCTGTTTTAATTAATCTTTTAGAAAATAAAATAGAAACGGTTATTCCTTTAAAAGAAAAAGTAAAAACAGTTGTCCTTGAAGGGAAACATACTGGCGAAAGGGGAGTTATAAAGAAAATGAAAAATAAAACTGCGGAAGTGAAAATAGGAAATAAAAACGTTGAAATTTTAATTAAACAATTGATGGCTGTAAAATAAAATGGAAGAAAAACAAAATCCAATGCGAGAAGTAAAGATTGAGAAAATTGTGTTAAGCATAGGTGGGACTGGAGAGGACTTGGAAAAAGGAGTTAAACTTTTGAAAATACTTACTGGGAGAAAACCTGCAAAGAAAAAATCACATAAAAGGATTCCTTCATTGGGGGTTAGACCTAAGCTTGAAGTTGGAGCAATGGTGACTATAAGACAAAACATAAAAGAATTTTTAAGCAAAATGCTGACTACTATTGACAACAGATTAACAAAAAAACAAATAAGTGAAAATAATTTTTCTTTTGGAATTAAAGAATATATTGAAATCCCGGGTGTAGAATATCAAAGAGATATCGGCATTATAGGATTTGACGTTACTGTTGTTTTCAAGAGAACAGGAAAACGAGTTAAATTAAAAAAAACAAAGCGAGGCAAGATTCCAAAAAGACAGGCTATAAGTCGTGAAGAAATAATTAAATTTATGGAAGACAACTTCCAGACGGAGTTTGAATAAAATGACTGCAAGCGATTGGAAAAAAATATTGAAACAATTAAAAAATAAACCTGCAAAAATGGCTAAATTTTTAAAACATAATAAACCGAAAGAAAGGAAAATTGGAATTGCCGCACAAAAATGTGAACGGTGCGGGAGATTTGGCGCTCACATCAAATCATATGGATTAAATTTATGCCGACATTGCTTTCGTGAGATAGCAGAAGAAATCGGTTTTACAAAATATAATTAGAAAATGTCACAAGATATTACTGCTGATGCTTTGAACATGATAAGGAATGCTAAGAAAGCTGGAAAAGAACATGTAGAAATTAAAAAAATATCAAATTTGTTAATTGAAATTCTGAAGATAATGAAACAAGAAGGGGCAATTAAAAAATATAAAATTGATGTGAAAAAAAGACATATTGAAATTACAATTGGAGAGTTGTCTGAATGTAAAGCCATAAAACCGCGATTTAGTGTTGATAAAAGCCAGATTGACAAATATAGGAGAAGGTATTTGCCTGCGAGAAATCTTGGAACTATGATTGTCTCGACGAATAAAGGATTAATGACACATGAAGAAGCTTATGCAGAAGGAACAGGAGGTTGCTTGATTGCATATTTTTATTAAAATGAAAAAAGCAAATCAAAGATTTCCATGTTTTCCTTTTTGGAGGAATCAAAAATGAAAAAAGAATTATTTGTGACTATTGATATTCCAGAAGAAGTTGAAGTTAAGATAGAAGGAGAAATAGTGGAAACAAAAGGAGTTGCAGGAGAAAATAAAAGGGAGTTTGACACAACAAATCTTACATTAGAAAAAAAAGATAATCAAATAATTATTGGGAATAAAAAAGCGACAAAAAGAGAAAAGAAAATGATGAATACTCTTGCTTCTCACATTAAAAATATGATTAAAGGTGTTCAAAAAAAATTTGAATATCAGTTGAAGATTTGTTTTAGTCATTTTCCAATAACTGTTGAGATACTGGAAAATGAAGCAATAGTAAAAAATTTCCTTGGGGAGAAAATTCCTAGAAAAGTAATAATCCCTCCTGGAGTTGAAGTTAAAGCAGATAAAGAAATAATTATTGTTAGTGCAGTGGATAAAGAACTTGCTGGGCAAGCTGCGGCAAATTTTGAAAAGGCCACAAAAGTTCCTATGAAAGACAGGAGAGTTTTCCAAGATGGGATTTATATTACAGATAAAGCAGGGAGGAAGATGTAAAAATGAAATTTTTAAGACGAACCTGGAACAGGTATTCAAAATTAGGAAGAAAGAGAAAGAAAAAACAAGTTTGGAGAAAACCTACTGGAAGAGATAATAAAATGAGAGAGAAAAGAAAAGGGTATCCTGCAGTAGTTAGCATTGGATATAAAAAAGGAAAAAATGAATGTAAAAAAATTGTTAAGATTAATACTCAAAAAGATTTGAATAAAATCCAGAAAGATGAAATTGTGATTCTTGGGAAAATGGGACAAAAGAAAAAAATAGAAATCGCGAAAAAGGCAAAAGAAAAGAAAATAGAAATTAGTAATCTAAATGTTGAAAAATTTTTGAAAAACCTAGAAAAAAAAGCGCAAAAGAAAGTAGAGGAAGAAAAGAAATCTGAAACTAAGGAAACTCAAAAATCAAAGAAGGGGGGAAAAAGTGCTGAACCTAAAGGTTCAGAAGATAAAGGAAGAATTCATGAGAAAGAAACTGATAAACAAAGCTCAAAAAATAAGGAGTTAAATAATAAAAAAATATCTGAGCCGTCAGGCGAAGCAAATGTAAGCGAGCCGAAGGCGAGCGATGGAGGTAAAAAATGAATCTAGGAAAGAAAAAAATATTGGCGGCAAAAGCATTGAAGGTAGGGAAAAAAAGAATTGTTTTCCTAAATACAAGGCTAGATGAAATTAAGGAAGCGATTACTAAACAAGATATAAAAGATTTGGAAAAGGAAGGTGCAATCATGATTAAAGGAGTTAAAGGAAGAAAAAAAATAAACAAAAGAAAGAAGAAAGGAGTCGGAAAAATTAAAAAGAAAGTAAATACAAGAAAAAAAGTATATGTCACATTAACGCGAAAGTTGAGAAAGTATGTTGCTGAATTAAAGAAAATTGGGAAATTAAATCAAGAAGAAGCTAAAGAAATAAGAAAAAAGATAAGAAATAGATTTTTCAAAAGCAAGGCTCATCTAAAAGAATATGTTGGGGGTTTGGGAAAATGAAAATAGCAAAACGAAGACGAAGAGAAAATAAAACAGATTATAAGAAAAGAATAAAAATGTTGAAAGGTGGAATTCCTAGAGTAATCTTTAGAAAAAGTAACAGGTATGTTATTACTCAATATGTATCAAGCAAGCAGGCTCAAGATAAAATTGAATTTGGAGCAAGTTCAAAGGATTTGTTGAAATATGGGTGGCCAAAAGAAAATCAAGGAAGTTTGAAATCAATTCCTGCATCATATTTGACTGGATTTTTAATCGGCAAGAAAATTACTAAAGAAGCAGGAACTCCAATACTTGATTTTGGGATGCAGAGAGTATTGCATAAAACAAAAACATTTGCTTTCTTAAAAGGGCTTGTTGATGCTGGTGTTAAGGTTCAACATGATGAAAAATTTTTTCCAGACGAAAACAGAATAAAAGGAAAGCATATGAAAAAAGATTTTTCAAGTTCATTTGAACAAATTAAATCAAACATAGAGAAAAATGGCTGAAAAAGAAAAAACTCCTGAAAAAGTTAGTGAAGAATTATTAGAAAAAGAAACAGATAAAGAACTTAAGAAAGATGAAGAAAAAAAAGTTGAAGAAATTAAGAAAGAAGAACGTCCTGCAAATGGGAGGGGCTTTAGGGGAAGAAAGAGAAAAACTGAAGCAGAGCAAAGAGAAGAGATTTTGGCTGGTTGGAATCCTAAAACAAAACTCGGGAAAGAAGTAAGAAAGGGAGAGATAAAAGAAATTGATGAAATTCTTGATTCAGGGAAAAAAATCTTAGAGTCGGAAATTGTTGATACATTAATTAAAGCTAAATCTGACTTAATTTCTATTGGACAATCAAAAGGGAAATTCGGAGGAGGCAAAAGAAGAGCGTGGAGACAAACTCAGAGAAAAACAAAAGAAGGGAATATTCCGACCTTTTCTACAATGGCTGTTGTTGGGGATGAAAATGGGCATGTGGGAATTGGAACAGGTCAATCTAAAGAAACATTACCTGCAAGGGACAAAGCAATAAGAAAAGCCAAGTTAAATATTTTTAAAGTCAAGAGGGCATGTGCAGGATTTGATTGTTCTTGTTCTGAATTGCATTCTATTCCATTCAAAGTTACTGGAAAATCCGGAAGTGTTAGAATTACTTTAATTCCTGCACCACAGGGAACTGGACTTGTTGTTGCAAATGAATTAAAAAAAATTTTAAAATTAGCAGGGATTAAAGATGTTTATAGCAAAACTTTTGGGAAAAAAAGAACAACATTTAATTTAATGAAAGCTTGTATTGATGCTTTGAGGAAGACGAATGTGGGAGTTAGGAAATGATAGCAGTAATAAGAATTAAAGGGCAAGTTGGACTGAAGAAAGAAATAGTTGAAACTTTCAATAGATTAAAGTTAAGGAAAAAATATTCGTGCATTGTAATTGAAGATGTGACAAAAGAACAAATAGGAATGATAGAGAAAGTAAGAAACTTTGTAGCATATGGAGAAATAAATGATGAAACATATAAAGAACTTGTTGAAAAACGAGGTGGAAAAATAAAGAATTTTTTTAGATTGCACCCTCCGAGAAAAGGAATTGACAGCAAAAAGCACTTTGGTGTTGCGAAGGGAGTTTTAGGAAATAATAAAGAAAAAATAAATGATTTGATAAGGAGAATGTTGTAACAAAATGAAAACTAAAAAGCGTAAAAAATCATCGAGAATGCATGGAATGAATATGGGAACCCACGGAGGCGGGGCTAGGAAGAAAAGAAAGGGCTCTGGACACAGAGGGGGAAAAGGCATGTCTGGAAGTGGTAAAAGAGCTGACCATAAAAAAACACTTGTAATCAAACTTTATGGAAATAAATATTTTGGAAAACAAGGAATAACCAGCCGTGGAACAAAAAGAGATACGAGGAAAAGAATAAACCTTAGACAAATTGAGATGAATTTGGAAAAATATGGAAAACTGGGAAAGGATGGCTGGGAGATTAATTTACCAAATTATAAAATTTTGAGTGAAGGTGAAGTCCTCCAAGGAGGAGTACCCCATAAAGGGGCAAAAAATAAGTTATTCATAAAGGCAAAAGAAGCTTCAAAATCAGCTATAGAAAAAGTTAAGAAAAAAGGTGGAGAAATTTTGCTGAAATAAAATGAACTTAAAAAAGATATTTAATTTCATACCAGAAGTAAAAAGTCCTGAAGAAAAAAAAGTCAGCTTTAAAGTCAAACTTAAATGGACATTAATAATTCTTGGTGCTTTTTTTATCCTTGCAAATATTCCTCTTTTTGGTTTGTCTAATAATGCTCTTGAAAGATTCAAGTATTTGGCGATTATACTTGGAACAGATTTTGGGAGTATTATTTCACTGGGTATTGGACCAATTGTAATGGCTTCTATTATTCTGCAATTGCTTACTGGTTCAGGTATCTTAAATATTGATACCTCTTCTACTGAAGGAAGGAAATTTTTTCAAGGAATTCAAAAACTTTTAGTGATATTCTTTATAGTTTTTGAAGCAATGATTTATGTTTTAATGAAAGGACTTGAAGCAATGCCTGGACTTGCGGGGATAGTGATATTGCAACTGATACTTGGGGGCTTGGCAATCTTTTATATGGATGACGTTATGACTAAATGGGGATTTGGTTCTGGGGTTTCATTATTTATTGGGGCAGGGGTTTCCTGGAGATTGATTACAAGTGCATTCCAGTTCATAAACCAGCAGGGAAGAAACTGCTTGTTTGATTTTACAAATACTGCCTGTTCTGGAAAGGTTTTTGTTTTAATACAATCAATAATTAATAAATATCCAATAGAATTGGCGTCTGCTCTTGGGGCGATTATTGCGACAATTTTAATTTTCTTAGTTGTTGTTTGGGCTCAGTCGTTGAAAGTTGAAATCCCATTATCCTATGGGAGAGTTAGGGGTTATAGTGTAAAATGGCCCTTGTCATTCTTTTATGCGTCGGTAATCCCTGTAATTTTAACTGCTGCATTAATTGCGAGCACGCAATTGTTTGGGGG
>JAGLWP010000016.1 GCA_023133375.1 Candidatus Pacearchaeota archaeon | reverse complement strand
ACCAGAAACACAAACATTGCTTTTACACTCAAAACTATTATCACATTTACCTTCTTCTATCTGATTTACAAACAAATTATTTTCATCTGAACAATAGTTTCCATGCTTTCTATAACCATATGGATAACATTTACCTTCTAATTCACAACCACTACATGGATAAAATATCTCTCCCTCTTCATCATCTTCTGGACAAGGCGGACAAGCCCCTCCACACATCCTGACTTTATCTTTACATTCTGGTTCAGGCACACACCCTCCAATCCCACACTCTCCTAATTCAAATTTAACTTCTGCAGTATCTTCAACAGAACCACAAGAACTGGTTTCTTTTGTATAAACTTTAAATTTAACCTCTGTAACTCCGCCAGCTGGCTTTTCTGCTGTTCCAGTATGAATAAAATATCCTTTATTGTCTGTTTTTTCCAAACCAGGAGTATGCCATCTATCATCATACATCTGTGCATAAAAAGCATAATTAGAAAGATGATTTCCTTGTGAATCAAAAGTCTCTATTATAATCTTTACATCATCTCCAAGTTGATAACTTCCTTTGTTGAATGTTACTTTTATTCTAGCTGCGCATGTTTCAGGTTCAGGGGGTTCAGGACAATCATCTTTAACAGAAACTTTGCATACCCATACGCCAGTCTCACATTGACATTCCAGAACTTCTGTTCCATCTTCACAGACATGATATGTTTCATCTCCCTCACTACATTGCTCTTCTACAGGAGGTTCAAGCTCTATACACTCACAACCACAACTTCCTTCCACCGCTCCATCTGGACAATATAATGTGCAAAAAGCTTCACAACAATCTATATCACACACTTCACCTTCTTGACAAATGCCATCTCCACAAATCTCTTCTACTCTAGTTTCAGTCTCTCCAACTGTTTCATTTTCAGTAGCTTTTCCAGTAATCTTATTCCAAATATCTCCAAGCAAACCAGCACTTACCAAGTTAGCAGAACCAATCACACTAATCAATAACACGGATACAATTAATAATCCTAAAATTGCACCACCTTTTTTCATAATTTGATTAAGAATATACGCTATTTAAAATTATCTCTGTGCCCTGCCGGATTCAAACAACCTCAACATTCATCTTGCCAAGCTCTTCTTTTAATACACTAATTAATTCTTCTTTACTTATTTTTAGTTTCTCGTATCTTTTTTCTTCCTTTGCTTTTTCTATTTTTAGCTTGTCAATCTCCAATACAATTTCTTTTATTTTAGGATATAATTCTTGGGTTTCATCTTCCTTAATCTCTCTTTCATAATTTGAGGTTTCTTCTATTTTGGTTCTGATTAAATTTACTTTTTCTAAAATTGTATTATTATTTAATTTAGCTTCATCTAACAAATCAATTATCATTTTTCCATTGTCTTTTTGAAAGTTTGTATAAAAATCTTCTTTATGATTTTTTAAGATATTCATTTGTTCCTCGTTTATGTGAAAAAAATTAGCTAAGGCCTTAAAATCAAGAAGTTGCTTTAATTCCAAGATATCTTTTTTTGATTCTGATTTTAAAGATTCTACTCTCTTTTGATTAGCTAAAAAATCTAAATAATTTTGACCCCGCTTAATTTCTTCTACCTTTTCCTTTAAAATTCTATTTTCTTCTTCTTTCTCACTTATTTTTTTATTTAGAGATACTTTTTTTTCAATAGTTGTATTCAGAGCATTATCAATTGGTTTGATATTTTGATATTTTGATTTAATTTGCGAAATTGTTTTAAAAAAATTCCCAACATCTTTATTTTCTTCATAGGTTTTTAATAGTTCTTTAGAAAAAGCTCTTAGACTTTCTTTTATACTTGCCATTTCTTTCCCAATCAATATAGTAGCTCTTTCATAATTTTTAGATGAGCTTTTATTAAAATTAAGAAAAATCTTATTTATCTTTTCCATAAATTCTTCAAACTCATTTATTTCTAGATTGTTTAAGTTTTCTAAGAAATTCTCAACTGCTCTAATATAATCTTTTCTACTATTATTTACAATTCCCTTAATATTCTCTTTTTCTCTTTTTGCTTCAACATCAAAATCCTCCAAGATTTTTATTTTCCTATTTAGTTCATTATTATATCTTTTAATTTTATCTTTAATCATCAAGATAATCTCTTTTTGCTTAAACTCATTTTCTTTAATTTTATTTTCAATCCAATTTTCAATGTCAGAAAAAGCGAGCTTTTCAATAACAACTTCTTGCCCCTTGTAAAACATTCCTTGTTTTCGGGGTACGCCTGTGGTGTCAACTTTATTTTCCTTAACTAATTTTTTAAGAAAGCTAAATATTCTCATGCCCTCTTCCTAGAAATCTATATATTTAAATTAAACGCCCCACAAAAAAACCAAAATTAGTTCCTTGTATATGGGTTAAAATTATTTCTTCTTTTATTTGAATATCTTCTAGAATTTGGCTTTCTATTATATGAATTTCTATTCAAACTTCTTGGTCCATCTCTATTGTCTCCTCTTGGTCCTCTACTAAAATCATTTCTTCTAGAACTCCTGCTAAAGTTGTTTCTTCTAAAACTTCTGCCAAAATCGTTTCTTCTAGAACCTCTATTAAATCTGTTATTACTTCTTCCAAAATCTATTTTTATTCTGATAATTTCAATTTGAGGCAATTCTTCAAGAGTTATATTTATTTCTTCTGCTTGCATTAAAGTTCCAAACTTTTCATAATCTCTACTAGCCAAAATATTCACTGCTTTCCCCTCTTTTCCTGCTCTTGCAGTTCTTCCTATTCTATGAATATAATCTTTTGTATCATTTGGAATATCATAATTATACACATGACTCACGCCCCCAATATCTAAACCGCGCGCAGCAACATCTGTGCAAACTAACACCCCCACACCTTCTTTCTTAAATTCGGCTAGAACTCTCAATCTCTTTTTTTGGTCAAGACCTCCATGAATGGCTTTTGCTTTAACTCCTGTTCGTATTAAATTGTCTGCAACAAAATCTACATTCCTTCGTGTACTGCAAAAAACCAAAACAAAATTTGATTCTTCCTGTTTTAATAAGTGGACTAACAACGAGAATTTTTTATTGTCCGGAACATCATAATAAACCTGCGTCAATTTAGAAGCATCAACATAAGATTTTACAGATATTTCAACAGGATTTTTCGTGTATTTTTTAGATAAATAATCAATGTCTTGGGTAATCGTGGCTGAAAACATCATAGTCTGCCTTTTCTCAGGACAATAACTTATAATCTTTTCAACATCTCGCTGAAATCCCATGTCAAACATTCTATCTACTTCGTCTAAAACAAGAAATTTAATATTGTTTAATCTTAATGTTCTTCTATTTATGTGGTCTATAATTCTGCCAGGTGTTCCAACAAGAACATCTGTTGTAGAAAGTTTTCTCATCTGGGGCTCAATCCTTACTCCACCATAAACAGCCAAAACATTGAGGTTTTTATTTTTACTGAAATCTCTTATTGAAGTTGCAACCTGTTCTGCAAGTTCTCTTGTTGGAGTTAATATCAATGATTGAATTTCCTTGTTTGGTTTTAAGTTTTCAAGAATCGGAGATGCAAAAGCCAAGGTTTTCCCGCTTCCTGTTGCAGAACCGCCAATAATATCTTTCCCAACCAAAGCTATTGGAATTGCTTTCTCCTGAATTTCAGACGGTTCTTTAAAACCAAATTGTTTCAGCACGTCTGTTAATTCTTTGCTTAATCCTAATCTTGTGAATTTTTCCATTTTCAATTTAGTCAATAATGACAATTAACAAAATAATTTTTCAAGAAATATCTTACTTCTTGAGCGCAAGTCATTCGAAACATTTTATTGCTCAAGACTTACTAACACGTTTGTTATAAGATTTGGTAAGGATTGGGGTTTATAAAAGTTAGGGTTGGGGGAGGCGTGGAGAGAGATAAAATTATCGAGACACATCACCGTTTAATTTGATTAGGATGCGTGCCTTTCTCTAGAAATTCTTTTTTCTTATCAGATAATTTCTTTTGAAATTCTGCTTCTGCTTTTCTAGCTTCATCCTCTATTTTATCCACTTCTGAATTGAGTTTTATGGGAATCTTAATTTTATGAACTTCTAAATGTTTCACCTTAGCTCCCGCTCGCAATACACTAATATTAAACCCTCCTCCAGCACCTTTCTCTAAAGTAGTAGACATTTCTAAGTCTATAGGACCCGCAAGAGAAGCATCTTCTTCAAGACCTGCTTTAATTTGATTTTTTACATCCTTAATATAATCTGCTATTGCGCTCCCAGTAGTTAATGGTATTCCTGGCATTTTTTATGTATCTCTCTTTCCAAAAAGTCTCTTAAAAAATCCTAAAATCCCCTTATCCTCTTCTCCATCTTGATTTTCTAAATCTTCAATCACAGCTCCCGTTAAGATTTGCTCATTAGACTCAGTAGAAAAATTACTCATAGTTTCAACAACCTTTTTTAATTCACTCAATTCTTTTTTTGTTTCATCTAATTCTTTCCTTATCTCATTCACTTCTACTCTCAAACGATTTTCTTCAGAAATCATTACCATTAAAATTTTAAATATATTATGCAAATAAGGAATATCTTGGGCATATATTTCCTTATCTGGAGAATCATAACAAATTTGTGATTTATTAAATAATGCACCTCCATCAAGACAATAATCTTCTTGAATTTCAACGACCACAGAATCTCCTATATCCCAATTATCTACAGGTAATTGAGAGGTAGATTCCATAATGACTGTTGTTTCTGCAGAAACAAAAGATAAATTAACTAATACCAAACATACCAAAATTAATCCTAATTTATATTTCATTTTACTTACTATAATCTTATAAATGAACTATTTAAAATAATCCCCATTCAAACCACCAACTCCCTCATCACAAACCTCTCTCACTCAAACCACCCCAACTTCTCACCCCTAGGCAATCTCTTAATAGCATATTCGCATTTGCATGCATCAGACTTACTTTCACACAATTTCGCCTTTAGCAATCTCACAAAACCTTTTTGATAAACATACTTGCTTCCCTTCCCCTCTGCATGTACTTTCATCCGAGCATCAACATCAGTTGTCACACCAGTATAAAACGAGCCATCCTGACATTCAAGAATATAAACATACCATTGTTTCATAAATCTTACAAGAACTCAAAGCCTATAAACTTAATTAAAATCCGTGTTTTTTCTTGTGCTCCCATCTTGTTAATACTTGAAGATTATTTGGGTGATTGTTTGTTTTATTTTCATCTATATGGTGAACATCATAATATCTAAATCTCATTTTATGCTCGTTTGGATAATTATAAACTGATTTGTATGCAACATCCCTATGAACTAACCTGCCATAGCCATTTCGATAATAACCTCTCGCATCTATAACTCTTACAATATTTGTTTTATAATATTTGAAAATTATCCATAAAACAAAAACAATAAACCCAAGAAAAATTAAGATTTCCATTTTACCTAAATCTTCTTTTATATGGATAAAATTTCTTTTTTGGTTTTTCTTCTTTCTTAACTAATTCATTAATCTTTTCTTTTTCATTAACAGATACCTTTAAAACTTTTTTATTTCCGTTAGAAGTTGTTTTTACAAAATTACATTGAGAAATCTTTTTTCCATCAAATTTAACAATGATCTCTTCAAAACTTGCTTTATATTCATTTATTGCAAATTTATTAGCTGTCTCTAAATTATCTATTGCTATATGAAAAAGCCATTCAACTACTGCTTTAGCTCCCCATCTTTCTGTAATATAATCTTTGTATTCTTCTGTATAAAAATGTCTTTCCAATCTATGATTAGATCCAATATACTTTGATGCTTCATCCATCCATGCATGTAATTCTTGGTAGGAATTTCCTTTTGTCCTTATCCTACTAATCTCGCAATGGACTTCTTGATTTGGCATTTTACATCTATGAACAACCATTCATACGTAGTATAAAAATTTATGCCCAATTATTCATCTATGCATAGGAATATACTAATTATAACTGAAGAAATTATAAAACTTCTTTCAAAAGAGAAAGAACTTTCAATTAGACAAATTTCCTTAAGAGTTAAAACTCACAGAGCAATTGCTTTGAGATCATTAGAATTTCTTAAAAGAATGAATCTTGTTGAAGAAAGAAAAGGTGAAGAAACTAAAAGAATTGAAAGACTATTTGGTTTAGTTAAGAAAATAAGTTAGTATCTAATCTTCAACAGCTCAAATAAAAAACTTAAACCCTTCTACAAACCATTTAAATCAAACAAGCATAAGACAGAGATGGCACAAAAATATTATTCTTCACCAAAACCCATTAACTGAAGATGAAGCTTAAAGAAGAATTAATCAAAATTTACATATGCTTTTTCTGCATCTAAAAATCCAGGGGCAGTAACTTCAAGCTTTAGTCCACTGGCAGAAGGAGGTAAATCAAATATTTTTATTCCTGTAATTGGAAGTCCGGGCTGTAATTGTTGCCCGCCCGATATTGCGTCTTTGTTATTAAATCTATACCTTTCTGCATCACTATCTGCGCTGTATTTTTTTCCTTCGCTATCCATTAGAATAAATTGGTCTAAGAAAAAATTAAAACTTTCATTCCTTTGGTTTTCAGTTGTTAATTCAACAATATAAAAGATACCATCTGCATTTATTTGATATTCCCCATCAACTATTTTGTCTGCTGTTGTTATTTGATTTACTTTAAACAAAATATTTCCCAAAACAAAATTCTCTCCGATTTTATAAGTATTGTTTAGTGTCTGCCCTTGATCTGTAGGGGACCAATTAATATTTACTAATAAATTAACAAACCAACTAAAACTAATAATGATGAATAATAATACAATACCTCCCATAATAAGTCCAGTTATAGCTAAACCTTTGCGCTCGACATTTTTTCTTATTCCAATTATTCCGAATATGATTGCAAGAATTGCAAGTATAAGATTAGCTATTGGTACCCAGAAGAAAACTAATGCACAAATCCCTAATACAAAAGCTCCAATTCCTCCTTTTCCTTTTTCTTCAATCACCCTCTTTTTCATAATTTAATTAAGAAAAGATTGTATTTAAAATCAATGTTTTAAAGTTAAACGCCCACGCCGGGAATCGGACCCGGGTTACCACCGCGACAGGGTAGTGTCATAGCCATTAGACCACGTAGGCATAAAGAATACTATCAAATTCTATTTTTAAAGATTGCTATCAAATTCTTTGTCTTCTTATTGATACTAACTCCACTATAACATTAAAGATTAATGCTCCCAAAGAAAGATTAACATCAATTGAACTAAAACACCGAGTATTTAATGCCCTGAATCCGATAAAAGCTATTACTGCAAAACTTAATATCAAAGATAATATTTTCAAAGATTTCATCTAAATAATTCCAAGTCCTCTTAATATCAAAGCTATTATAATTATTATGCCAATAATCCACAATATTCTTTCAATATTCATCTTTCATCTCCCAATAACTTTCTTTCCATTCATATAAGGAATCAAAACTTTTGGAATCTTAATCGTCCCGTCTTTCTGCTGATAATTCTCAATTATCGCCACCATAATTCTCGAAGTTGCCAAAGCAGTATTATTCAAAGTATGCAAAACATACCTCTCTCCTTTTTTACTCAACCCACGAATATTCAAATCCCTTGCCTGATAATCAGTGCAATTACTCAAAGAAATTACTTCACCATAACTTTTCAACGTCGGGCGATAAACTTCAATATCCTCGCTCCGTGCCTTCCAATCAGCCAAATCCCCAGTGCAACACTCAACAATTCTATAAGGCAACCCCAACTTCTTCATAATCTCCTCAGAATTCTTCTTCAACTCTTCATAATATCCCCAAGAATCCTTTGGATGACAAAATATAAACTGCTCAACTTTGTTAAACTGATGCGTCCTCCAAAACCCTTTTTCATTAATCCCATGACTGCCAATCTCTTTCCTAAAACACATTGAATAACCATAAAATTTCAAAGGCAATTTTTCTTCAATAATTGTCTTGCCAGAAAGCATTCCTAAAATAGCATCCTCTGCAGTTGGAATCAAATACAAATCCTCACCCTCAATCTTATACAACGCATTCTTAAACGCCTCAAAATCTCCCTTAGCTTTTGTAACCTTCTTATCAACCATTAAAGGTGGCTCAATATACGAATAACCTTTTTTCTCCATAAAATCATTTGTAAAATTAATCAACGCCCGATTCAATAATGCTAAATCTCCTTTCAAATAATAAAAACCACTACCTGAAGTTTTAGCAGAAGCATCAAAATCTGCTATTCCCAACCTTTCAACAATCTCTACATGATTTTTCACAGGAAACCCAAACTTGGGAATCTTCCCAACCTTCTTCCTCACAACATTATCAGAATCATCTTTTCCAACAGGCACTTTCTCGTGCATTAAATTAGGAACATCATAAAGCTTCTCCTTCAATCTTCCATAAACTTCTTTTTCTTTCTCACCTAATTTCCTTATCTTATCTGGAATTTCCTTCGCCTTTTTCAACAATAAAGAAACATTTCCCCCGCTCTTTTTTTCCTCATTAATTTTTTTAGAAATTTTATTTCTCTCACTCCTTAATTTATCTAACTTTAATTTAATCTTTCTCCATTCTTCATCTATACCAAGAACTTCTTTAATAATCAAAACATCTTTCCCCTTTTTCTTTGTATTTTTTCTATACGCCTCGGGATTTTCTCTTAAATCCTTAATGTCAATCATGATACATACAAGGAAAAGTTGTATTTAAACTTTATTAGTAATAATCTCCTCGCTAATGCTCAGGATAAAAAACATTAATTAAAATCAATTTGCTAACAAAGTGAGCAAGTAAATAAACAAATTTATAAACAATCCTCCCTAAATTAATTTATGACAGAGGTGATGGGAAGTTTTACAGCTGCGATTATAGAAATATACAATACTTTTATTTCCTCCTTTCCAGCATGGGCGCAAAACTTTGTGAATTTATTTTTTCTAATGATTCTTGTTTTCCTTTATTCCTTTTTTATTTGGAAATTCTACAGATTCATAGCAAAAAAAAATATTTTCGGGTTTGACCTTAACAAATATAACAAATCAAGCCATCCGTTTCTTGCAAAACTTTTCGCAGGGGGTTTTTATTTTTTAGAATATATTATTATTTTACCATTTATAATCTTCTTTTGGTTTACAATATTTACTTTCTTTCTGATATTATTAACAGACAGCCTGGAAGTTGGCGCCCTCTTAACCGTAGCTGCAATTATTGTTGCTGTAGTAAGATTATCTTGTTATTATAAAGAAGACCTTGCAAAAGACCTTGCAAAACTCCTTCCATTCACTCTTCTTGCAATTGCATTACTTAATCAGAATTTCTTCAATTTTGAAAGAATCTTAAGTCATTTTTCAGCACTCCCAAGTTTCTTTAATAAAATAATAATTTATTTAGTTTTTATAATAGGCTTAGAGATAATCCTAAGATTCTTTGATTTTATCTTTTCTCTATTTGGTTTAGAAGAAGTTGGCGAAGAAGTCAGTGAACAAGAAACAAACGAGTCCTCTTCGTAATTTTCAACTGACAGACATAACTTTTAAAAAGAATATAGTCGTTAAATTTAAAATGGGGATGATAGAAACACTTCTACTTTTAGCAATTGGGTTCGTGACCTTTTTTGCAACAGGCATAGATGATACAGTAGCATATGCTGGTTCATATCTTGAAGATGGACGAAAAGATCATAAAAGATTAATCTCTCTTGGAGTAATCCTTGGAACTTTTATTGCACTCGCAATCTCAATTTTTGCAGGTTCGTTAATGGAAGCTCTACCTTCTAGACACCTAATAGGGGGAGCAGTATTAATTGCTTTAGGAATGGTTATGTTTTTTCGAGGAAAATGGCCAATGCATCATAAAAAGAAACATTTCTCAAAATTAGAGAAAAAAATAAAGCATCCAAAATCCTCAGATCATAAAGGAATAAAATTCGTAGGATTGGGATTCATATTATTCTTTGCTACAGGAATTGACGACATAATCGCTTATTCAAATCTAATAATGGCTAAAGGAGTTTGGTTGCCAATCTGCATAGGAGTGTTAATCGCTACATTTGTATCTTTAACAATAGCACATTTTTTATCTGACAAATTAAAAAAATTCCCTCATCCAGAAAAAATTGGCGCAGGAGTAATAATCATTATAGGTATTCTTCTAGCACTAAAAGTTTTATAAATAAATATTTCCCAACAACAAGTTTTTTAAATCAATTTTTGATATCATTTATATGCCTACGCGATTTCCGTCAGAGGCAATTAAAGAAATCGCTCATCCGCGTCGAAAGGGAAAGTGTGTGAGAGAAAACCGTAGGTTGTCTTCAAATGTCAAAAGTAAGAATAAAATTAAATAGTACTAACATAGATATGCTCAATAATATCTGTGATAATATTAAAGAAATCGCTAAAAAATCAGGCGTGCCAGTTTCAGGACCTGTACCATTACCCACAAAAAAATTAAAGGTTACAACGAGAAAGTCTCCATGCGGAGATGGAACTGCAACATTCGATAGATTTGAAATGAGAATTCATAAAAGATTAATTGATTTTCCTACAAATGAAAAAGTTCTTCATCACATTATGAGGATGAATATCCCAAAAAACGTCAACATAAAAATAGAAATGAAGGATTAAAAATTAAAACAAAAACCTTATAAACTAACATTCCTATAATATATTGTCTAACTTCGGTTAGGCATTGGGAGTGAGCTTCGGTTTGCTCCCTTTTTTTATTTTTGTTACAACATATAAATATTTAAAAATAACTTTATCTTAAACAAATTATGGAAAAAGACATTGGAAAAATAAACAAGAACGATACAACAGATATTCTATTAAGAATTGATGACTTCGGAGGAAGAGTAGGATTAACAATAAGAGAATTTGTAACGAGCGATAGATACACTGGTTTCACAAAAGCAGGAGTTAGAATTATGGCAGAGGATTTTAAAAAATTTAAAGAAATGATAAATTCTGTTTCAGAAGA
>JAGLWP010000015.1 GCA_023133375.1 Candidatus Pacearchaeota archaeon | reverse complement strand
TTAAATCAAAATCAGTTCTATTCGCCATCCCTTGCAATTCTTTCCACCCAAACGGAAACTTATAATCAAAATCCCATGTGTCTAAAGCATAATGAGATTTCTCGTCAACTAAATGCTGCCTTATTCTAAACTTATCTGGGTCTGCTCCGAGATTAACAAACCATAAAAATTCCTGCCCAAGCCAATAAGCATGCCAATCTGTTTTAATAATTTTATTTTTATGCGCATTCTTTAATTTCATTTTCTTCGGCTCTAAATTCTTCTCTTGCATCTCCGCAGAATAAACCAAAATTTCAACATCAGGAATCTCATAAGAACATTTCTTATTGGGATTAACAAAATATTCAATTTCCATTTGCTCAAATTCCCTGCATCTAAATAAAAAATCACGAGGAGCAATTTCATTTCTAAAGGCTTTACCTATTTGTGCAATTCCAAAAGGCAATTTCATTCTTGCATTATCATAAACATATTTAAAATTTGTAAAAATCAATTGAGCGGTTTCAGGACGCAAATAAGATTTCAATGAATCTTCCTTCACAGGTCCAACCTGTGTTATGAACATCGGATTAAACTCTCCGTTATTCTCAAACTCTCCTCCACATTTTTCGCAATTAACTTTCCCAACTTCATGTTTATCTATTTTTGTCTTGTTCCCACATTTCTTACAAGTAACAGCCACATCTAAAAAATTAGAAACATGCCCTGAAGCCTCCCAAACTTTTGGATTTGTTATAATACTTCCATCTATCCCAACAATGTCATCTCTTTGCCTAACATGAAAATCCCACCAGCTCTGTTTAATATTGTTTTTTAATTCAACTCCAAGATGCCCAAAATCCCAAAAACCAGCAAACCCTCCATAAATATCCCCAGAAGAATAAACAAATCCTCTTCTCTTACAAAACACAGCCATGTCTTCAATTGAAATGTCTTGCTTTATCATTTCAGTTTCCTCCTTCTTAACTTCAACATCTTTTTTACTAAGATTTTTCAAAATCTCCCTCGCCTTTTTCTCAGCTTCTCTTTTTGTCTTCCCAAGATAAGCAATTGTTTTTGTCTTTACTTTCCCTTCCACTCTTTTATTTTCATTAAGATAATAATATTCTTTTCCATGAATTGTTTTCTTTACAATAAATGCCATAATAAATTACCCACTACAATTTAATATTTAAAACTTTTGATAGGCACTACAAATTAGTATTAAGATTCATTCTCTCTGAATAGCTTTAACTTTTTCTTGTTATCTTTTGCAATCTCTAAATATCTTTTCTTTGCTAACCCGTTTAACGGATAAACTGCATCCCACAAAAATTCATCCCTATTTGAAAATTTACTCTTATAACGATAAGTTCCGCCAGATTCAATAGGGCTAGCCCCATAATCTATAACATGAATATTTTTATCCAATGCTTTTTCTATAACATACAAATCTAATAACTCATTCACATGATAACTTCTAGCATCATTTGAAGAAGCTCCTCTCCAAACAAAAATTTTATCATCGTCTATAAAACAAAGACTTCCAGCAAGAGCATTCCCCTCTTTTTTTGCAAGCAAAAAAATTATTTTATTTTTCGGGACAACATCAAAGATTCCTTTCCAATATTCAAATGGAAGAGCAACAGAATTATTCCTTGCCATAGTTTCTTTTTCAAGAAAGAAATACTGCTTCAAATCTTCTTCATTACAAACATCAACTATCTTTATATTATGGTCTTCAGATTCTCGAATAACTTTTCTAAGAAATTTTCTTTTATGCCTTTTCAGATTATTCCAAAAATCTTCAATAGAATTAGTTTCTAATTGGGGATAAACATATTTAGGATAAACCACAAAGCCATTTTTTTCTAAAACTTTAGCTTGTTCCTCAAAGATATTTCCTAAAATCACTTCATCTACATTCAATTTTTCAAATTCTTCAATAAAACTTCCAACTTCATTTTCGATAAAAACTTTTTCACAGGACCAACGAGGAACCGAATAATATATTTTATCTTCTTTTGATAATCCCAAGAAAGATTTTATCTCTCCGTTTCATTCAGTATAAAAATAAACAACTTCTCTTTCTGTTTTCTCTAAAAATTTCATCCAAAATTTTTGATAGAAAAAATTTACTCTAGATTTTCTTACAAACATATCGTAGCCTTTTATTTTATCAATGCTCTTTGCTTTTTTCATTTTAACCTAAGCGGAGGGTGGGACTCGAACCCACGAAAAACCGGGCTGCAACCGATTGCAGTAGCCGCTGTGCCACCTCCGCAATATTTCAATCTGTCTGAAATGTTGCTGACGAAATTTTCTAAAAAATTTCAGTCCGCATATTCAAGTAAAGAAATCTATATTTAAAGGTTTTTAGTTATCTAAATCTTTTAACTAAAGTAATATTTCCCTTATGATCATAAGCACCTAACCCAACTGTATCTAAAGCATCAATTATTTTTCTTTTAGGAAAAAGTTTTTTTAAATTATAAACTCCTGAATCACAAGCCAATACAATTGTAGTATCTCCTTTTAATTCATCTTTTTTCAATTGATCAAAATCACAAGCAAACCCAATTAAATCCATATCAATAACATTAAAACCATCTTTTTTTAATTTAAATGCAAGTTCTTTCATAACCTTTTCTCCGCCTGTCTCACACATTCGCGCACATGTATTGCAAGAAACAATTCCAATTTTATCTGTTTTTTTAAGCTGGGATTTAATCCTCGCATAAGATTTTAATTTTGTTATTATCATTCTTTTTTATATAACTGCAAATTAATTTATAAATATTTGGAAACAAACACTTTTAAATAGATTCTTTGATAATTATCCTATAGCCCTTGTAGCTCAGTTTGGATAGAGCGATTGCCTTCTAAGCAATAGGTCGCAGGTTCGAATCCTGTCAAGGGCATTGTCCAATCAAACTTCAATCTTATCTAAATCCTTCACAACAAAAGAATTCTTAAAAACTTTTTTAGCATCATTTAAAATTTTCTTTTGTTCTTTCCCATATCTCTGGCTTATATGTGTTAAAACAAGTTTTTTCGCCTTGGCTTTTTTTGCAATCTCTGCAGATTGTTTTGCTGTCAGATGTTTATGTGCTTTTGCTTTTTCTTCAAGCTCTGAACTAAATGTAGCCTCAGAAATAAGCAAATCAGAATTTTGCACAAAAGAAACAATTTCTTTATTCATTGATGTATCAAAAACAAAAGAAATTTTCTTGTCTCCTTCTCGTGTAGTTAAATTTTTTGCCAGGTATTTTTTACCCTTATAAGTTATATTCTTCCCCTCCTTCAATTTTCTTAATAAAGGTCCTGACGGTAATTTTGTCCGTGCAAGTTTTCCCTTATTAATTCTTATTTTACCTTTTCTAACAAAAGCATATGCATTACAAGGAATACCGTGAGTCATTTGTTCAGCCTCAATATAAAAATCATCTGTTTCAAAAAACTTTCCCCTAACTTCTTCCACTTTTATTTTACTTCTCTTTTTAAAAAAAAAGGTTTTAAAAATATTTTTCATAAATTGTTTAGTTCCTTTCGGACCATAAATAAAAAGCGTTTTGTTATAACCACTTAATGCTAAAGTTTGGAGTAATCCTGGAATTCCCAGAATATGATCCCCATGCCAATGAGTAATTAAAATCCGTGTAATCTTGCAGGGATTAAGTTTCGCCTTTCTAATTTGTCTTTGTGTTCCCTCGCCACAATCAACAAGGATATTCTCTTTTTCATAAGTAAGCAAAACAGAAGTTGAATTTCTTTCGGCACTTGGAATTGAATCTGAAGTTCCTAAAAAAGTAATATTTATCATATAACAGATAGCAGAAAATCATTTATATAATTTATCAATTACTCTTTGCCTAAAACAGTTGAAGCAGGAGAAATAAAAATTATCGTATCCCCCCTCAAAAATCCCAAACCAAGATTTCTTTTTATTTCATTGTTTTCCATTTCTTTTATATTATCCAATACTAAATTAATATGTATATCAAAAGCCAAGAGTGTTCCAACAAACTGTTTATCTCCTTTCAGATTTACCAAGACTTCTTTTCCCTTGGAGTTATTCAACAAATCCAGCGGTCTTTCAATTCCATTAACCATATGTTAAATCATTATAATTTATTTATAAACATTTCGTTAATTCTTTTTTAGAAATTTTACAAACAAAAACTATTTAAGGGAAATTAACACAAAATAAATATGAAGCAAGGGAAAAAAATATCTGGTGGGAGATATACTAAAAATAGAAAAAAGAAATCTTATGAAATAGCTGGGCAAAGAAGAATTGTAAAAATTGGGGAGGAAAAAAGAAAGATTCAGAAGAAAAGGGGAGGAAAAAAGAAAAGTGTTTTACTTAAGGCAAAATTTGTGAACATCCAAGGAAAAAACAAAAAGACTGAAATAAAAAATGTTCTTGAAACCCCTTCAAATAGGTTTCTCGCCAGACAAAACATATTAACCAAAGGCACAATTATCCAAACAGAATTCGGTAAAGTAAAAATAACAAACAGGCCAACACAAGAAGGAATTGTAAATGGAATTTTAATTGAATAAAAACTATTCATAATTAACCAATTAATTTTTATGAAAATTCTATGCGATTTCGCAGGAGGCAACGAGAGTTTACACGAACCTAATCCATATGAGAGAGTGTGGGCTTGAGCAAGAAATCGCCGTTCAGTAATTAAAGGAAGTTTAAAAGAAACCAACGGGTTTCTTTTGTTTTACTATTTATGGATAACTATAAAAATCAAAAGATTTATATAATCAAAAGCTTTATAAACCTTACGAAAACCTATAGGTCCTTAAAATGAGTTTTATTAAAAAATGTCCAGAATGCGGTGGCGTGAATATTACTTCTGATGAATATTTAGGAGAAATTACTTGTAATGATTGTGGTCTTGTAATCGAAGAAAAAATGGCTGATACTGGAATGGATTTGCAAGGAAAATTTGATAAAGATCAAAAAAAAGGTCGCGGAGGAGCTCCAATAAGTATACAAAAATTTGATAAAGGACTGACGACAAATGTTGGAGAGATTTCTGATATCTACAAATTAGAACCCACACAAACACGAAAATTTTTAAGGCTGAAAAAATGGCAAGAAAGAGTGTCTACAAGTATTGAAAGAAATTTAAGATTGGCCATGGCTGAATTAAGAGTTATAGCTTCTTATCTTAACCTACCAAATGTTGTAAGAGATGAAGCTGCAAGAGTTTACAATTATGTTTTACAAAGAGGATTAGTTAGAGGAAGAAGTATGGAATCTGTGATTGCCGCATGCCTTTATGCAGCATGTAGAAGTTATAATATCCCAAGAACCCTCGATGAAATGGCAACAGCCTCAGATGTTGAAAGAAAAGAAATCGGCAGAACTTACAGATTTATAATCAGAAAATTAGGAATTAGAGTAAAACAAAGTTCACCCAAAGATTACATTTCAAGATTTTCTTCTGTCTTAAAACTATCTCCAAAAACACAAAATGATGCTCTGTCAGTATTAAAACAAGCAGAAAAAGTAGAGCTCACCTCAGGACGAGGCCCGGCAGGTATTGCCGCAGCAGCACTTTATGTTGCAGCTTTAATAAATGATGAAAAGAAAACCCAAAGAGAAGTTGCAGACATTGCAGGAATAACAGAAGTAACAATCAGAAATCGATATAAAGAATTAATAGAAAAATTAAAACTCGAAGATAAAATAAGAGAAAAAGAAGGGCAGAAAAAATAATTCTAAAGATAACATAATGCGGGAGCAAGGATTCGAACCTTGGTAAGCACTAAGCTAACAGGTCCTAAACCTGTTCCGTTTGACCACTCCGGCACTCCCGCCTATCTTATCAATACGAGAAATTATCTATATAAAAAACTTTAGAATCTAAATTCACCTCGCTCCGCTCGGCTATTTTTAGAATTATTAACAAAACCCCTTTCTTAAGAATTTTTCATTAATTGTTTTCTATAATAATACGAGAACTTGTGAGCGACTATATTAAGGGCGGGGGGATAAAAAAAGAAATCAAATACTTTTTCAACAAAACCGAATCCTTGTCTCCGCATTTTTATTATGAAGATTAAGAATCAAAATAATCTTCAACAACTTCCATAAGTTTTACAGTTTCTTTAGCATATTCTTTTCCGTCACTTGATGTAAAAATTCTAGTCTTTTGCCCAGTATAATAAACACTTAAAACACATTTCAGATGATTGTTTGGAGCAGCAATCGGAAAATCTATTTTGCTATTACATTTATTATAATATTCTAGACTCTTCATTTTGTTCAATGCAAGTTTCAATGTACTTGAAGCCTTCATTATCTGAACTTCTGCACATCTAAGCATCCCTTCTTCACTTACATCTTTTTCCTCATTACAGAGATAATCCTCGATTCTTTCTCCACCTTTCCAACCATATTCCATAATCCATCTTGGATCATATTTTTCTCCATCAGGGTAACCCAAATTACTCTGCCTTATTGCAATTGCAACTAATAATGCTTTAAATCTATTCACAGACCATTTATCATCTTTTGGTTTATTTTCTTTAGCATACTTTTCAAAAAGATTCTTACCCTGACTATCCACAAGTTTCTCATACCTTCCTGCATATTCCCAAATTTTTCCTACATCCACTTCAATTTTTTCATCTTTATCTCCCTCTTCATCTTTATCTTCCTCTACTTCTGTCTTTCTCCTATCAGCCTCTTCTCCTATAGCCTTCATCGCCAATTTAGCATAAGCATTTCCCCTAAGCAAATGCAAATAACCTTTTTCCCTATTTAAGAAAACATTTTCAAATATCTCCTCAATCAATATCAATTTTTCAGAATTATCTTTTTCATCATCAATCTCCTTTACTTTTGATTTAAACTCCTTCTCTGTAATATACTCCCCACTATTTCTTAAAATAGCCAAGTGACTTTGCGCAACACTTTCCAAAGCATCTTCAGCAATACCAGTGCCTTCAATTATATTTTTAATATTTTCTGTATCAAGCCAGCATTTTATATTCTCACTACCACAATAACCAACTTCTTTCCATCTTGAATTCTCTGCCCCAGCATAAGGGTCTGAACCTTCTCCAGGATTCCTTGTAGCACAAATTCTTATGATTCCTCTGTTATAAATTGCAGGATTAATAATCTCCTCTGCTGCTACTTGAACATTTGGATTCAAAATACTATAAGCACTCGCACTTCCTGAAATACATTCTCTTTCTGTCTTAATATCTATCTCTTGGATTTGGCTCGCCACATATTTATCACTAATATAATCCAAAGCAAATGAAGTTGAAACTTCCTTGAACCCGCACTCCTCTTGCCCATTAACATTTATACACAATTGCTTATATCCTGAAACTGCAGTTAAATCTCTCGTCTCTGAAGCATATCCTCCTGTCTCAATATAACCAGAAGCTATAATCAATGTTGAAGAAGCATCCTGATAATAAGAACTTTCAGGAATTCCCTTTAGATATACTTTGTAATAAGCCCCTGAATCTTTTCCTGCGAAAATATGATAAAATACTTTATAATGAGATGTTGGGGGCACAGTCACAGATGAAAAAGGAATTTCATCAAACCTTCCATGAAATTGTGATGGAGAATCTGGCTCAGTCATACCATCAATTATGTCTACACCGCTCGCATAAACCGCAGAGATAGACAATTTGCAAATCTCTGTCCCCACTTCTTCAGTAGTCCTTGCCTTAAATGCTTTATTGGCATTTGCTCCATAATACTGGGTAAAATAAGTTACTGAATCCTTTGCGGTAGTCCACGCATTTTCAACAGAAAGATACTCGCCTCCGCCTCTAACATTTTGCCCTACCAATGCTCCAATAATTTTTGGAATCGCCAAATCTGCCAAAGGTAATGCCTGCCTCCAGAAAAATTCACACAAATGTATACTATAAATCTCATCACAAATTCCAATCATCTCTCCTGTATCCAGAGCATTTTGTAAACAATCTCTATAAGCCGTGCTAACAGAAATCCAACCCTCAACACCTGCATGAACTCCACTTAAACAAATTGGCATTAAAATTCCTTCCCGCATATTTGGCAAACACAATACCAAACTTCCAATTATTCCTGACTGAACAACATCTCTCACAGGATAAGCCCCGCCCAAATCACATCTGCTTGAAGGACAAATTACAGGGTCACAAACATTAAACAACAATTGACAATCTTTCGGAGACATCAAATCTGCGCATTCAATCTCAGGAATATCAACTGCAGGTTTTCCAACTTTTACACGAATACTCCCGCCACAACTTGTTTTAATATTAACACTACTTCCTGATTTATGCCTTGAAGCATCATTAATTGCATCAAAAGCACAGCTCACAAGTTTTGATGCTTCCCTCTCATCAAGTCCAGGAAACTGGTCATACGGCTGCCCTGTCCCACGATTAATCATCGCACAATCATCATCGCCTCTAATATTCTCTTCTAAACGATTTCCCCCAACATTGCACAACCAAAAACTATTAACTGCCCCAGATTTATCATATGCACCAATATTCCCTAACACAGGCAAGGTCTGCTTTGTCGCAGCATACCACCCATGTTCTAAATCAAAAGGCACAATTGCCGGAAGCCCCTTATAAGGTTCTGTCTCATAATAATGCACCTCAGCATTTTTATACACATTCTCATAAGATGATTTATCATATTGTTTAAAGAAAAAATCAAGAGGGTTTTGTTCCTCCTTCTTAACCAAAACATCATTGTCTCCAATTGTATAAGTACTCTGAACCACTCCATCTTCATCATAAACTAAAAGATATTTCTCGCCTAATTTACTATCCTTAAAAGAAAAAACATAATCTTCCTTATTTATAGTACTAGACTTATATTTAGTATTCCCAAAAGTTTTTCTTTCAGTAACAGGTATTTCATTTATTTCTCCAAAAGAAGCAACAAGACTACTGTCCCCCATTCCAGTTTCTGCTTCAAAATTTGTCCTCTCATTAAAATCTCCAGCATTAATTTTAACATCTGACAACACAGAATAAAGTTCTTTCTCAGCCATCTTTTTCAAATCCTCATTTGCATTATCGTCTTCTAAAACTTTTGCCCAAAGTCCAATCTCTCGTAATTGCCCCTCATTATAATTACCATTTTTCCATCCCTCATAAGATAAAATTTTAATCATTTCTTCTTTCTTAATATTTTCTCCCTTCCCATCAGGGTCTGCAAAAGAAGTCCCATAACTCTTCTTCCAATATGATATAACATTTTCTGAATATTGCATCCTAAATTCAGTAGTATTCATAACACTTTCTCCAAGAACATTTATCTTTGAAATTGTTTCTTCTAACTCCTGCCTCTCTTCAACTTGTTTGCTCATCAATCTTGTAACATCTTCAACATCCCTATCTATCTCATCTGCATTTTCCAATAAACATTTATCTAATGAAACACCACTCTCCTCGACAATATCAACACATCTTTCATACCATCCTCCACTTCCTCTCATAATATATTTTCTCGCAATACCTGCTCCACCTGTATTTGCTAAAAAGTTTTTGAAAACCAAACCAGCTCCTGTTGCAAGACATGCGGTCTTTAATCCTTTAACAACCTTCCCAAGCCCCGCAGAAAAATTCTGCCATTTCCCTAATTGCTCATCTAATTTCTCAATCTGCTCTCTAATTTTATCAGGAGATAATTCAAATGTCCTTTTTTCAATACCAATCTTAAATCCAAAACTTGCTTCTGTCCCAGCATCCTCAAACCCAGGAGAAAGCAACACTTTTGCTGACTTCCTTAAATTAATTTTCTCTAAACTAATTTTATATTTATTCTTACCAACAATCTCATAATTCCCTAATTCTATTTTCAAATTTTTGGGGTCATAAGTAATCTCCTTCAGCAAACCATAGTCCACATTACTAACATCAAAAACAGCATAATCCTCCTCTAACTCTTTTAAAACAATAGATTCATTATCAGAAACATAACTCTCTCCATTCTTTCGCAAAGTGTTTTCCTTACTATATTTTCCAGCATTACTAACAAATATCTTTACGCTGTAATCTTTAATACTTGGTTCATAAATTCCATCAAAAGTAATCTTCTTTGATTCGCCATTTATTGTAACATAACCAACAGAAATTTCCTGATTTGAAAGCTTGTATTTATTATCGCAATATGTTTTTATCTTCTTCTTTGAATCAGGATAAGAGGATTTAAACTCATTACATAATTCAACAACAGTAGCTTTTTGTTTTGCAGAATCTGCAAGAATTATTTGCTGATATAAAGCTTCTTCATCAAGAGTTATTTGTTCATTTTTAAAATGCTTTTCTCCAACAAAACTCTCTCCAATTGTTTCATAATCATCAACTGCATTTTGATAATATTCAATCTCATCTATTACATTACTATCTACAGGTTCTGCAAAACCATTAACAGTTACTTTGCTATTGAAAGCCAGAATTTCCTCATCATAATTAATCCAATAAAATTCTTCACCATTTAAAATAGCACGAGCAAGTAAATTAGCTAATCCTGCATATATTTTTATAACACTAGAAGAAATATCAATAAACCCGCTACTTGTAGCTCCAGCAGTTAATAACTTTCCCACCACTGTATTATAACTAGCTAATTCATCTTCACTTAATTTATCTTTATGTCTAGGCATTGAAACAAGATAAATAAATAACTTATCTACATCTCTTGGGTCCCCTTTAGTCCCAATATACGCTAAATAAACTGATTTTTCTTCATCTTGAGTTTTATAAAGAAAATCTCCAAGCCCTACTTCTCTTTCCACATTATCAATACTTAAATTTACCTTCGGACCAATCATTAAATTAAAACTATTTACTCCTTCATCTTCTTTACACTTTATCTTTACTTTTTGGACTA
Organism: Candidatus Pacearchaeota archaeon; assembly: GCA_023133375.1. Classification (GTDB taxonomy): domain Archaea; phylum Nanobdellota; class Nanobdellia; order Pacearchaeales; family GW2011-AR1; genus JAGLWP01. The sequence continues at coordinate 1,464 of JAGLWP010000015.1, read as the reverse complement.
ACCCTTGTTTCTCTAAACTCACAACCTGACATTTATTCTCTAAAAATTTCTCTCCTTTAGCAACTTCAACAACATTTGCATTAATTCTTAACAACGCCCTTGTGTCTGGATTTTCTAAACTATTAAGCTTCAATTGCAAACTTGCCAAACAATCAAACCCAGGAAGATAAATCTTTCCAGACTCTTCTCCTTTTTCTAAAGAAACACTTGAAATTTTATCATCACCAGAATAAACTGAAATTACTGCCCTGTCACCCTCTACACTTTCTGATCTAAGAGCCCCCTTCCCATCCCAAAAGCCATATTGGTATTTTACTCTTTCCCATTCATCATCAGTCATTTCAGGAAGATAAAAATTCGCCTTGCCAATCCCAAATGCATTCTTCACATTATATTTTATTCTCGCCGTAAGATTTCCTGAAACATAATCAGGCATTGCAGAAGCATTTGCCTGTTTCTTCAAAACTATAACTGCGTAACCAATATTATTTAATACAGGATTAGTCAAGTCTCCTTCAATACCTAATGCAGCTCGTGCAGGATGAAAAGCAATTCCTTCTACTTCTGGAGGATATTCTCCTGAAAAAGAAATGCCTTCAATTGCCTCAACATTTATTAAAGGATTAATTTTCGTGGCTCCGAGCTGACAAAAAACAGGAACATTTTGTTCTTCAAGCAAATCACTTCTTACAACAGCAGGAGTGCATCCAAAAGGAGCAATCTGAATAAGAAAATCCTGTCCTTGCTCACACATTGATTCATCAAATTTTCTTGCCTGTGCTCCCATAAATTGTGTATATTGTGGATTTGAACGCATAGCAGATGACACAAAAGATAAAGTCAAAACTAAAACCACAAAAACCATTCCAATTTTCAATATTTTTTCTTGTTTCATTTAAAATATATCTCCAAATCTTTATCCTCAAATACAAGATAATTATTTTGAAGTTCTTCAAGTGTCTTTGGAATAGCTAAACTTTCTGCATGTATTTCAATAGTACTTGAACTCTGAAATTCAGATTCTAAAATATAATATTCTTGCTTTCCTCCTCCTGCAAGAACATTAGAAATAATCTGTGAAGGAATCTTAACATCAAAACAATTTTTCTCAGTCATACCAAACAACCCACCTATCCCAGACCTTGGAACTTCAATACATTCTTCATGAATTGTTTCTGGCAATTGTATAGATGAATCTTTAAAAATATAAACCTGAACCTCATATTGCCCTTCAACTAATTCCACATTCTTTTGTTCAGGATAAACAACTGTCCTTGTTCCCTCCTCGGAAATAAAATAAATTACTGCTTCATCCCCGTATTTAATTCCATCTAATTTCAAATTAACATTCATGCTATAAAGTTTATCCAAAATAATATCAACACTCCCTGCCTGTATTGTTGAAAGAATCTGCTTAGTATCTTCAAATCCCTCTGCCCTTGCTATTACATATCCATTCACACA
>JAGLWP010000014.1 GCA_023133375.1 Candidatus Pacearchaeota archaeon | reverse complement strand
AAACTCGCGAGATTGATGATTCTATTAATGATAAAAAATTCCGAGCGAATGGATATGAGCGAGGGAAATTAAAAACAGAAAAGGAAGAGGAAGATAAAGATTTATCTCAAAAGGATATAGATGATTTAATTTTTGGAAAGTAAACATAATCTTTATAAATCAAATTAGTGACTTCTTATTATGGAAATTCATATTTTTAAGAATGCAAAAGAAGAATTAGAAGCAGAAATTGAAAGTCTTACTATTGCAGAGATTTTGAGAGTTTATCTTAATAAAGATGGTCATGTAAGTTTTGCAGCGTGGAGAAGAGACCATCCAACTAAGAAACCAACTCTTTTAGTTAAAACAAAGGGTAAAACTGCAAAGAAGGCAGTAAATGATGCTGTGTCTGCCATAATTAAGGATTTGGATAAGATTGAAAGTGATTTTAAAAAGTTGAAATAAAAATATTTATAAATCCATTATTCTTGCCCTATATTGTGTTAACAGAAGATTATTATTTAATTGCAAGAGAAAATGAAGAAATATTTAGAAATATCTTAAAAGATTTACGAGAGAATAGAGAAGAAAGACCTATGGGAGAATATATCCCAAAAGATTTGAAAACAGAATTATCTCTTGATGAAACCTTTGTTAGATATTCTAAAAGAAATGGGAAATTGACAAGGATGATCTCTATTATGGGAGGATTTACAATCACTAATTTTACACGACCTAATAAATCTAAAGCAACAATTGAATTTCAAAATATAGCACCTTTATCTGGTGGTGGAGCTGAGTTGGAATATTTAATTAAAAAAGATAAGTCTGTTAAGTATAAAAAACCAACATCTATAATGCGAAGTTAGGTTAATGTGAATATTGGGATACTGAATTATATAAGTTAGAAAGTGATTTCAAAAAAATTTGAAGTAACTTGATTATAATAATCCTTATTAATTCTATAATGTTTTAATTTTTATGACTAATAGAATCTCCACGGGAAGTTATGATTTTAATAAATGGCTTTTTGGAGGTTATGAGAAAGATGTGATAACCATGATTGCCGGGCCTCCTGGAAGTGGGAAAACAAATTTTACAATACTTGTTTCTTGCAGTCAATCAAAAAAAGGCAATAAAGTGATTTTTATTGATACAGAGGGGGGATTTTCTGTTGATAGAGTAAAACAAATTGTGGGAGATGGTTATGAAGAAATATTAAAAAATATTCTTTTGCTTGAACCCACGGATTTTAATGAGCAGAAAAAAGTTTTCGTTACCTTGTTAGATAAAGTTAGGAAAGGGCAAGTGAGTTTGATTGTTATTGATGGAATGGCTATGCTTTATAGATTGGAATTGGGAGATGCTATTAAATCTAAAGAGGATGAGGGAATTAGACTGGTTAATCGTGAGGTTGCAAAGCAGATGAGAGCGCTTGCAGAGGTTTCTCGAAAACAGAAAATTCCTGTGATTATTACTAATCAGGTTTATGCTGGTTTTGTTTCTGAAGAGGATTGGAGGAAAGGAATAAGAGGTAAGGTAAATCTTGTTGGGGGGGACTTGTTTCAGTATTGGAGCAAGTGTATTATTGAATTGAGAAGTGATAATAGAAAGAGGAAGGCGATATTATTGAAACATCGGAGTTTGCCTGATAAAGAATTATCTTTTGAGATTAAAGAAAAAGGGATATTTAAGAGGGGATGGATATAAATAAGATGGAAAAGAAAAATTATAGTGTGTCTTTAGAAGAATTTGCATTAAGAAAATGTCCTGCTTTATTTGATACAAGTGTACTTCTTAATTATTTTACTGAAAATAAGAATTCAAGAATTTTAGCAGAAAAAATTGCTGAAATTGAAGGGCATTATAATTTTTTCAGTTTAATGCAAGATTATATTGGAAAGGGAAGCAATTTTTATATTACTCCTCTGATTTCAGAAGAACTTCAAGCTGGACATAGTTACTCTCTTAAAAAAAATATTAAAAGAATTGGTTTTTGTAGAAATCGCGAGTTACTAGAATTACATAGGAAAGAAAGGGAGGAGTATAAAGAACGAAGGAGATTAGTTGAAACATTTTGGGATAATAATAAAATTCTTGAATTAAGAGGAGATGAAAAAATTTTCTATCAGATTTTTTATAATAGATACATTGAACTTAAAGGAAAATATAATCTGAGCGAAGCTAATTTTGACTTTTTAATTTCTGGGATGACTCTGGCAAAAGCTAGGTGTTCTGTTACTTTAGTTTCAAATGATTTGGGTATCTTTCATGCGCGAGGAGATATTTGGAAGGAAGAAACTCGTTGGCCCAAAAAATTCAAATTTTTCGTTAGAAGAAATTTTTTGGATTTTGAAAAAATAGGAGGATAGTTTTAAATTTGAAATGCAAGATATAAAATTTGAAATCATTAAAAAGATTGCTGAAACAAAATTTAAATATAGAGATTTGAATATTTCAAAACTTGATAGTAATTCTCCGCCGACGGTTTTTGTTGGTTCGCAGTTAAGATATCCCTTGGTTAATGTTGGGATTTTGAGTCCTTTGGATAAAGATGAGAATGCTTGGGTTTATGATGATGTGAGATATTGGGCAGATAATAATTTTGGGATTAATGACGTTATTAGATTAAGGGAAGGTTTGCTAAATTCAAGGTTTCAGTCCAAGGTTCAGGATTCAAGGCTGAACAAAAAGTTTGTTCAGATTGCGCAGGAAATTGCGATTGCTTCTAAACCAGTTGATATTGAGATTGAATTAAAAAATAGATTAAATGTTGGGAGACGAAATGATAAGATTGTGACACCGCATGGAATGAGGGCGAGTTTGGATAAGGCGAAAATTACAAGTAATGTTAAAGTTGATAGGCAAGTTGATAAGGCGATTAATGATGAGGTAAAAGCATTCGAAAGTTTAGAAGTGTTGTATAAGAGGGATTTTAGTGAATATACTTTGAATAAGATTTTGAGTGTGGGAGTTTTGGGATTAAAGAAAAATAAAAGATTAGTGCCGACAAGATGGAGTATAACTGCAACTGATGATATTCTTGGAAAATCTCTTTTGAAAAATGTAAGAGATTTTAAATGGATTGAGGAGCATGAATTATTTTTTGGCGAGTTTATGGGAAATTGTTATTTGATAATGTTATTTCCAAATGTTTGGAGTTATGAACTTTTTGAACTTTACTTGCCTGGAAGTTCATGGAATCCTGGAACAGAGATAAAGGCGTCAACTGATTTTGAAAATTATTATGGGCGGAAGAATTATGCTACAGCTACTGCTGGGGGTTATTATGCTTCACGACTTCCAATTATTGAATACTTGAATAAGATTAAGAGACAGGCATCTGTTTTGGTTATTCGGATTGAGACTCCATCTTATTGGGCTGCTTTGGGTGTTTGGGTTGTCAGGGAAAGTGTGAGAAAAGCTTTGCAAAAGAATATAGAATTTGATAGTAGGGAGGAGTTAATTGAAAGTGTGAAACAGATTGGGAAAATAAAATTCAATTTTGATTGTGGAGGAATAATGAAGAGGAGTAGATTGTTGGAGGAGATTAAGACGCAGAGGAATTTGGTGGAGTGGTTTTAGAGATATTCCCCACCCGCCCACCCGAGAGGTTGGTTATTAAGAAGGTGAGTGTGGGAGTTTGGTGGGGTGGGTTAATTATATTTTTTATTTTCCATGAATGGCATTGAATAATCCCTCTGTTTTTCTTTTTCCTTTTTTATTTTAATTTCCTCTTTTCTAAAAAACCGGGAGTTAAATTCTCTCATTTCTTCTAGTTCTTTGGTATTAATTTGTTTGTACAGGAAATTATTGTTGTTCATTGTTTGCTTCTTCCTCTTTCTTCTTCTGATATTCTTCAATCCTCTTTTTATTACTTGGACATTCTGGATTAAAACAAAAAAACCAAGGTTTTTTCCTGGCTTTTAATGACATTAATATTGGGAATCCACATTTGTCGCAGATTTTGTCTGTTTTTTTGATGAAGCTGTTTGGGGGCAGGCTGTAAGTATTTCTACAATCAGGGTAGGCATCACAAGCAACAAAATGTCGTTTTGTTTTTCTTGAATAAGTTATTCCTAAAGTTCCTTTTCCGCATAATGGGCAAGGGTTTAATTTATTTTCCTCTTTTTCTTGCTCTCTTAATTTTAATGTGGCTTGTAGTAATTCTTTTCCAATTTCTTTTTCTCTTTTCTCAAAATTTTTTGCAATTTCTCCTATCACATCTTTTGATTTGTCTATAACTTTTTTTTCTTTTGCTTCAAAATCGGTTTTTGCTTCAGAAATCATTTCTGTTTCTTTCCCAAGTTCCCTTGTAAGTTTTTCATCTATGATTATTGGAGAATATTTTTCTAATGTAGAAATAAGGGACATCCCAAGGGGGGTTGCTTCCATACTTCTTTCTTTTACATACCCTCTGCTGTAGAGGGTTTCAATTATACTTGCTCTTGTGGATTTTGTTCCAAGATTTCTTTTTTCAAGTTCAGAAACTATTGATGCAGGACTGTATCTTTTTGGGGGCAGGGTTTGTTTTTCTTCTGTTCTTACTTTGATTATTTTTACTTCGCCTTCTACATCTGGGATTTCCTGCTCTTTTAATTTTGAGGGGTAAACTTCCATCCAAGCTTTTTTTCTTATTGCAGCGCCCCGAGTTGAGAAAACTAAGTCATCAATTTTGACAGTTATTGTTTTATTATCGACTATTGCATTATCGCAAAATAAGGCAATGAATCTTCTCGCAATTAAATCATATATTTTTTCTTCCTCTGTTGAGATTGCTGTTGCATCTTGTCCAGTTGGATGGATTGAAGGATGGGCTGGGTCTGATTTTTTACCTTCAATTGGGTTTTTTCTTGTTATTAATTTTTCTGCATGGTATTTTTTAGTTAGTTTTGAAAGTATTTCTTTGTATTTAATAGATGAAGGGAGTTTTTGACTTGAGGTTCTTGGGTAGCTAATTAATCCAGAAAGATAGAGTGATTGAGCTATTCTTAGAGTTCTTGAAGGAGTAATCCCATAAAGTTTGTAACATTCCATTTGTAAATTGGTTAGATTAAAAGGAGTATTTGGAGGGATGATTTGTTCTTTTTTTCTTGTTTCTGCTTGGGCTGATGTCCCTTCTAATTTTTCGAATTTCTTTAATTGTTTTTTAACTCCATCGGAGACCCCTTCGGGGCCAAAAATATCTTTATTGTGTTTTAATTCTAAAACATGGGAATTTTTAATTGTAATAAAAACCTGCCAATATCTTTTTGATTTAAATTCTTGAATTTTCTTTTCTCTTTGAACTATTAAATTTAGTGCTGGTCCTTGAACTCGCCCAATGGACATAATTTTGAATTTGCCTGTTGATTTTATTGCACTCATTAATGCTCTTGAAAGATTAATCCCATAAAACCAATCTAAATAATGCCGAGTTTCACCAGCTATTGCTTGCCCCCAATTTATTGTTGAGGATTTATTTTTATAAGCTTCGTTTAATTCAACAGGGGTTAGTGTTGAGAATTTCATTCTGCTTGCGTCTTTTTGTCCGCAAATGAATCTAACAGCATTTAACCCAATTACCTCTCCTTCTACATCATAATCTGTTGCTACAGTTAAACTTCCAGCATTTTTTGCTAATTTTGATAAAGTGTTATAATATTTTTTTGTAAAATCTTTTTTTCTTACCATGTAATTAGGAACCCAACTTATATCAAATATTGGAAAATGTGAACCAGATATGTTTTGTTTTAGTGTTAATAGATGACCCACAGTGCACGCCACAACAATGTTTTTCCCATTCTTCGTTAATTCATAATATGGAACTCCCTGTAAATTTCTTTTTGTTGATTTTCCTAATGCAGATGAAATTTTTAATGCTGCTTGAGGTTTTTCTGTGATTATAAGTTCATAACCATCTTTCTTTAAATTTATTTTTGCAGGAGAATATTCTATTTTTTTATTTTTGATTGAATTTTTTCTTTTTTTATAAGTAGTTTTTTTTGTTTCTTCTATAATTTCTTTTGATTCTGCTCTTTTGTAAGGTTTTTCAATTGTAATTTTTGAGAAATTTTGATTTTTTTCTTTTTCTTGTTTTTCAGTTGTGTATTTTAAATCTCTTTCATCAACTGGAAAATAACTCTCAGCTATTTTTTCTTCTTTTGATTTTGTTTGTTTTTTTGGCATGATTTTAAAGAAGAACAAGGGTTTTTATTGTTTTTGATATATCTAAATCTCAAAAATCTTCTCTTTTCTGCTGACATTAATGACTTTTGTTCCGTCAATTTTTTCTTCTATCCCAGATGCCTCATGAATATGGGCACTTATCAAAATGTTTGGTTTAAATTCTTTCATTGCTTTTCTAACAGCTTTACTTCCTTTAAATCCAGAAAACTCTGCTTTACTTCCTTTTGGATGCATATGGGTAACCATGATTTTCTTTTTTGAGTCTTTAACTTTTTCATGTCCTTGCTTTAATGCTTTGAATATTTCTTTTTCTGGAGTGATATTTATTATATCTCCTCCGCCTGCTCCAAAGATACCTAAATCTCCTTTTTTTATTGAATAACCATGAATATTTTTTGTATTTGGGTACATTTCGGCTAAAAAATTTATGGTGGCATTTGATTCATGATTCCCTGGGATTAAAAGTACTTGCTTTTTTGCTTTTATGAAAGGGCCAATTAGATTTTTTACTGATTGTTCTACAAAAGTTAAGTCACCAGCTAAAATTACCACGTCAACTTCTTCTTTTTTGGCTTTTTCAGCTAATTTTTTGACTAAGCCAGTATCTCCGTGAATATCTCCAATAGCAAGGATTTTTGTCTTTTTTACCATGAAGTTTAACAGTAGCAATCCTTAATAAACATTTTTAAATATAGTTTCCAAAACATTTAAAAGTATATACCTATCACGATATATACATCAGAATTACATATTCAAATGAAAGATAACTTTGATATCTTTTTCAGGAGAAAGCCATCTTTGATGCTGGTATCTTTGAAGAAGAACAACCGAATGCGGTATGGTAGTATTTTGGCTAAGGAAGTAGATTGTACTTATAGCCATGCAGTGAAGATTCTGCAAACATTAGAAGAACTTAAGTTAGTTGGATTTGAAAAAAAGGGGCGAATTAAAATTATCCAATTGACTAAGAAAGGTCGGGAAGTTGCCGACGCTATAGAGAACATACAAGGGATTATTAAATAATTCTAACTATCTGCCCCGAATGTGATTTTCTTCTTAGTTGGGATAGGAAAATTTAAATATGCCTTTTTATTAAGTTATTTATGGTAAAGAGGTGGATTCAGCGAGCAATTCATCGTCCTGGAAAACTTCATTCTGATTTAGGAATTTCCAAGGGAGAGAAAATTCCTATGAGTCTTCTTAATGTGATTGTGAGAGCAGAAGCAGGACAAACAATATCAAATCCGACTTCTGTTGGTAAGAAAAAAATTCTTGTTACGCGAAAAGTTGAACAGCGGGCAATTCTTGCGAGAAATCTGAAGAGGTTGAATAAGTGATTTTGAAAGATTATGAAAAGATTTAGGCAGATTGAATTTTTTAAGAGGAGAAAATAAGAATGAATTTATTTCTTTTTTCTTTTTTCAGATTTTTTCCATGCAGAAGCAACAGATTTTATTCTCCTGTTAATTCTTCCTAAAATTGATTTTCGCAAATCTATAGTTTTTACAAGTTTTTTCTTTTGAGCAAACTCAATTACTGCTCCTCCAACTTCATTCACCAACTCTCTGGTTTTTGCAGGAGAAATTCTTGCTGCTTTTGCAGCATTCTTTATGGAGTTTTTTATTTTTGCGGGAATAAACTTCTGTCTTCTTCCGCCCCTTTTTATTACTTGTGTCATGTTAGAAATATATATTTTTAAGTATATAAATTTATTGGAAGATAATTTTTGCTTGCTCATTCATTCGCAAGATTGATATAATTGTTAATGAAAAAATGTTTGATGTAATCCTTAATTTAAATTTAAGTGAAGAACCTTGACAGATGTCTGGTTCTGAGAATTAATCTGCGATGAGCATAGTGAATGAGACAATTATGGCCTTGGAGGGATTTTGCTTCCAAGCTCATTCGTCACTGGATTACATAGTCTCTCTCGTGAACTTGCTCGACCCCCGAGTGTTAAATAACAATAATTTACCTGCCTTCAAATTCTTTCAGAATTAATGGTGTCTGTGACACCATAATGGCCCTGGAGGGATTTGAACCCCCGACACCCAGATTTCTCCTTCGCGATTTCTCCGGAGGCAATTTGAAATCGCCGTTCCGTGCTTCGAGGAAGTTCAAAAGAAACCAACGGGTTTCTTTTAAGAGTCTGGTGCTCTAACCAAGCTGAGCTACAGAGCCAATGTAATATTATTAAAGAAGAAGTTTAAAAATATATTCTTAATTATAATAATCCTTTTAATATATCTTTTTTGTTTTATTCTATGAGACGTGAAACACTTGAAAAAAGAGCAAGTAATATTATAGAATGGAAGGGTTATGCCCCTAATTTAAAGATATCAAATTTATCAAATTTTTTTGCTTCAGCAGTTCCCGAGCTTGAAGAAAAAGCTTTAATGAATGTATATAATGTGGGGTTCCTAAGCTATTCTAAAAAAGGAAATTTTTCTTTTGTTCTTCCTTTGGCTCCAAATTTTGGATTTTCACTTGATAATAAAAAATTATATTTTACTTTAAGAGAACATTGTAGAGCAGTATTAGAATCAATAGGTTTATCGTTATATTCCAAAATTTTAAAGCATGGAGAATATACTATCCCAGAGGAAATTAATAAATATGATTGGGCTGTTATTAGAGCAAAACATCTTTTTTCTCAAGAAGAAATAATACCAAAATTAATTGAGAGAGATGTTATAAATTCTAAAGAGCAAGGGAATTTTAGTGTTGCATATAAACCTTCTCTCCATCATAGAAAAGTTTATTTAAATCTTAGGGATAATAGGTTTGGTTCTAAGTATTATTTTATGCATAAAAAAGATGCAATTAATTTTTCTAAGATTTTTCATATGGAATTGGAAAAACTTGAAATTATCAGTCATTAATTATCGATATTCTCTTCGAGTATGTTCGCACTTTGTGCATCTAAAGAATTTGGTTTCTGCTTCGTCTCCTGAGCGAGTTTGGACGGTCCAAAAATATGCTTTGTCATTCCCGCATTCCTTACATTTTTCTTTTATTATTGGAAATGTTTGCGTTTCTTTTTTTATTATTGCAACTTCTTTTTTCTCACCTATTTTTTCAGAAGTGGTTAATTTGATTTTTCCTTTTACCAAATAATTACATCTTGCACATCCATCCTTTTTCCTTTTTTGAATAAGAACAGCTCCACATTTAGGACAAAATTCCATTATAATATTCCTCTTTTATTTTTGTTTTTTTCTGTTTAAAAACTTTTCTTAATTTTCTTTGCATATGCCTCTTTCTGATTTTGGCTTTAAATGTTCAAAGAATACCAATTTTCCCCATCCAAGATAAGGCACAATTCTCAAAACAGCTTTTCCAACAAGTTGTTCAGATTTTATTTTTCTTTCATCAACTCCAAAGACGTTATTTGATGAGGTTAAACTTTGAGCATTATTGTCTCCTATTGTTGTAAAAGTCAATTCGCCATCTTTTTCTTTGATGTTTATTATCCTGTGGATTACTGGAATATTTCTTGTTCCGGAATTAAATGCTATTATGTCTCCAATTTTTAATTTTTCGGGTTTTGCTTTTATAAGGAGGAGAATATCTCCTTTAGTAAATCCCCTTCTAAATTTATTGAATAATCCTCCCTGAAAATCTTTTTTTATTATGTTTAATGCTTCATACTTTTCTTCATGTCGCTCCCACCAGTTATTATAATTTGAAAAGATAGTTCCGGCGTGATGCATACTGCATGATTCAACAATTGCTAATGGCAAGGCAGTCCCTGTCACTAAACCTAATATTGGAAAGAAAATAAATTTTATAAACACAAACAGAAAAATAATTGAAAAAATCCATCCCTTTAAACTATCATCTTTCCATAACATAAACCAAAATTTTTTCCAGAATTTTTTTATCCCCTCGATTTTTTTGTTCATCAAAATAATTAATCAATAGTGTTTTTAAAATGTTGGCTTTGGATTGGAACAGAAATATTTATAAAGAAATTATTTATCGTAGTAGAATAAAATTAAAATGGAATTAAAAAAAGAAACAAGATATATTGAAGGAAATGAATTAGAGAAATGTGTATTATGTGACAATGAAACAAATGTCAAAGTAAAGACCAGAATAGATATGAGAGAATACTATGTTGAAGGAGCAGGACAATTATGCCCTGGTTGTTATATTAAAATTTATTCTTGATTATCCCAAATTTAATTCTCTTCTTGTGCAGATTGCACACTTTTGTGCAAGGTTTTAATAACAGAAATATTTAAATAGTATCTATCATGCGGTATATACAATGTGTATACACACCTCTTTTCAACCCCGGTCACATCTTAATCGGTGTGGCCCATATTCAAATGTATGAACAAAAAAATAATTATCAGAAAATGTATGAAAAATCTGTGAAAAAATCTTTGGAGAGATTAACAGCCCATTTTGGAATTTATGGTGGTTCTGCTTCCTATATCCCCCGTCCAAAATCTTTTTTTAATTATATGGAGTATCAATAGCAAATGACAGATATATTTGATAATCATATTTTATGTAAAAGATGTAATGTTAGAATGAAAAATGCGAAAGTAGTTAGGAATGGATTTCTTCTTCGGGCAATGCTTTGTCCAAAGTGTCATGCGAAAATAGTTCATCCTGTTGATGAGCAAGAATACAATAAATTTATAAATCTAAAAAATAAAACTTTTCATGTAAAAATGAGACTTGTTGGGAATAGTTATGCTGTTTCAATTCCTAAGGAGATAGTTTTATTTATGAGAGAGCAGGAAAAAATAATGAATAATATGGTAAGATTGTGTTTAGATGATATTGGAAAGTTATCTGTAAATTTTGTTGAAGGAGAAGAGAATAAATGACAAATGAAAAAGATTCAGTTAGATTGCAGAGGGTAGTGGATGCTATGGGTGATGACTATGAACCAAGAAAGCCAAGTCCTTTTGAACCAGAGATGTTTGAACCAGACTTACCAAAAATATCCTTGATGGAATTAAAAAGATTATCAAAATTAGAGAAATATCAAAATGACAAATAAACCAATTAGATTAAAGGTTGTTGAGGCTTTGCAAGACGACGCATATAAAGGAATTGCCAGGATAGATGCTGAAATAATGAGGGAGCTTGGTATTAAGAGAGGAGATGTTGTTTTGATTAAAGGTAATCGTGAAACAGTTGCAATTGCTGACAGGGCTTATCCTGCTGATGTTGGCGAGGGGATTATAAGGATTGATGGAATTTTGAGAAGAAATGCTAAAACTGGAATTGGTGATGTTGTTTCAATTCTTAAAGCAGATGTCAGAGAAGCAAAGAAAATTGTTATTGCTCCTGCTCAAAAAGGAATTATGGTGCAGGGTGATCCAGAAGGTTTGAAAAAAGGACTTTTGGGAAGAACAATTTTGAAAGGAGACATTGTTGTTTTAGGAGGAGTGCAAAGAAGGAGGGATTTAATGTCTGATGAAATGGGGGATATGAATGATATTTTTGGAAATTTAAACGAGATTCTTGGTGGAATGGGTTTTGGAAATTTGGGCGGGGCAGTTACTCATATTAGATTTTTAGTTATTTCAGCAAGTCCTAATCAACCGGCAATAATAACAGAAAATACTGAAGTTGTATTGAATCCAAAAGCAGTTGAGATGAGTGATGAGAAGATACCCGAAATTACTTATGAAGATATTGGTGGATTGAATGATGAGATAAAGAAAATTAGAGAAATGGTGGAGATACCATTAAAACATCCGGAAATTTTTGAAAGGCTTGGAGTGCAGCCACCAAAAGGAATTTTATTGTATGGGCCTCCTGGAACTGGTAAAACTTTATTGGCTAAAGCAGTTGCAAATGAATCAGAGGCTAATTTTATATTATTGAATGGACCGGAAATCATGAGCAAGTTTTATGGTGAGAGTGAGAAAAAGATTAGAGATATTTTTGCAGATGCTGAAAAAACAGCCCCATCAATTGTTTTCATTGACGAGATAGATGCTATTGCTCCTAAAAGAGAAGAAGTAATGGGAGAAGTTGAAAGGCGGGTAGTCAGTCAGCTTTTGACAATGATGGATGGTTTAAAATCAAGAGGGAAAGTTATTGTTATTGGTGCAACAAATAGAGTTAATGCTCTTGACCCTGCTTTGAGAAGGCCAGGACGTTTTGATAGAGAATTAGAGCTTAATGTTCCTGGAACAGAAGGAAGACTTGCTGTTTTGAAAATCCATACACGAGGAATGCCCTTGAGTAAAAAAGTTAATCTTGAAGAACTTGCAAGTTTGACTCATGGATTTGTTGGTGCTGATTTGGAAGCATTAACTAAAGAAGCTGCTATGAATGTGTTAAGGAAATTACTTCCTAAAATGAAACTTGATAGCGAAGAGCAAATTCCTAAAGAAGTTTTAGAGCAATTAATTGTAAAGCAAGAAGATTTTATGGATGCTTTAAAAATTGTTAGACCTTCTGCAATGAGAGAGGTTTTTGTTGAAGCACCAAATGTTGATTGGGAGTCTATTGGGGGTTTGGATAATATTAAGCAGGAATTGAAAGAAGCAGTAGAATGGCCTATGAAGTATCCTGAAAGTTTTGATAGAATGGGAATTCGGCCTTCAAG
>JAGLWP010000013.1 GCA_023133375.1 Candidatus Pacearchaeota archaeon | reverse complement strand
AATGTTAAAGTTATAAGACGTGAGGAAAAAGAAGATGCAGATTAAACTTTTGGTTGAAGGTGGAAGCATGAGTCCTGGTCCAGCCCTTAGCCAAAAACTTGGACCACTTGGAATGAACATAGCAGAAATAATCCAGAAGGTTAATGATGCTACAAAAGATTTCAAGGGACTTAAAGTTCCAGTTGAGCTGGAGATTGATACAAAAACAAAGGAGTTTGAAGTCAATGTTTTTTCACCACCTGTTTCAGAACTCTTAAAAAAGGAGCTAGGGATAGAGAAAGGTTCAGGAATTCAGTTAAAAATGCAGATAGCAAATGCGTCAATTGAGCAAATAATTTCTATTGCAAAAACAAAATTCCCAAATATGCTTTGCAATGATCTAAAATCAGCAGTTAAAACTGTTGTTGGGACTTGTGTTAGCTTAGGGATTTTAGTAGAAAACAAATCAGCTTTAGATGTTGAGAAATTAATTGATGCAGGGAAATATGATAAAGAAATTCAAGAGGAAAGAACAGAAACCTTCCCAGAAAAAAGGGCGAAACTCGATAAGTATTTTAATGAACTTCATACTAAACAAGAAAAAGTTATAGAGCAGGAAGAAGCAGAGAAGGAAGTTGCTAAAACAGATGAAGAAAGCAAAGAAGCTACAACAGAAGAAGTAAAGCCAGAAGAAGATAAGGAAGAAAAGAAATAGCTTTATAAATTACTTGCAGTTTCTTTTTACGAGGGGGCTGTGGGGTAGTTTGGTAGCCTTCCAGGTTTGGGTGAGATTAGCTCGAGACAAGTAGGAATACAAATCCCGAGAGGTTTTCCGAAACACCTGGTGACCCCGGTTCAAATCCGGGCAGCCCCATTTAATATATGTTTCCTATTAACAAAATTAATTTAAACAATGCTTTTTTTATATGAAAATGTCTAAAAAACAACTTTCTCCTCCAAGTGATGAATTTAAATCAGCAGTTTTAGATACAAGTTCGCTTGTCGTGGATTGTCAATTCTGTGGAAGAACCCATTTTACTGATGAATTTCCCAATGAGCTTGGGGAAAGTGAACTAAAACAATTAATGAAACAACACAAAAAAGATCCTGATAAATATGTTCTCCATGAGGATTGTGTGAAGTGGGGGATGATGGACGGAAAACAAGCAGTGGTAGATTGTCAGTGTAATTATCTTGCTAAATATGAATGTTTTATTTGGCATCATCGTTATGTAATCAGCGAATATCTTTTAGAACGAACAAAGAATAATAAGGACATTGCAGATAGAGAAAGTAAGTTAGTAGAAAAGGTGAACAGCTCAATTAATCTTAGCAAATAATTTAAAAACCTTCTATTTCTTTTAAAATCATATAAAATGCCAACAAAATTAAAAAAAACAAAATCATCAGGAAGGTTTGGAGCAAGATATGGAAGGTCTATAAAATCAAAATTAGTTAAAGTCGAGGAAAAACAAAGAAAAAAACAAAAATGCCCTTATTGTAAAAAACTTGGAGTTAAAAGATTATCAAGTGGAATATGGAAATGTTCAAAATGCAATAAAAAGTTCGCATCAGATACTTATTATTTGAATGAATAAATTTATAAAATAAAAAATTAAGATAATACCATGATAAATAAATCAAATCGTTTAATTGTTTTGTACGCGATTTCCCCGGAGGCAACGAGAGTTTACACGAGCCTAATCCATAAAAGTGAGTGTGGGCTCGAGCAAAGAAATCGTCCATCCGCATCGAGAGGGAAGCTTTTAAAAGAAACCGCAGGTGTCTTTTAAATGACAACATACAAATGTTTCAAATGTGGGAAGAAAATTCTTAGTGCTAACCTTGAAAAAAGATTTGTTTGCCCTTATTGCGGAAGCAAAATTTTCTATAAGCCAAGAACAAAATTAAAGAAAGTAAAAGCCGAGTGACTTTGCGAAGGACAATGTTAAATAATAATCACCGAGAAAGGTCAGGAGTTGAGTAAAATGGAAAATCAAAAAATTCAAGAGATGCAGATGTTGGAGCAGAATTTACAGAATTTACTTCTCCAGAAGCAGGCATTTCAAATGGAATTTTCTGAAGCAGAATCAGCATTACAGGCAATTGAGAATTCAGGAGAGGAAGTTTTCAAAATTATTGGGCAACTAATGGTAAAAACAGAAAAATCAAAAATTAAAGAAGAACTTGAAAACAAGAAGAAGATGCTTGAATTAAGAACAAGAACAATGGAAACCCAAGAAAATTCATTAACAGAACAACTTGGAAAATTAAGAGAAGAAGTAATGAAAACAATGAAAAAATAATTCTAATTAATAATCTATTTCCTGCTATCTAACCAATTAAATCACAGAAATCTTTATAAATCTCTTCTCTATAAATCTACTATGGTTTTCGATAAAATCAAAAGAGCTCTTTCAGGTTCACGTGGCGATAATGAAGATATTCCTCAGGAATACCTTGAAATTGATTTAGATAAGGAAGAGGAAGAGAGCAAAGTTCTTGTAAAGCTTTTCGCCCTAAAACAATACGATGATGTAAATGATATTCTTGATGCTTTGAGAGAGGGATATACTATAACAATAATTGACATAAAAGAGTTAAGAAAAAGAGACTCAATTGAACTAAAGAGAGCAATAGCGAAAATTAAAAAAACAACTGATGCGCTTGAAGGAAACATCGCAGGATTTGGAGAAAACATGGTAATCGTAACACCTTCTTTTGCTAAAATTCTTAAAGAAAATTCAAGACAAAACCAAGGACCAAAAAATAAGTTTGAATAAAATGAATACTATTCTTTTAAATTCTATAAATCTTTTTCAAGAAGAAGACGAATATATAATAAATGACGAATATCCATTAACTTTTTCTCATGTAAAAGCACAAATGAAAGCAATAGCAAGAATAGATGAACAAGATGCTTCAGATTTTTATTTTGAACAAAAGGCAAGAGCTGATTTGGTTAAAAATTATTAATTATTAATTTTATTTCTGCATCTCAAACTTGCTTCATCTATATTATCCTTATAATCATATCTTACTTTATAAGAATTAAGAAATCCTCTTTTTTTAAAATAACTATTGAGTTTTTTAATATCTTCTCCAAAAATATGGAGAAACAAAGGGTCTGTTAAATCAAGGCTTACAACAAATTTCGGAACATTATCATAATTAGCATTAGATAGGAGATGTAATTTTCCAAAAGAGGTTTTTTTATTAATTTTCTTTTTTATCTCTTTTTTAAAGATTAATCCTTTTTTTTCAACTTCTTCGGTTTCTATAATTTTCCAAAATTCAATTGTTAGAAAAAATCCTCCAATCCTAAATTTGGAAGGGAGAGTCTCTTCTAATTTTTTCTCAAGTGTATTATAATATGTCTCGAAAATTGAACTAATTGAAGGAATTCCATTATGTTCTTTTATCTCTCTTAACTGGTCTACAATGCTCGGCATCCTTGTATTTATTGCCTTAAGCATGTATTCTTTATCTATTCCAATAGATTCAGCTTCTTTTAACCATTCTTTTACAGTTATCCCTTTATGATCTCTATCTGGAAGAGCCAACAAACTTTGTTTTTTCTCATCATATTGTCTTAGCGATTCTGCTCTTGCTGCCAAATCTACAAATTCTTCATAAGATAATACTTCATCTTCAATATTTTTTGCCATCTTTTTTATTTATATATAACATTTATAAATATTTCTAATTCTAGATTATCATGAAAACCTTATTCATCCCCGCAAAAATAAAAACAAAAGTAAATAAAAAGAAAATAAAATCTCTTTCAAAAGAACTTCCCAAAAATATAGCAATCGCTTATTCCATCCAATATCACGACATTGCTTTTGAAATCAAAGAATTATTATCTAATAATATAACAAAAATTACACAGGTCTTAGGTTGTAGCAAGCTGAGTTTCCCTAAAACAACACAAGCCATAGTATTAATTGGTTCTGGAAGATTTCATGCCCTTTCCTTAGCATCTAAGATAAATCTACCTATTTATATATTAGAAAAAGACAAATTAACTAAACTCCCTGAATCAGAAATAGAATCCTTAAAAAAAACCAAGAAAGTATCTTATCTTAAATTCCTAAACGCTGATAAAATAGGAATCCTCATTTCAACAAAGCCAGGGCAAGAAAACCTGAAAAAAGCCATTGATTTAAGCAAAAAAATAAAAGATAAAAAATCCTACCTATTTATTAGTAATAATATCAACACTTCTGAATTTGAAAATTTTGGTTTAGAAAGTTGGGTAAATACTGCTTGCCCGCGACTTGATTTTGATAGTTCTGTGATAAATATAGATAATTCAAACCTTCGCAAGTCCAAAAACAGTCTTTAAAGCCACAACAATTGTTGCAGGAACAAACAAAGCTAAAAGAGCAGCAAAAGTTGTAGAAGCTATGTTTCCAACACCTATGCCAAGCAACGAACCAAGAACACTTTCCATACCAAATTTACTGACAACAACAAGAATTGCCCCTGTTATAAGAAAACTTTGAGCATCTTTTCTTCCAACTTTTATTGAGAACCCCACAATCAAACCAAGAATAACAAGTATAGCATAAATTGCAGAACTATATGTTTGAAGAGAAGGAATAGAAAAAAAACTTGCAGTAACCCCTATCAAAACAGCCAGTATAACTCCTATAAGAAACGCCCACGCCCCTAAAGAATTTTCTTTAGCTATCATTCCCATTTTATCTAATAAAAAGACTAACATTAAATATATAAATGTTTTTATCGTCATAAAAACACCAAAAATATAGGAAAACTCCATCTATTCAATCTATATTTTATACCGTAGAAATATTTATAAACCATAGTAACTGCAAAATGATTACAAAATGAAGACAAAAATTTTCACATTATTGAGTTTAAGTGTTTTAGCGATGGTAATGGTTATGAGTTTTGGAAGTGCAGAGGTTCTTTCTGAATGGAGTTTGGAGGATAGTCCATCTGTAAATGTTCTTGATAGCAATATTGTAGCTACTAGTTTAACAGGGGGTTTAGATTTAGGAGATTTAAAATATTATTCTGGAGGAGGAGTTTATGCAACTGGTTGGCCAACTGAATCAATTCCAGGAGATGATGCTTATTTTGAAATTACTTTAACTCCTAACACTGGATATGATCTAACTATTTCTAATCTTAATTTTGAAGAAAAAGCAGCAGATACTGGGCCAGATAAGTATATCATTAAATATTCAATAGATGAATTTGCTACTTCAATGAATTTTGGTTCAGAACAAATTCCTTCAGAAGACTTTACTGGAAATACAATCTCTGAATCAGTTTCTGTTAATGATGGAGAAACACTTTATATTAGATTCTTTGGATATTCAGGTTCATCTAGTTTTGGAATTAGAAATTTGAATGTAGAAGGAACTGTAACCGAAGCAACAGCAGAACCCGTAGAACCAAACTATTGTATATCTGGAAATATTGGAGATTGGATTACTATAAAAAGAGTTAAGGATGAGAAAAAGGATAATGATAATGAATGGGAATGGAGACCTTTAGATGAAATAGAAATAACTGTTGAAGTGGAAAATGCAGAATATGATGATAAAATAAGAGGAACTATTGAATATGGTCTTTATGATGAAGATGATGGAGATTTTATTTTTGAAGAAGAAATTGATTTTAGTATTAAAGAAGATGAAAAAGAAAAATTCACAATTGAATTCAAAATTGATCCAACAGATTTAAACGAGGATACAGAAGATAATGATTACACTTTTTATCTAAAAGTGTATGACGATGATGACTCTTCAGAAGAGTATCAATGTAAACAATTTGTACAATATGTGGAGATTAGAAGAGAAAAAGACGAAGTTACTTTAGAACCTGATAAAATAGAAATTCTTCCTAAAGAAGTTGGATGTAGCTCACAAGTTGAACTTACTACAACATTATTTAATATTGGAACAGATGATCAAGATGATGTTTCAGTGAGATTATATAATAAAGAATTGGGAATAAATATTATGCAGGAAGTTGGAGACATTGATGCTACAGACAGCAAAGAGGTTAAATTTGCTTTTACAATCCCAGCAGACGCAGAAGAGAAATTATATGATCTCGAAATAATAATATTCGACGAGGATGATTATATTTATGAAATAGAGAATCATGAGGGAGATGAACATGATGCAAAATTTTATTATTCATTTAAAGTAGAAGGAAACTGCATAAGCGAACCTAAAGTAACAATTTCTGCAGACTTAGAATCAGAAGCAAAAGCAGGAAAAGAATTAATAGTTAAAGTAACAATAACAAATACTGGTGTAGAAACAAGCACTTTTGATATTAGTGTTGGGGATTATGCTGAGTGGGCATCTTTAGGAAGCATGGTGCCAGAGAGTATTACTTTAGACGCAGGAAAATCAGAAGATGTTTTGATAACTTTGAATGTAAACTCTGATGTTTCAGGCAACCAAAACTTTGAAATCATAGTAACAGAAGGAACAAAAGTATTATCAAAACCAGTTGCAGTTATGATAGAAAAATCTACTGGATTGGCAGGAATTACAGGAGGCTTAATTTCAGAAGGTAACTGGCCAATATGGACAATAGGAGCAATCAATATTATCCTAGTATTCATCATAATCATAGTAGCATTAAAAGTTGCTAAGAAATAATTCTTAAAATGGCAATAGAAAAAATTGCTTGTCCAAGATTAAACAGAGGGAATATGACTTATGCAGAGCCAAAGAAAGAAGTAGTTGTTTTATTTGAGGATTCTGATATTGCTGAGTTACCAAAGCCCTACGCAATAATGTGTGATAAATATGATGGAACAAACGGTTTTTGTGAAGTAGATAACTGCTTTTGCACATTTAATGATTGGAAAAATATTAAGAGATAATTTATAATTCACTATATTTTCATCACTTCCCAAAAACCTTCCCATAAATCTTCTCACCAAACTTATATTCTTTTTCTAACCTAACTATTATCATTCCAATAATATAACCAATCAAACCTCCGACAATAACATCGCTTAGAAAGTGAAGTCCAAAATAAACTCGTGAAAAAGCAACTAATGAAGCAAAAATAATCCAGATATATTTAAATCTTGGAAATTGTTTTGATAAAATAGGAATAGAACAAAAAACCAACATTGCATGAAAAGAAGGAAAAGCAAAATTCCATGTTAAATGATTGGCTTTCTCCAGCACACTTAAAACAGAAACAATTCCCAATTGAAAAGGTCTTTGTTTTTGAATAACTACTTTTAATACAAAACTAATGCATACTGAAACACCTAAAGTAATCCACAAAGGGAGAATCCACTTTCTTTTATGTTCTTTCCACAAAAATAAGCTTGTTAGAAAAAAGAAAATTATTACAGAAGAACTTATGAATGTTAACCCAAGAAAAAAATCATTCAGGATATCATTCCTAAGAAAAGAAACTCCTCTAACTATCTCTGAATCAAAATATAAACTAACAATTACAATCAATAAAATCAACAAGCCAAACATAACCCCCTTTCTTTTATCCATCTATTTACAAACATCAAATTATTTAAATACATTTCCACTTCAATCCTCATGAAAAAGCAGGTAAGAAAATTTCTCGACATAGCTGTAAGATATTTAATTTTAATTCTAATTGGAATACCAAACCTCTGGCTTTTTTATCTCATCTTTACCCCCTTAACAATTTATCCTGTTTTTTTTCTTTTAGGTTTGTTCTTTAATGCAACCTTAACTAACAACTTTATAATTTTAGAAAATTTCCTTCCAATAGAAATAGTTGGCGCATGCGTCGCCGGCTCTGCATATTATCTGCTTTTAATTCTCAATCTAGCAATCCCCATGAACATCAATAAAAGACTAAAAATGCTTTTGTTTTCTTTTTTAAGCCTACTTATAATAAATATTCTTAGAATTTTCTTGCTAAGTCTCTTATTTATCTCAGGAACATCTTTATTCGATATAACACACGAACTCTTTTGGTATGTCGGAAGCATAGTATTTGTAATTGGAATCTGGTTTACAGGAATTAAAATATTTAAGATTAAAGAAATTCCTTTTTATTCAGATTTGAAAAATGCAGGATTTTCAAAACATTTAAAGAAAACTAAGAAATCCAAGAGTTCCAAAAAGAATAAATAATCCCGCCATCAATACTCCAATTGATATTGCTAAGATACTTTTTTTTCTATCTAAACCAACTAACCATGACAAAAGACAACCTGTCCAAGCTCCTGTTCCAGGCAAGGGAACCGCAACAAATAAAACCAACGCCAAAAATCCAAGTGTTTCGTATTTCTTCTCAAATTTATCAACCTTTTTCTGAAATTTTCCAACATACTTTTCAAACAATTTCTTGTAGGGATTAAACTTCAAAAAAACATGATGAATGTGGTCTAAAAAATAAAATATAAAGAAAATTATCAAGACATTTAATAAAACTATTAAAGAAAAAATTAACCAGATAGGTATATTTTGCTCTATAGCATACAGTATAGCAACAGGCAAACCAACCCGTAATTCAGTTACTGGCATTATAGTAAGAATAACCGCCCAAAGGAGTTTCAAATCCATTTTATTATAATCTATTCTTGTTAACTTCAGAAAGCAACCCCACAATATATTTCTCTGTAACTTCAAGAACTTCACAATTATTTATATTTAAATTATAGCATGAAGGACCAAATTGTTCTATACTTGTTTCATTTCCTAGCTGTAATTGCAAGAAAGTATACTCCCCATCAGGATCACATCCAGCTGTTTCGTTTTTGATTACTGTAACATCCAAAACATCTAAAACAACCAACAAATTCCCAATAGCAAGCATTCCTTTACCTCCACACAGAAAATCTCCTGTAAAATTTATCACTACGTTGCTCATCAAAGTAAGTTCTCCTTCCAATGGCAAATTCTTTAATTTTCTTGGGTCATTTCTAAGATAAAAGTTATAATCTGCAACTACTGCTCCCCCAGTTACCTTAATTTTAGAATCTACTGGGAGAGAAGTTCTATATAAAATTAATTCCCCTTCCTTAACAACATCAAAATCAATTCCCATATAAGTAAAATGCCTCACAGAATCAATAAAAGCAAAAACCCCAACAAAAAATAATACAAAAACCCCAATAATAAAAAATATTTTTTTTAACTGTTTATTTTCTTTTTTTATTCCTTCATCTACTTTTTCAGTCTCTTCAACTTCGGGATTTTCAACATGCGAAATCTCGCTTTCTTCTTTTATCTCGTCTTTATCTTTTTTCTCATCTTCTTTTTTAGTATTCTCTTCTTTCTTCTCTTCCCTAACATTCAAGTCTTCATCTTTTTTCTCTTCTTCATTTGCATCTTTCTCTTTATCCTCTTCCTTTTCTCTTTTTTCCATATCCATTAATCTTCACTTTAATTTATAAGTTTTATTGCACTCCAATTATTTTTAGAAGAAATGCATCAGTAATTTTTGCTAATTCTTCTGCTTCCCCTCTAATAAATACGCAATTGTCCTCTTGAACAACTTCAGTAACATCAGATTCTCTGATTATGATGAAATTATCGTCACAAGTCTTAATAGGAAGTTCATCATTTGCACATTCCTCGCCTTCTAAACAAGCCAGTTGCATTCTTTGTATAATCGAATTTTGATACATAAGATTCCTATAAATTTCACTTTCAGATTCTATGTCATCAGAGGAAATATAAAGTGGTTTTTCATAATAACTTTCCAAAAAATTTAAATCAGAATCAATCTGTTTTATCTCATTTGGGTTGTATCTAAATGAAAATTCAAAATTTCCAATTTCAGTAAACCAAAAACCATTTTGTTCAACAAATTCATATCCATTGTATATAATCTTATTTTTTTTAGCATTTCCTCCTCTGCCAAACGAATATCCAAAAATACTTACAAACAAAATTGAAGCCAAAACAACGCCCACAATTAGTTGTTTCCTTTTTTGTTTCTTTTCTTCTTTTCTTCTAGAACCTAACTTCCTCATTTTAATATACTTTTTCCATCATATAAAAACTTTTTCTCCTGTTTGGGTCCACCTCAAATACCTGCTCATTATTATTCGCAGATTGGTAAAAAATAATTAGTCAAAAAACTGCAACGATAAACTTAATATAAATCATTTTTGCATTATCAGAATTTCTTAGCGGAGCGATATGCGAGCGTTTGCACGAGACAAGATGACAGATATAATCCCGAGTGCGAGCGGGAGTTAGAAGTCTATCGCGGAGCAATTAATAACCGAGCGACAAAGGAGCGAGGTGAATAGAAAGGAAGAATTATAACTGAAAACTTTTTCTCAAAGCTCTCGCCGAGGTTATTGGACAGCGACAAATTTGAATGATAAATAACGGCTTTTCAATAGCCGAGCTAGGAGTTAAAAAAAAGAAAAAGAAAAAAATAAATTAAATTAGGTTTATTCTACCACGAGTTCTGCACTTGTCGAAGATGTACCTTTGTATTTCTTACCAGCTGTTGTATCAACTGTTTGAGTTTTTAGGTAAGTAACTGCATTTACTGTATCAGCAGTTTCATAACCTGCAACTAACAAGGCAATCTTTCCAGTTGTATAAGCATCACCGAAACTTTGGATCAAGAATTGTCCTGAACCAATGCCTGTTGCAGTTGTGAAATCAGCAGTACATTTAGCACCACCAATCAAAGTAGCAGCAGCTGAATTAATACAACTTCCACCAACAACAATCAAGTTCTTTGAACTTACAGAACTTACTTCAGTATCCATTACCAAAACATCTCCAAGTGAACTTTCTCCACCTTCTAACACAGAACCTTCTTCTGTAAGGAATACTTCTGCATAAGTTTCAGAATCTCCGCTTGGGTAATACACTTCAGCCCAATCTTCATCTGGTTGTGTGTAATGCAATATTCTTGGAGCACACTCATCTTTGATATATGTTTCATATATATTAGTGTCTCCTTGTTCTTTACCATTTGCTCCTCCTGTCCCTGCATTATCTACTTCACTTACATACAACTTATGATCCGTATTATCATTTAGGGTAAGGTTAAACATTGTACCTCCAACGATATTTTCATCCCTGTCTTCACCAATCATAAAAAGTGCAACATCAGTTGAACCATGACCCTTAAAAGTAAGGTTCTCTTTTTCTGGACCAATAGAAGCATTAAAGGAAACTCCTCCAAGGGCTTCAGTATCATTACTTAGTGGTGAACTATAAACCCCAGTAAAATTGTTATCATATGGTAGATAAATATATAATCCACCAGGAGTTACTGCAGTGTGAAAGTAAACATTTTTATTATCCGAAGGGATTCCAGCTGTAATATTAACTGATTCATCTCCTCCAGAGGTATAATTAATCACACCAATAGTTAAGGATACATCTCCAATACTACAAGTATCTGTTTCTTTCTTTTCTTTACAAACATCTATCCAACTACTTCCATCATATTTTTGGATAGTGGTTTCATTTCTACCAGCACTTGTATCTTGTGAAACTTTCGCTCTTAGCAAATAAGATTCACCATCTTTACTAGTATTATAAGTTGCAACAAAATAAGAATGCCAGTCACTTCCTTGCCTTTTTTCATAGAACATCAGGTCATTAAGATTTGTTGTTGCTAATTTCTCATCAGCGGCTTTTCCAATTCCAATAAATCCTCCAGTTGAATTAGAGTACAATATATTAAAACTAATTGTGCCTTCTTTCGTAGGCATAGTCAATTCAATACTTGTATCACTATCTTTCTCAAGAGTTATTTTCTCTTCTTCACTTCTTACAAGTTCATTCATTGAGAACTTAACTGCTCCAAATCCAGGCATTGTAAGCTCTGATGCTGGACTAATAAAACATTCTTCGTCTGTTTTCCACTGTATGATAATCTTATCAAGTTTAGTGCCACTAGTCTTATGTAGATAACCTTTTACTCCTGAGATTGTATCATCATTTAGTTTTATATCCTCTCCATGGTTTATTTCAAGTTTACCAGTTCCAATACTAAATGATACACTACCTATAGTCCCAGAAACATCTTTTGCTTTTACATCTCTGACACCAATATAACTGCCATCATCTAACTTATATGATTGCCCTTTAGTGAGTTTTCCACTTGCAGGAGCTAGTCCTCCGTCAACCATAAATACTACTTCATCTGGGTCAATCCAATCAATGCTTACTGATTTACCAGCTACTGTTGTTGTTTCACCTTCTTTAACATTTCCAGTATTTGCAGAATCTAATAAAATAGCTTTGTCAAAGTATGCAGCTGTAGCTGATGTTGAATTGTGAAATTCTGAAACATAATAGTTTTTTCCCATTAATGGAAGTTCACTCCCTTCAATATCATCCATTCTACTATTAGTATCCATATCACTTGTAACATCACTAAGGAAGTCAATTGTATAATTTAAGATATATGTGCTTGAAGATATTTGAAACCCTACTACTGGAGTTCTACTACTTAATCCAACAAGACTCTCATAATCAGAATCTCTGAAATGTGTTAATTCCGGAGTACCAAGATCAATGTTTTGTTCATAACTAAACTCATCATTATCATCTGCAATATATGTTCCATCTGCAAGTAATGTAGGTAAGTCATCATCATTTACACTTCCAACAAACACACTCCATGTATTATTGATGTTGAGATTATCGCTACTTTCTGCAAGTAAAACATTGTCTCCACTCGGAGTTCCACCTGTTGAAGTCACAGACGATGCAAGATTTGTTTGAATAAATCCTGCTTGTACCAAATCTGAAGGATTTACTCCAGTTCCAGTACCATAAACAATTGCTACATTTGCAGTTCCTCCCACCACGAATGGTGCGGGATAAGTAGTTGCAGCAGCAGCAACGCCCATAGTCATACCAACCATCAAGGCACTAGCAGCTACGGCAGAAATTTTCTTAAATATATTTTTCATATTTTTTCTTTTTAACCTCCTTTCAACTCTATCGAATATGTTGTCGATGACAACCCCTCCCAACTTGATAGTATAGGGGGACCACCATGTTGAGATGACTATCAATCCCCTACTACAAATCCCCTATAAGAATACTCTTTTCAGAGCATGTTATTTC
>JAGLWP010000012.1 GCA_023133375.1 Candidatus Pacearchaeota archaeon | reverse complement strand
CTGGATGCAAGCCCCCGGAAGAAACAGGCAATGTAGGTTTTATCTTGCCCCATTTTTGGGCAAGCCTCTTTTGAGTCGCCTTAACATCTTTCAGTGAAATTTCCTCAGCTAAATCTTCAATGTCTTCAATATCTCCTTCTAATTTTCCAATTCCTGTTCCAATGTGAATTTGGTCAACCCCAATAAGTCTTGCAAAATCAGCCAACACTATCATGTTTATTCCATGCTCAGGATTTCTGTCAAAAGCAGCATGCATTGCCCGATGCGCATGAATCGCCAATTTAAAATTCCCTTCCCTAAGTGTCTGCAAAGCAGCCCAACCAGAAGTAATAATATCAATCATAACATATTTCCCTCCCAAGTCCTCAACAATCTGCGCCCGCTTCATCATTTCCTTTGTCTCTGCAGTTACATTAACAAGATAAGCTTTTTTCTCTCCAGTTTCCTCTTCAGCTTTATGCGCTTTTTCCAAGGTTCTTGCAATCCTTTCTTCAAACACATTAAACTTTTGGCTTGCTAAATTCTCATCATCCTTTACAATATCACAACCACCAACCCAAGATTCATAAGCAGATTGTGCATGGTGTTTTGTTATTAGTCCAAGTTTTGGCTTGATGATTGTGCCAACTAATGGTCTGCCTTTAACTTTTAACATTTTTCTCACTCCGTCAATTCCATACCTCGGTCCTTGGTAACTTCTCAAAATCGCTTTAGGAAAACTCACGTCTTCTAACCTAATAGCTTTCACAACTTTCATTCCCATAATATTCCCAGCAATTGAAGATAAAATATTCGGCACATTATCCGCCTCAAATAATTCTTTAGGATAAGCAACCTTGATGTATTTATCTTTAATAGAAAAAACTTTGGCCCTCAACTTTTTAACATAATCTTGTGTTTTAACCTTTGTCCAAGTTCCAACACTTGATTCAAGGGCAACATTATTCGCCGCTTTTTTTATACTTATATTTCTTGCTGGAGAAATCTTAAACAAACAAACCAAATCCTCTTTCGGCTTATAATTCAAATCTATGAAATCAAATTCTTTTTTTGTCATACATAAGAATAAATAACATTAGGTTTAAATATATTCTTGTAAATAGAAAAATATGAAAATAATAATTGTAAGGCATGGTAAAACAAATGAGAACAAAGAAAAAAGATTAAGTGGAAATTCAAATAATGCTCAGCTAATAGAAGAAGGAATTAAACATGCAAAAGATTTAGTAAGCATATTAAAAAAATATAAAATTGAAAAGATATTTTCTTCACCCTTGGACAGAGCAATAGAAACAATAAAACCTTTTGCAAAAGAGTTAGATTTAGAAATAATTAGAGCTGAGGGACTAAGAGAGTTTGATTTTGGATTATTAGATAGCAAAGAAGAAAAAGGAGAAGCTTTAGAAGCATTAAAAAAGAGAAGAGAAGATTTAGACTTCAAATTTCCAGAAGGAGAAAGTTATAATGATGTTTTAAGAAGATTAGGTTCTTTCTTAGAAAAACTAATAAAACAAAATTTTAAGAGGATCTTAATTGTTGGTCATGGAGGAGTTAATAGGACCTTGATATATCTTTTAAATAAAGATAAAAAGGTTAATTTAGATAAAATTCATACACCGAATGACATAGTTTATGTATTTGATACAAATAAAAAAGAATTTACTTGGGTTAATACCATTACCAAAGAAACAGGCAAAGAAATTTTATTCAGAGAAGATTTATAATTTAATCATTTCCCGCAACTCGTCTTCTCCCCTCTTTTATGATGATATGCTTGACATTGTTTACATTTGCCATGTCGAGGACAAGAAGTTTCAGGACACGGACAGTTTTTATTTTCTTCTGTCATCTTTTCCTCCTCTTTTTATTTAATATCTTTATAATACTTATAATGTTGGTTATGACTGGGATAGCCATAAAGAAAAGTGAATAATACTCTACAATTTTAAAAAGAATTGCAGAGATGAACAAGTAAATAAGGAGAAGCATCATTTGTGAGATATTCCCAAAGACACACTCTATTTTTTCAGGATACCATGTTTGAGTGTTATATTTTCTGTGATTATAATTTCCAATATAAAATAGGTAATGAACTCCAGCCCAGAGTCCAAGTAAAATCCTCTTGCCTATTTTATTCTTACTTTTGTACGGTTTATATGGGAAATTTTTCTTGTATTTTCTTTCATGTAGGAAGATAATGAGATAATTAACAAGAAAGAATAAAAAAGCGATTCCGAAAGCACGTGAATTATCTTCAATAAAATTATAAAAAATTATGGATAATGCAACAAATAATATTATCGCGATAAAATCTCTTAACAACTCTTTTACTTTCATTTCTTTTTCACCTTAACCCCTTTTTCAGTATCATCAATAATATACCCTGCCTTATTAATCTTTTTCCTTAATTCATCTGCTGTTTTCCAATCTTTCTGCTTTCTTGCTTTTTCCCTTTCTGCAACAAGTTTCTTCACGTCCCTTGAAATTTCAATCTTTTCCTCCTTATCTAAATCCAACCCAAAAACCTTGTCAAAATCCAAAGACAATTCATATTTCTCTGCATCATTTAGTTTATTATCTCTAAGAATCTCCCACAAAAACGACAATCCATTTGAAGTATTAAAATCATTATTGATAATATCTAAAAATTGCTTTTTTGCAGTCTCAATATTTTTTTTATTTTTCTTATCTTTACTTTTTTTTATTTCAGAAATGATATTTTTCAATCTTAAATAAGACTTCATAGCAGAACTCAAAATTTCAATTGAAAAATTCAACGGTTTTCCATAATGAGTTGTTAAACAAAGATATCTAAAAGACAAGGCAGCATAATTTTTTTCTTCTAATTGAGAAAGTGTATAAAGTCCTCCCTTGCTTTTGCTTACTTTTTCTCCTTTAAACAACAGCCATGCAAAATGAATCCAATAATTAACCCAAGGTTTTTTCCCAAATGCAGATTCACTCTGCGCAATTTCATTTGTATGATGAACCGGAATATGTTCTTGCCCCCCAGTATGAACGTCAAATTGTTTTCCAAGATATTTTGAAGACATCGCAGAACATTCAACATGCCATCCAGGAAATCCCAAACCCCAAGGAGATTTCCATTCCTGTTGTCTCAAACCAGGTTCGTCTGAAAATTTCCACAACGCAAAATCTGTTTTATTTTTTTTCTCACCAAATTTCACCCGTTTCCCAGCCCGCAGTTCTTTAACATTTAACTTTGCAAGTTTACCATAATCATCCAACTTTGAAGTATCAAAATAAATCCCGTCGCTTGTCTTGTAAGTATAACCTTTTTTTTCTAAATCTTTTATCAAACCAATTTGTTCATTGATATGTTCACTAGCTTTTGGCCATTTATCTGGTTCGATAATATTTAATTTTTCCAAATCCTCTTTGAAAACCTTAAAATAATAATCCGCAATCTCAGAAGCTTTTTTCCCTTCTTTTTTTGCAGCCCGCTCCATCTTATCTTCTCCAGTATCTGCATCAGAAGTCAAGTGCCCCACATCAGTCACATTTATGACATGCTTAACTTTATATCCATTATACAAAAAAACCCTTTTCACAATATCATTAGAAACATAAGTCCTCAAGTTTCCTATATGCTGATACCAATAAACAGTCGGTCCGCACGAATAAATTCCAACATGCCCTTTTTTGATTGGCTTAAAAACCTCTTTCTTTCTCGTCAAAGTATTATATAACTTTATAGGCATAATTTTCATAAGAAAAAGGATTTTTTAAATTGTTTTATTTAATTGTTACATAAATTTTCCCGTCATAATTTTCTCCAGGTTCTATATCAATTATATAAGGAATAGTGCATTCTGGAGCTGTTGTAGGAATGCTGAATAAAATTAATTCAGGCAACTCCAATGTAGCTGAAGGTCCAAGGTTAAAACTTCCAGAGTCAATAACAAGCCAATTATTTGCCTGCGCTTCTTTAAAATTACTACCACATTTACTAAAATCAAATGCAGGGTCTGCTTTAATAGTGTAGGTAAAAGCTTGACTTTCTACTTCTTGGTTCTTAACAGAAAATGCAAAACCTTTTGGGTCATCATCTTTCTTTAAAGTTATCTGTCTTGAAGTAGGATAAATTGCTAAAGGCTTTCCCTCTTCAGCAAAGAGTTTGATTATTTCTGATTGAACTTCACTATCTACAGCATCAACAGCACCAGTTGCACTTTTGAAAATTCTCTGAACTAAAAAAATTCCTAAAACTAAAACAGCCATTAGAAGAACAATAGTAACAATAGTTCCTACAGACATTTCCATAGCACCTCTGTTTTTCATCTTAAGCAGCAACTTCTCCAATTAGTGGAGCAATTACAGTTGAATATAAAACTACAAATAAGACACTTACGATAAATCCAACAACATTAAGAATTAATCCGACTTTGGAAATTCTCATTTTTTTATTTTTTTGTTGAACAAAGCAAAAGATTCCTCCGACTACTGCAATTATGATTCCCATCCATCCTGCAAAAATAATACTCAATACTCCGAGGGTAAATCCAGAAGTTCCAAGCCCATTACCAACACCTTCTTTTTCAGCCATGTTTAGATTAATCAAACTCTGTTTATAAAAGTTTTCTTATGAATCTTGCCTCGCTCGTTTCACTCGCTCGGGTATTGATGCAAACTCAGAAATCGGCTTCGTCAGATTTCTTCATTAATAATTCTAATAAACGAAAAACCTTGAACTTGTTCTAGTTTTGAGTTAGCCAACTATATTCAATAAATTTAAAAAACAAATGATATTCTTTTTCTTGGAAGCACATGGCTGAATTCTGCTAATAATGGGACCTTAGCTCAGCGGGAGAGCACATGACTGAAGATCATGGTGTCCGGGGTTCGACTCCCCGAGGTCCCATTTATGCAATCTTCAGATTGCATTGGTGTTGGACTAAATTCAAAAGTGATTTCTTAGGTTTGACCGAGCAATGTTCACGAATATAATTCTCAAGAAAACGAGTGAGCTTGCGAGTCCCCCGAGGTCCCATTTCTACTACATTAACTTTTTAATCCCACATTTTTTGGTCCAATCATGAATAAAAATAAATTAATCAACACAATAATTGAAGAAAACAGATTAATAAACAGAAAGAAAAAAGACCCAGATGCTTGCCCTTGTTATAATGGAAACAGATGTCATAAGGACATGGATGATTATCAATTAATTTGTTTATTCTGCGTTTGCCCTTGGTATGACAAAAGCATTGATGAAGGAGGATGTAATATAAATAGCCGATATGGAAAATGGTTCTACCACGAAAATCTTTCAAGAGGAAAAATCTGGGATTGTAGTGATTGTAAATTACCTCACACAGAAGAATTTGTTAGAGATTATTTAGAGAAACTTCCTATAGAAGAATTAGGTGAAATTAGGAAATGTAAAACAATAAATGATTTATGGAAATTTTTTGACAGAAAATAAAGTGTAAGTCAGGAATAGGCCACCTTTATGAGATTTCCAAATTCAAATGGAGAGTCTCATCCTCAAAGAGGTTTGGGTAAAGAATGGGGGTGTAAGTCAGGAATAGGCCACCTTCTGTCGAACTTTGTTTTTTACAAAAACAAACAGTTCGTGTTAACATTCCACTAAGCGGCTTCAAGCCTTGCACCGGTTGAGATGCTCGTTTCATCAAATCCATTTCTTCAAAGTTCCACGCAAGTTTCATAACTCTGAAATGGCTGTGGCGTTTCTTTACCAGAGCTTTGCCTCACAGCAATCGTTTTTCAACGACAACCTAATATGGTGGGCGGACCTTCCTCAGAATTCGACGATTATATTCATCATCTGTCTACTTAAAGACCGAACCCGAAGTTAACTACCCGACTTACGAGAATAGAGGGAGAAAAGGGTTTTTAAGAGTTTTGATTTGGGTACACTGTTAACTTAATTGGCCTTAGTAATTAAACCAAAAGGTTTTTATAAATAATTTAGGCTAAATCTTATCATGACATATGAAGAAGAATACATCCAAAATAAATTGAAGGGTTCTTTAGCAGAACAATTGTTTGAATTATTGCACCTTGAACTAGGTTGTCAGGTCTATAGAACTGGGCAGGAGTTTCTTTATCCCCATTTATTTGTACTTGCAAATACCAAGAAAAAAATTATCCATAAATTTAGCAGGGAAGTAGATTATCAAGATTTGCTAGATTTTGGAGGTAAATTCATAGAATCAGTGAAACCTGCAGAAGTGGACACGGAGGAATGGGAAAACATGATGAAAAATAAATTAAAACAGGAAGTTGGGAAAACCAGATTTGAAAAAACAATTACCGGCAGTAATCTTGCATCAAGTCCTGATTTTACAATAGTCTCTCCTTCAGGATGTATAGAACAATTTGAAGTAAAATTTCGTAGAGACGGACAATTAACTGATGAAGAAAAAAATAAATATTTGGGACGTAATATAAATTTATTTATTATAATGTTAAAAGAACCATACATAAAAATATTGAAACCTAAAGTAGATACGATATTTGATAAACTTAAACTTATGGGAAAAACAAAGGATGAAGCGTTTGATTGGATACTTGATAACCTTGATGGAAAAACAAAGGAAGAAAGGTTTAAACTTATGAAAACATTATTAGGAGTGAAATCTAAAGAAAGGGAATATTATAAGGAATTAAAAAGAGAGGATGATAATTCTTTGATCTTTAGAAGTAGTTCTCTTAAATCAGAACAGATAATTTATCCTAGAAAGTTATTAAAAAAATATGAAGAAATTATTAAGAAATGGTTTCAAGAACAACCTTCTAATAACTTAAATTAATCAACTCTAACCACATAAAAATTTTTAAATATAAAAATTCTGATTAAATTATGAATAGAAATCAATGGTTTGTTTTTGGAGTTGGATTAATACTCTTGAGTATGTTTATGTTTTTTGAAGCAAGTAGTTGGGGTATGTGCTCTACCTTTTTAGATGATGGAGATTTATATGTTGGTTGTGTTATTAGAAGATATGCCTTTTCTGTCTCTGCAATAATCTCTCTGGTTTTGGGTTGGATTTTTACAATATGTGGTTTTTTAGAACCTAAGAAGAAAGATTAATCAAACCGAGAGGTTGAAAACCTGTTAAGGTTTGTAAATTGCAAAAATACTACATAAATATTTAAATAACATTTCATTAGTTTTAAAAAGGGGACATCATCTTTTATAGACATGGAAGAAAGAAAGCTAAAGATGCTTGAAAAGTTTATTGATGAGAGACTTCCAGAAGCAGAGAAAAATAGAATAATATTAATTGTTGATAACAAACCTTTAAGTTGGGTAAAAATGTTAGAAGAATTAAAGAAGGGTGGGAAATTCGCAACAAAAGTTGAATATAAATTTGAGGAAATGATGAAATGAGCTGGAAAAATAAAGAAAAAAAAGATAATATTTCAGAAGAAGAATGGAAAATTGTAGAAGAAAGATTGAAAACTATGCCTAATAAAATGCGTTTGGGGATACTTTCAAATTCTTATACTAAACAAGAATTGCTTTTGCAAGTTCAAGATAGAACAGAAATTGGAAAAGCCTATGTACAAATGCAAGTCGAATTTATAAAATGGTTGGCAAAACAAAGCAAAATAAGCCAAGGCAATCAATAATAATTGGTAGATGTTATTGTGATGATGTTGTTAAATATCCTTTTTATTGGTGTGAAGAATTAATTAAAGAGGCTGAAGGAAAATTAAATATTATAGATTTACAAAAAGAAAATTTTATAGAAGAAAAATTCTTGAAGCTTATGGAGAAACATAATCCAGAATTTGTTTTTTTGAATGGACATGGTGATGAATTTTCTGCAATGGGATTTAATAAAACCCCAGTAATTATTGCAAATAAGAATGATTATCTTTTAAAAGGAAAAATTGTGAATGTTATTTCATGTTTTACTGCTAAATTTCTTGCACCATGCGCAATGGATAAAGGTTGTAGGGGATATATCGGTTATAAAAATTATTTTTATATTTGCTACATAGAGAATGAGCCAGAAAAAGACATAATTGCAAAAATGTTTCAAGAAGCTGTTAATAGTGGCTCAAAAGTTTTAATTAATGGTGGTTCAATTAAAGATGCATTTGAAAAATCTCAAGAGATTTATGAGAAAAGAATTAATGAATGCAAGGGAAAATATTTTCAATCTACTACCTCAGAAGGAATGAAAGATAATCTTCAGGATATAATTTCTGCTTTAATTTGGAATAAAAAACATCAAATATACTTTTCTTTAGAAGATTAATTCTTTTCTCTTTCTTTTTGGTTTATTCCAATAAGGACTTTTACATTTTGGGCAAACAGCAGGTTCTTCTTTTTTATTTCGTAGCCCCCATTTCAAGGGATTGTCAAATCATAGGGAGTTTTGATTAAATCCTATTCCTTTGTCAAGTATCGGGAGTTTCATAGGGTTCTAAATGAGGGGGATTAAGCACGTTCCATCTTATTTGATTGAAATTATCAAAATCTTCCTCAAAATTCATCAAGAAATTAAAAGAATCTTCTGTTATTTTAAGTAAAGTTATATTCCCTCCAATAAACCAATATTTTTCTTGAGATTTAAGATTTATTCTTCTTTCAATCTCTTTAATAATACTTGCTTCATCTTGTCCGAAATTCCCATTTACTCCTTCACTATCAAGATAATTTCCTTTTTGTAATTCAGTTATTTCAAAAGAATTATTAAAGGTATTAAAACGACAAACTTTCTTTTTTCCTAAATCCACAGCAGACATGACTCCTTTTACATATTGTCCAGTATTTCCTGCTCTGCTTAAATCTTTAAAAAAATTAAAAATCATTTTAAAATTATTTTCTGCAGAAGAACCTTCTTTATTTTTTAATTTTTCAATAAAATATGAAATAGGATATTTTTTATTTCCTTCTGGAAGAAAACCAACCCCAATAAATTGAATTCCTACATTTAAGTTTTCAATAAAAAATGTCTTTTGAATTCCATCTGCGATAGCCATTATTTCTTGGTATCTTTCTCTATTAATTTCCTTATCTTTAAAGTAATTCATACGAGAATCTGAAGCCATATAAATTGAATCTTCGTTTGCTATTGTTATTGTGTAAGTCATATTAATTATTTTTGATAGCACTCATTAATAAATTATTCCATCTGTTTCCATTAACTCCTATTCCACATTTATCTGCAGGAGTTGTTTTATCCTTAACATTTTTTCTTACAAAATTATGGAATACTTTAAATCCATCTGCATAATCTTGAACATTCTTAACACTATGCTAAAGGAAAAGATTAAAAATGTTGTTTTTCTATGGAGAGTATGGCAGGTGCAATAAAATGTGATATTTGTGGCAAATATTCAGATGACTTTGGTTTATCTGTAGATTTAAGAATAAATACTGTGCATGGAAATAAAGAACTTTGTAGAGATTGTGGAGAAAAGATTGCGAAATTTATTGAAGAAAATCTAATCCAAGAATAATGGAAATTTGGATTAATAATGCAACTTAGAAAGATAAATTATTCTGGATTGGCTATTTTGTTATGTGTTTGAGTTTCATAATTTTCTATACCATATTCAAATAACTCCCTTCACTTGACACCAATTTTATCTCCCGATAGTTTGACAATCCCCCATTTCAATAATTTAATAAATCCCCTCCCCCTTCTTCAAACATGCAAGAGGTGAATCATTTTCATACAAAGGATGTTAAAACTCTCTTTCAGGAATTCAAAACATCTGAAAAAGGACTGGAAAAAGAGGAAGCTGAAAAAAGATTAGCACAATATGGTAAAAATGAAATCTCAAAAGAAAAGAAAACCCCGCCGATTTTAATTTTCTTAAAACAATTAAACAGTCCGTTAATTTATATTTTAGTTGTAGCAATGGCAATCTCTTTTATTTTTGACCATTTAATCGACGCTTATGTTATTCTTGCAGTCATCTTAATCAATGCAACTGTTGGATTTGTTCAGGAAAGAAAAGCAGAAAAAGCAATTGATGCCCTGAAAAAACTTATTGTTTCTTATGCAAAAGTTTATAGGAATAATGAAGTGATAAAAATTCCTTCAAGCCAGCTTGTTCCAGGAGATGTTCTATTATTAGAAGAAGGAGACAAGGTTCCTGCTGATGCACGTTTGATGGAAATAAAAAATTTCAAAACACAGGAATCTTCATTAACAGGAGAATCATTCCCAGTAGAAAAGAACACAAAAATTTTAGAGGAATCAACTGCCTTGGGGGACAGAACCAACATGGTCTTTATGAGCACTCTAACTGTTTCTGGACAGGCAAAAGCAGTTGTCATTGCGACTGCAACTAAAACTCAAATAGGACAAGTTGCAAAATCAATTAAGGAAATTACACACCCAAAAATGCACTTTAATGAAAAGGTTAAACAACTTGCATTCCAAATGGCTATCTTTGCTTGTATTGGAGCATTACTAACTTTTATTATTGGTTTCTTTATTAATAAATTAGAATTTTTTGAAATTTTCCTTTTCACAATTGCGTCATTAGTTTCAGGAATTCCAGAAGGGTTGCCTGCAGTTTTGATTATTGTCTTGGCAGTAGGTGCACGAAGAATGGCAAAAAGAAGTGCAGTAATAAGACATTTGCCTGCAGTTGAAACCTTAGGCGTTGCCACAATAATTGCAACAGATAAAACAGGAACAATAACTCAAAACTCAATAACAGTAGAAAAGATATCAACTGCCGACCACGAATTTAATGTGACTGGCGATGGATGGCAGCCAATTGGAAAATTCTTTTCTGGAAAAACTCCAATAAACCCGTTTAAATTTCCAATACTCAACAAAATACTAACTATCTCAACATTGTGTAATAAGGGAAATCTTCTAAGAAAAGATGGAAGCTATGAAATAGTAGGAGACCCAACAGAAGTTTCACTTCTTGTTCTCGGAAAAAAAGCAGGCTTAAATAGACAAAAACTTGATGAAAAAATTGTTGACGATTTCCCATTTAGTTCTGAATTAAAATTCAGGGCAAGTTTGATTGAAACAAAAGAAAAAAAATATCTATGTTCTGTTGGTGCATTTGAAACTATGATAGATAAATCTTCTTATTTTTTAAAGGCAAACAAAAAATTAAGATTCACAGATAATTTAAAAAAAGAATTTTTAATAAAAGCAGAATCATTGGCAAAAAAAGGAATGAGAGTTTTAGCTATAACTTACAAAGATGTTTCTTCAGAAGTAAGTTCTATTTCAAAAGAGTTAGTTGATGATATGACTTTTTTAGGATTAGTTGGAATGAAGGACCCTCCAAGAAAAGAAATCAAAGATGCAATAAAAAGAGCAAAGAGCGCAGGAATTAGAGTTGTCATGAAAACCGGTGACCATAAAGAAACAGCAATCGCAATCGCAAAAGAAATAGGACTTGTTACAGCAAATGCAAAAGCACTCACTCAAACAGAATTGGAAAAAATGGATAAAGTCCAATTCAGAGAAGCAATCAAAAAAGTTGACGTGTTCTCAAGGGTAACTCCAAAAATGAAGGCAAGGATTATAAAAGAATTGCAAGAGCAGGGAGAGATTGTGGCTATGACCGGCGATGGAGTTAATGACGCCCCTGCGCTAAAAAAAGCAGATATAGGAATTTCTATGGGGATTATAGGAACAGATGTTGCACGAGAATCAAGTGAGATGGTCTTGGCAGATGATAATTTTGCATCAATTGTAAATGCAATTGAAGAAGGAAGAATTGTTTTTCAAAATGTCAGGCAAACAAGCTTTTACTTGATTACAACCAATGTTGCAGAAGACATAACAATTGTTTCTTCCCTGGCTATTGGTATGCCTTTACCAATGTTACCTATTCAACTTTTATATCTAAATTTAGTTACAGACACTTTTAATGGAATCGCATTAGCAATGGAGCCAGGTCATCACGATGTTTTAAATCAACCTCCACGAAACAAAAAAGAAAGAATTCTTAACAAAGAATTAATTCCGTTTTTAATTTTAATGGCAGGAGTTATGGTTTTTGGAACAATTCCTTTATTCAAACATTTTCTTCCACAAGGAATTGATAAAGCAAGAACTGTTGCATTTACAGCAATGTCAATGTTTCAATTGTTCAATGTTTTTAATATGCGTTCACTTAAAAAATCTTTATTTAAGATTGGAATTTTTTCAAATAAATGGGTTATTTTAGCTTTTAGCGCGTCGTTTTTATTAACATTAGGGATTATTTTTTTACCGTGGATATCAAATATATTCGGTTTTGTTCCACTCAAAATAGGAGAATTAGCTTTAATCATTTTAATAACCTCAAGTGTTTTTTTCGCAGGGGAAATTTACAAATTTGTTAGATACAGAAATCTAAAAAACAATTCTTCAAAACATTAGGGTGGTTCTTCTTTTTCCATTGTCATCTCTTTTATTTTATGATTATAAAGGAAACAAGGATTAACCTTGTTCCCAGGGGTTATGGAGGTTAAAAGGTAATATGTAAATATCACTCTTTACAATTATGTGAAAGAAAATTTGTTTATAAACCGTCAGAAGTCAAGATATATATTCTTCCTATATCTGCAATACATAAAACTTTAAATAACCAAAGTAGATTGGAATTTTATGCTTGAATGGATTATTGAAAACAAGGAATTATTAAAATTTTTCTATACTTTTGTAATCGCAGGTATTTGCGCGATTATAGTTGTAAAAACACACAGACTTTTCAATTTAAGTCTGCATCAGGGAATAAGATATCTTAGAAATGCTTTCTTATTTTATGGAATTGGATTCATAGTAAGAAGTTTATTAGAAATAAAATCCTTGCCCCGTGGTTTGCTGAATATATTGTTTGAATTCTTCTTAATAATGGCGGGTTTTTTCTTGCTTTATAGTCTCTTATGGAAACGATTTAAAACATCCACAAAATCCAGCTCATTGCTTAATCCGTGGATTATAGTCTTTTATTTAATGGCTTTAGTCATAGCTCTAATAGATAATTTATGGGCAACTTATACTTTAATGTTCTTTTCCCAAATACTTCTGTTTAGTATTGCTTCAATAATAAGTTTCAAGAATTATATTAAGAATGGAAGAAAACACAAGTTTCTTAAATTTTATTTTGCAGCCATGATACTTAGTTTGGCAGCTTGGACATTAAATGCTTTGGCAGCATTATACTTTAATTGGAGTCAGGGAATTGTGTTGAACGTTTATATAATAAATGTAATCATTTTCTTGTTATTCTTATATGGAGTTGTGAAAGTCACAAAAAAATAAAATGAGAACAGAATGTGTATCTATCCTTTACAAGCGTCCTTGGGTTTTGTTGGGACTGAAGAAAGAGGGATTTGGTAAAGGTAAATATAATGGATTTGGAGGAGGTATTGAGAAAGGAGAAACATTAGAAGAAGCAGCCATAAGAGAAACATACGAGGAAGCTGGAATTACAATTAAGAATCTGGAGAGAATGGGTCAGATTAGATTTTATTTTCAAGGCAAGGAACAAGACCATTTAGTGAATTTTTTTCTGGCTAGCGATTTCTCTGGAGTAGCGAAAGAAACAAAAGAAATGAAACCAGAGTGGTTTAGAAGAGATAAACTACCTTATTATCGGATGTGGGAAGATGACAGATACTGGTTACCACTACTTTTAGAAGGAAAATATTTCACAGGAAAATTTAATTTCAATAAAAAAAACTTAATATCTAAACTAAAGTTAAATATTTTAGATAAATTATAAAATGGCAAAAAAACGAGAGAGATTAGAAGTAAT
>JAGLWP010000011.1 GCA_023133375.1 Candidatus Pacearchaeota archaeon | reverse complement strand
TACTCTTTTCAGAGCATGTTATTTCCAAGAATTTTCCTTTAAAAAGATTATCGCTAACCTTCAGAGTTTGCCCTAAGAAACTACCTTTGTTTAGATTTTTATTTATAAATCTTTTGCTATCACTATTATATTATAACACTATAAGGTTCATATGCTATAATAGTAAGGTTTATTAAGATAGGGTATCTTAATAGAATATATTATACAAAAAGACATATAACTTCATCATATATATTACACATATATATCCCGAAATTAACCATATCAATCACCGTCGGCAATGGCAATAAGAGAAATTACAATAAAAGGAGGCAAAGGAGCATTCTCTATTTTCAAAAAAAGTTCTTCTAAAGAAAACTATGATTTTTCTGGTATTTTAGCCCTAAGACAGCTTTTGAGCAATGAAAAAGCGCGAATTTTGCATGTTATAAAAACACAAAAACCTCAGTCTATCTATGAATTAGCTAAAAAATTAGAAAGAGGATTTAAATCTGTGAATGATGATGTCAAGCTTTTAGAGAGGTTTGGCTTTATAGAATTAATTGAAGAAAAGACAAAAAATCGGACAAGACACAGACCAGCAATTGTCGTGGATACAATCACAATTAATGTAAAGGTTTAATCATAATATACCTTAAAAGATACTTCATAATCCTTGGCTCTTTTTACAAAATCCTGCGCAGCCCCTTTGTAATTCTTAGTCACATTACCTTCGTTAAGTAGAAAAATTTCTGTTTCATCTGAAATAATTTTCAATTGATATCCTTTAATGGGGGCATCCTTCCCCACATTCCAACTATTCTCACAAATTTCTGTCAAGGTAAAATCCATGGCTTCACAAGCACTTTTACCATCTAAACATATTTCATCCCTGTCACAACTAAAAATCAATTTTTGCACAGATAAAAAACCTAAAGCATCTTCGCAATTACTTGTATGTTGTAAAAATGCCTGAATAAATCCCTCAACTTCATAACTTTCTATTTCCATTTTTCTAGAACTTCTCAATGAAAAACTAAGAAAAACAAGCAATATAACCGACACTATAATTATTATTAACGCAAATCCTACAATCTCTTCCTGTCCCTTCTTTTTTTTCATGTTTTATCCTCTGAACTTATCATTAATCTAGCAATTTCACATTTATCATAAACTCCTGTGTCTGAACTTTCTTTCCAGCACAATGCAACAAAATTTGATGAAGCAGGCAATTTATTTACATTTTTTGAATAAACTTTAATAATCCCGCAATCAGGATAATTTTCTAAATTGCATTCAACCCCTGAATCAGGATAAA
The DNA here is from genome assembly GCA_023133375.1 of Candidatus Pacearchaeota archaeon. Taxonomy (GTDB): domain Archaea; phylum Nanobdellota; class Nanobdellia; order Pacearchaeales; family GW2011-AR1; genus JAGLWP01. The sequence goes on along the minus strand of JAGLWP010000011.1, from coordinate 15,277 downwards.
CTTTTCGTATTTCTATTTCTGCAACACCCCAAAAACCAATATACTTAGACATATGCTCCTTCAAAATCATAATTTTATCAGCATCAATGCAGCTTAATTTACTGTTTCCAAAAGAAGCCCCGCATGCAAATTCAGGGGAATTAGCAAGTTTTGTGACAAGGAGCATAGCATTTTCTTCTTCAAGAATTACTGAAGATTGTTTTAAGCTGGAGAATCTTATTACTAACACAAAAATTCCCACAAGCATAAAAAAAAGCGTAACCGCAACTAACATAAATGCCATTTGTTGAATCTTCATTTGCGCTTTATGCGATTTTTTGCGCGATTTTCGTCGAAGGCAATTTAAAAAATCGCCCTTACGACGAACGTACTTGTTCGTGAGGAGTCGCTTGCTCCGCGCTAAGTGGAAAATCGAAAAAGACCTGGAGGTTGTTTTCATTACCATAACCCACACTCCCCTGCTGCTTCATTTTTATCATTAAGATTATTAACTTTTGACTCTAACCAAATAATGTCCTCGGACTCATCAAAATTATCTGCAAACATATTCAACTCAACTAAATCAGCATTTATATCAAACTCACAACCTTTCTTACTAATCAACCTTGTTTTATCCCTATAAATTAAAGAAAGTTCTTCTATTCTTTGCATTAGTCGTTTCAACTGACATTCATAAACCTCAACATCTCCAAAAATTGCAGCATACATTAAAGCATCAGATACAAAATACATAGGATGTATCTCTCCCTGTTTTTTTACATACCCCTCGTCATAGTCAACATTAATATCACAATTTCCAGAAAAACATACATTAATCATATTATCCGAACAGTCCCCCACCAAAAGATTTGTTTGGTTGATTGTTTTAATTTCCTCTTCAATTTCTTCTGGAGCATCAACAAAACAATAAATATCTTTAGAAGAAGTTATATACATCAAGTCAGAAACTTTAAATGGAAAATCAAACGGCTTTGAAAAAATATAAAATTTCTTCCCTTCAACAATTTCTTTTGAGAAAATATACTTGTTTGAAAATCCTACATCAATATTTGTTTCTGTCCATTTATTAAAACTTTTTTGCGAAATTTTAATTAATTGTTTGCCAAAGTTTCCCGCATTATTACACCCATTATAAATCCTTGATTCTGCAGGCATTGTAAAAGAAGTTGTCTTCGCTGACTCAAGACTTGTTTCTAAAGGATTAAGAAGAACTCCTAATTCTTTCCCAGATTTAGCATCAATCGTCGTCTGTTCTGTTTTCATAAGTTTTGTAACCCCAAAAACCGCAAGGAAAATTATAAACGCTCCTATGATAATCGCAAAAAGCCAACCAAAAGATATCTGCAACGCACCCCTTTTCATTTTATCTAGTAATTTTTACTAAAGATTCCCCATAATCTTTTACAAGAGTCATACTGACTTTACCTTCAATATTTGTGATACAATAAGGATCTTCTTCTGATGTGATAATATCAATCTTAATATGCTCAATGTTTTTCCCGTCAATTGGTCTATCTGAAACTAATATTAAATTCTGGTAATCATCGTCGGTAAAACAAACTTTGTTTATCTTATTCGGCAGACGATATTCTACTTCTTGGCTTCCTTGCTGACTCTGCCACATTATATTAATGTCTGCTTGCAGGTTATTCTTAAAAGTTTCAATTTGAATTGTGTGTTGCAGATTAATAAATTTTATAATAAAGTAAATCGCTGCAGAAAGAAAAATTATTATAAGAAAAATAGAAAAAATCATCCCAAAAGATAATTTTAGTTGCGAGCGTTTGCACGAGACAAAATGGTTTATATCATTCCGAGTGCAGGCGGGAGTAGAGCGTTTTGACGTCGGACAAATTTTTTTCCTGATTCGCGATGTCAAGGCGCGAGTACCTCTTTTTTTCATTCTTAAAAATAGCAATTATAACTTATAAATCTTATTAAAAATAAATGTGCAAACCATAAATTAATATGACTTCAAATTCTCCTTCGTCAGAATTTTTCGTTGTTAAAATTAATTCATATATAATTCAAATGTTTGTTAATAGTTTTCCTTAAAATTTTGGCATGATAAAGTCTGGCAAAATTTCATCAATTGTGAACGAAGTGAACTATATCAAAAAAATTCAAAAGGTCTAAGAATTATACTGCAACCAACAGGCGGGCTTCCATATTCAAGATCTTTACATTTGATATACAAATTATTATTTGTATTCCATGTCATAGAATGAGTTAAACCATCACTGCTTGAAATACTAATTCCCTCTCCAAATGGATAATCGCAAGGATAAGATACATATTTAGTATCATACTCACATTTTGCTGGTTCATTTGTTATTATCCTCAAGTCCCCCCCAGAATAATATGCTCTTACAACTAATGGAGGATTAATGTCGGTTTCAACTTCAAAGCTTATTGTTTCTTCCACATAATTATTTCCCTTATCTCGGCACCCTATAGTGTATTCATAATCATTTCCTTCAGGAAGCCATAATTTCTGAGTATTTTTGTAAATATATTCTGGATTACCGTCGTTGTAAAATTCATAGGATACTCCTCCAGTTTTATACTTACATCTTGCTTTTCCCTCTTCAGCTCCTGCAAAGGTTTCCACCTCAATAGTTACCTTAACAGATTCAGTTGAATCTCTTACCACTATATTTTCTTCCTGCCCATTCACTTTAATAGAATTAATTACAAGTGGCATTGTCCCCTTTAATATCAATTCATAAGAATCTCTATTTGCATATCTTTGACCGTCATCTCCTTCTGACCACCAAGGTTTATCTTTGCATCTTATATAAAATTTGTTATCTATATTATTTGCTAACCCCTCTAATTCTCCTCTACATCCGTAGGTAAACGCATAAAAATAATTTTGTGCCTCCTGAGAACAATCCTTCATATCATATGTCATATCCTCATAATCTAAATCTTCATGGTCCCACTTGCAATCTGCTGGTTTGTTAGTATATACTTCTAAAGGAGCGGTTTTTTGGTCATAAGATATGTATGCTTCTGGAAGAAAGTTGGTTCCTAATACTATTGGTTCTTGTGTATCTGGAGTATCTGTCACACAAAACTCTATAATAAAGTTCATTGGAGCAACATTCCCATTGGCATCTTTGCATCTGATATAATACTCATGCTGTCTCCCATTTTCAACATTCCATCCTGCTTCTGTCATTGCTTCTGCACTTGGTGTAGCTGAATTTGGTAATGTAAGAGTATGTTCATATGTTAGAGCATTTCCTTCATTCATATAACTAATCATTTCATCAAATTCAGGTCGTCTTTTCAAATCTATTTTACACTCTGCAGGTTCAGAAGTATTAACTCCTAAAACTACGCTGCTAAAAACAGGGACGCATCCGTCTTCATCAGGTTCATAAAATATCTGCACGCCTCTTTCTGGAGGTAATACAATATAAGATTCTCTATATTCATAAGTTTCATCTGGCAATACACTTTCCATAGCTGTCATACTTGGAGGAGTGATATCTCTGGGGTCGTTCCAAATACATGCTTCATAATCTGTTCCTTCATTCTCCAATATACATGCTTTTCCAAAAGTATGACATTGATATTCACTGCATCCATACCTCAGCTCATTGCAGTCTTCACAATTTTCACCCCCATCTGGAGGCTGCCATGCTGTTGGTTGAAAAGTAAATATTTCCTGAGAATACAATTGAAATGTAAAGGCAGCCCAAACTGCGGCTGCTAAAACAATAACAAGTGCAACACCCCATCCTGGGGGACCCAAACCAGCTAATGCCAAAATTCCAGATCCAACCGTCATAGTTCCTGCTGTTATTCCAGCAGCCACAGTTATAACAAGAGTATTCCTATCACTTGCACCCAAAGCCTTAGTTATAGCATAGACAGCAGCAACAGTAGCTGCTGCCACAGCTAATGTTCCGGTTATATACCCAAGATAACTCCCTAAACTGCTGGCTCCTCCTCCTTGAAAAAAAGAATTAAGGAAACTCTCAGCAAAGGATTTTCCAAATCCTGTTGCAGCGGTTGATTCAGCAGCTTTAGAAGCTTTTGTTGCAAATTTAGTCCCCTCCATTGCAAAAGTAGCTGGACCTGAATGGGGTGCTTGTGTTGGTAATACTCTTGGAAAAGTAACTGGACCTGAATGAGGAGGAAGTGCCCCAACAAACCCAATATTCCCAATAATACAAGCAATCGCAATAATCCCAATTACAAGAATAATAATCTGACTTATAGCCAGTGCTCCACGATTATTCATTTTTCCTTTTCCAACATCTTTTTAATTTCTTTTTTTAGTTTTGGCAAATCTTTCTTGGCTATTGACCAAATGATTTTTGGATTAACTGCAAAATAAGCATGACTAATAATATTTCTTGCGCGCAAAAATCTTTTCCATTCTACTTCTTTAAACTGGTTTCTAATTTTCAAAGGAATTTTATTTATAGATTCTCCAATCACTTGTAGTCTCATCGACATGGCATCAATCAAATCATCATTTCTACAAAACAGACCCTCATCCTTATTTTTTATAGAGAATTCTATCTTTTTAATAGCCCTTAAAATATCATTTAAATAAAGTTCATATTTTAGCATATTCTGCCTCTTTTTTTACATATTTTAATTCAGGTTTTAGATCATTTTCTATTACAAGATCAATTTTTATTTTGAATATCTTCTCTAAAAAATCCAAAAGATTTACATAATTATCAAAATTTATCTTATCAAAATCTACTATAATATCTATATCACTTTTGGATTTTTGTTTTTCTTTAACAAAAGACCCGAACAATCCTATCTTCTTAACGCCATACTTACTGATTTTATTTTTATTGTTTTCTATGGTTTCTATTATTTTTTTTGAATTAAGTTTATTTCTCATTTTATTCTTCCTCCCTGTATTCGTCATATATTCTGTCTTCTCCTATGTAAATTGTTTCTATTGTTATTTCTCCCTCTTCTTTAACATTTCCTTCTTGGTCTAATTTTTGGAAAATAGCAGTTATTAATTCTGCTCCCTTTTCTCCACTTTCTCCCATAAAATTTTTCTTAAACCCGCAATCTCCTAAAGATCTTGCCCTTGTTCTAACAAATTTTAACCATTGATTATGAGTATAAAATAAAGGAGGAACTCTTCTATGTTTATCACCTAGACAATCTACTCCTGTTCCTGCTACAGTCCCTGATGCCATTTCTTCTCCAAATATAAGATCCCACCAAGTAAAACAATAATGCCCTCTTCTTGTAGATAAGTGATAGGAACTTACAGCGTTTGGAAGCTCTTCTTCATTATATAAGCCCTCTATTAATTCAAGATTTAGTCCCTCATCTGAGCCATAATCAGGAATTGCATAACAATTTTCTAGACACCTATGAGCTGCATCTATTGTTGGTGCATCCCCAAATGTATCCCTGTTTTTCCACCAACCTGTTTCATAAAATACTCGTTCTTCTGTTGTCCCTAGAGCACAGATTTCATGAGCATCACTTTCTGGTTCCCAAAAATCAAATCCAGGAGTATATAATGGGACACAAGACCCTTGTTCATCCTTATTCTCTTTAATTTTTCTGTCAAATCTATGCCCTTTTATCCATTTGCAATCCATCAGCGAATCTTCACAATCTATTGAATTATTAACATCAAAACAAGGTCTCCAATCATTAATCATACATTGACCATACATAAAACGAGATTCGTCTGTTCCCATATTTACTTCCTTGCAAACTTCATTTCTATAATCTTTACATTTGTAAGGAGTAACTTCCCCGTCCCAGCACAATAATCTATAATATCTGCTTCCAGGAAGATGGTATTTTGTTATATCTTCAAGTTCTATTCTTATTGAATCCTTAACCCCCCCTTCAGTTGTGCTCTCAATTATCCCCGGGAGACCCCAATAAGTCCCTTCTGATTCAGCACACCAACTTTCCCCATGATTGTATACTTCCTTTGTCCCATCATTATCTGTATCATAATAACAAGATAAATCTGCACAAACATAATTTCCATATTCTGGAGCCTTATTTGGCATACCCTCTTCCCACCTATCATATTCTTTACACATAGTTCCTGCCCTATAACTACAATCCCCGCATGTTGCATCTGCACCATTGACCTCACAACTTGGTTCTTGCATATATGTCCAATAATCTTCCATTTCCTGTGTCCAATGATTACCATCTGTGAACATGTTTTCATCATAGACATTTGCGAGATTGTCGCATTTATCTAAAAAATAAACTTTAGTGCCTTCACATTTTGTATCTCCACTTTTTGCACAATCAGATACACCAGGAGCAGTGCATAAAAATCCTTCGTGGAAAGTGGCATCTTCTGGACAAGTATTTCTTGTTTCCATAGTGCAGTCTTTTGTGAACTCTGCTTCAATTACACAGGCTCCCCTTTCTTGAGCAGAAGCTAATGCATAACAAGTTTCTGCATCCCTTATATCTGGTCTAAAATTAGTATCAAAACCATAATCAGTCGCCATTTGTTTACATTCTGTTAGTGTTACAAATGCAATTCCATCACCGCAACATCCTTCCTGGCATATCTCAATATCTTCTTTATCTTTTCCTATCCAGAAACCCCCCCCATCTATACATGGTTGACGAGGACTGTTTGGCATGCAAGTCCCAGTATTTGTATTAATACAAGTTCCTAATTGACAGTATCCTGTTTGGTCACAAGATGTGGGAGCTGTTCTATAAGTATCATCACATTGTTCTAAAGGAGCATCCAAACACTCAAAGATTAATACACTACTGGAGTCCTCTGATAAGTCTATTGTCTTTTCACAGCATACATCTGCCATAACCAAAAAACTACTTAATAAAGTAAACATCAATATTAGCCCGATTAATATTTCTTTTTTTCTCATCTTAAATTCCTGGAGGGAAAGCCAAACTCCTTGAAGCAAATTGAAATTTATTCCCTGTATTTTTATCTGTTAAAATATAAATTTTTGTTTCATCTGATTTGACATCTTTCTCCACTTTTAAATAAGGATAAAGTGCCATGTATAAAGTGGGTTCTGAATTTCCTTGAGTGGTTTCCCATTCCAAAATATTATTCGCAATACTCATTAATTCATAAAGATTATTGTTCAGCACAACATTAAAAGAATCATATTTTTCTGTGTAATCTTTTGTCAATGTTAAAGAATAATTAAATGTAGAAACAACTCTGCTTGGAAGCAATTCTACTTTTACAGAACCTTCTTTTAAATTTACATTATAACCTTTTTTTTCATAACTGTCCTTCAAAGAATTAAAACAATTTCTTACCTCATCTTCAATTTCATTTTTTATTTCTTTTTCAATGTGCGGTCTTAACATTGGTTGCTGGACAACACAAAACTTGTAATACTCATTAGTATAACACAAGTATTCTACTTTTTCATTATCATAAAGAATATAATTTTCTGGTTCAATGCTCCCACCTTGCAAAGAAACTTTTTCCACAGCATCTTCAATCTCTTCTTCAATACACTCAAAGATAAATGTTTGGGGATTTTTTACCCCTCTGTCAAGTGTTGATTTAATTTGGGGAAAAAATATGTATACCAATATTCCAATAACAAAAATAACTATAGCAATTATAATAAAAATCGTTACCTGCGCGCGTTTTGACGTTGGACAAATGTTTTTCCTGATTCGCGATGTCAAAGCGCAAGTACCTCTTTTTTCCATAGATGTTTTACGATATTCTTATTTATAAACTTTAAGAAATTTTTTGTTTTACCTCGCTCACTTCGTTCGCTCAGTATTGATATAACAATTAATAATAAAAATTTGAAGTTTTTGATTAATAGAATTTCCTGCGGAGAAATCTAACGAAGTTGATTTCGTAGCAAATAAATAAGCGAGTTTGCTAAATCACTAATCCCCTGCTCAGACCAGCACTCGTTATTTATATTTTAATTTGTTTCGTGCTAGTCTTCGTTCTCAACTCTCGGTGCAAGAAGAAAATTAAGTTCCATATGTTCAGATTTAATGTTCATCTTTAATGGATGGTCTTCTGCAAAATTTAAAATTGTTTTTTCAACAAGTTTCGCACCTTTCATAAATTTTGCTAAATATTCTAAACTATATTTTGACTTGCAATTTTCTGCCTCAATTTTTGCTTCATCTCCTGAAAACTCTGACCTTGCAGAATCAATACTTTTGGCTTCCATAATAAATTTTCCTTCTTGTATTATAAATGAACAGGCATCAGCAACAACCATGCAGTCTTCTGTTGAGTCAATCAAGTCCACTGAATTTATCGCAACGCGCGCAGTATATTCCAACCCTGGCATTTCTTTTTCTTCTGCTTCTATTTCAATCAAGTTCAAACTAAAATTTCTTTTTATTCTGTCCTGAATTTGAATATTCAAAAAATTCTCTTTTTTTTCTAAAATCAATGAACTTCCGCTCCCGCATCTTTTCAAAATTCTTTTTAAATTATCAAGATTAACTCCCAAAACTTCTTCCCCTGTTTCAAATTGACTAAATGAATTTCTGGGCAGCTTAAAATTAATCATCGCCACATTAGCAGGGTCTATTGCACTAATACTAAGCCCAAATTCATTAAACCTTATCCTCACCTCTATCACAAGTTCTGAGATAATTTCAATCACCCTTGAAAGAAGCAAAGGATTATCTAATTTAACTAACATTATATTTTAAAACAAATTTATTTTTTAAGTATTATTGTGGTTGATAATTAATTAAATGTATGATTACTACAGAGTGAGTACACACCTAAAAACTTTTAAATTCAATTTTCTTCTCTAAATCATGTTATTAGAAGAACTTGCAAAGAAAAAAACATTGAATATTGATTTTCATAATCATTTACAGACTGGAAGTGAGTTCAGAAAAAAACCAAAAACATTCAAAGAAAAAATAAGCAATCTATTTTTAGAAGAAGGTTTTTCAGATTTAACTGGAATATTAGATAAAGTAATGGAAACAGAATTAGATATTCTTTATGTCACAAATTATGAAGACCAAAGATATGAAATCTGGACTTCTGAGGAGCAACTTCAAAAAGCAGTAAATGCAGGTTATGAAATTGAGCAAGGAAATTATTTTACTTTTTTTAAAAAAGCAGATGAAGTCAAGGCATTAGGAAAATCACAGGAAATTCCAACATCACAAGGGCATGTTCTTTTATCTGGAATGAGAAGGAATAAAAATATTTCTTCTTCAAAATCTCTTGACGAGACATTAGCAGAAGCATATGATAATGAATTAAAAATAGCAGACCATCCTTATGTAATTATTGAAAAATCAGGAACTCTAAGAAGAAGTAAAAATCCAGAACAAGATGCAAGAAAATTTGATTCATTAGAACAAAATGGAAATTTTTCTTTTTTCTCTTTCCCATTTTCTATAGCAAATTATTTAGTAAAGAAAGCATCTAAAAAATATCAAATACCTCTTGTATCAAATTCAGATGGACATCATCCAAAAGACATAGGCAAAACTTACAACATCCTTGACTCTCAAAACTTAGATTATAGTTCTGAAAGAGCATTCAGAGATTCAATTAATTATGAAATAAGAGAAGGAAATTTTGCTACAAGGTTCACACCAATTCCTCCTTGGCGGGTTTTCCATCATGCTCTTATGATGGGAGTATATATGATTAGGGATTTATACAGAAGAGTATTCAAAAAATAATCTGTCACAACAAATCATATAAACTTCTTCAAACTTTTTCTTTTATGTCAAATTTCAAAGAACAAAGAGTCAGAAATCTTACTCAATTATATTATTCTAAACAAGAAGTTCAAAAAGCTATTTTCGAATTTTCGAAAAACAGAGAGGTTTGCCCGCGTTATTTTGAAGGTTTTGGAAAGCGTCCTGATACTTTGCAATACCCCAGTGATATTTTTGAACTCGTAAAAAGAGGAGCAACATCTTTCCATTGTTCAGAAGAACTTTGGCAAGACCCTTTGAGCATTGAGACAGGCATGAATGAAAAACAGTTCAATGGAATAAGGAAAGGGTGGGATTTATTGATTGATATTGATAGTAAGTATCTTGATTATAGCAAGATTATGGCAGAGCTGATACTTGAAACTTTTAAATTTCATGGAATAAAAAATATTGGGGTGAAATTTTCAGGAAGTAAAGGTTTTCATCTGATTATTCCGTGGAAAGCATTTCCCAAAGAAATTAATGGAGTAAATTCTTCAGATATGTTCCCAGAATGGCCGAGAATAATTACGAAATATATCACACATATAATTGTAAAAAAATTAATAGATAAGATTAGTGAGTTGTCAAAACCAAATAAATATGTCAGAGATTTTCAGGCTCCGAAAGAAGTAATGCCTGATTTAATTCTTGTTTCTCCAAGACATTTATTTAGGATGCCTTATTCTTTACACGAAAAAACAGCTTTAGCAAGTGTAGTTTTAAATCCAGATGAGATTTCAGATTTCCAGCCAAAAGATGCAGACCCTTTGAAAGCCAAGATAAAAAATTTCATGCCAGATTCTCAGGAAGATGAAGCTAGTGAACTTTTAATGCAGGCTCTTGATTGGTATAAACAAGATAATCCAGAAAAACAAGACGTCAGAAAAGAATTTAAACCAATCAAAATTTCAAATCTTTCTGAACAAAACTTTCCCCCATGTCTTAAGAAAATTTTGCAGGGGCTTGGAGATGGAAAAAAGAGAGCTTTGTTTGTGCTGATTAATTTATTTCGTTCTGTTGGTATGGAAAGAGATGAGATTGAAAAAAGAATTGAAGAATGGAATAAAAAAAATGAAGTTCCCTTGCGACAAGGATATATTTCTTCTCAATTGTCCTGGAGTTTTAAAAAACAGCAAATCATGCCTCAAAATTGCTCAGAATTTTATAAGGGAATAGGAGTATGTTTTCCAGACGACCTCTGCAAATTAATAAAAAATCCAGTTAGTTATATAACGAGGAAGAGTTTTCAATCTTCGAAATCAAATAAGAAATCAAAAGGATAAGATAATTTTAAAAACAATCATTAATTAATTATGCCATGAGAAAAAAGGTGTTGATTGTATCTTTAATGTTCTTAATTTTCTGCGCATATCTTGCTGTTGCACAAGATGCCACGGTTTCTGAAAAAGGTTATGATTGTCTTGAAACAAAAGTTGCGGGTAAATGTTCTTCTCTTTCCCCAGAAGAGAGAATCTTCTCTTTGCTGGCAATAGATAGATGCAAGAGCGAAGTAGTTGCAGATGCAAAAGATGATGAATGTTGGCCAGCTTCAGGATGTAAAATAAAAACAACTGCTCAGGCAATTCTTGCCCTCAATTCTGTTGGAACAAGCACAACCAAAGCAGAAAACTGGTTATTGTCACAAGAAATCTCCCCCCCAAATGTTGACTGGCTTTTGCAAATAGAATCAACAAGTCCAACTTCATGTGATATATCCTATCTTGGAAAACCACCATATACAATTTCAATTAATGCAGACAAAAAAATAAGTTCTAATGCTGGAGCCTGCCTAAAAATCTACGATGAGTACTGGCTCAGAATTTCCCCAACATGCTACAACGAAGAATTTGAGATTTCTTGTGATGAAACTTTCTTCACGAATTTATTATATAAAAAACAAGGTTCAGATGTGATTTATGTATTAAAGGGTACAAACTCTGCTTCAGCAGGAGGAGTAACAAAAGAAAATGTAAATTCATTTTGTTTTAAACAAGGAGCATCATGCAACTATGAAGGAAGCCTATGGGCAGCCCTTGTTTTAAAATTTAAAGGACATGATACTTCTTCTTACTTGCCTTATTTAATTACTATGACAGATGAAAATTCAGAATTTATTCCAGAATCTTTCTTATATTCCTTGACAGGCAGTTTTAAAGAAGAGCTTTTACTTAAACAAAAAGAGAGCAAATGGTGGTCTGAATCCGGTGATAAATTTTATGATACTGCAGTTGCTTTATATTCATTACAAAAAGAAGAGCCACAGGAAAAAACAGATGCAAAAGATTGGCTTGAAGAAGTTCAAGGAGATGACGGATGTTGGCAAAACAATATAAGAAATACAGCTTTTATATTATTCTCTGCATGGCCAAAGAAAATCATCTCGCCAGATGAGACAAAACCTGATTGTGAAGATGAGGACTATTATTGTATGACAAGTGCAGCCTGCCAAGAATCAGGAGGTGATGTATTAGTTAATTATGGTGGTTGTGGAATAAATGTCTGCTGTAGTGTAGAAAGCCTATTAGAAAGTTGTTTGCTTCAGGGAGGAGAAATCTGTAGTTCAGGGGAATTGTGTAGTGGGGAAACTGTCGCTGCTGCTGACACTGAAAAATGTTGTGTAAGTGGAGAATGTGTAGAAATAGAAGATGACGGCGGGGAAGAAAAATCAGAATGCGAGAGATACGGTGGAGAGTGTAAGTCCTTTTGTTCTAGCGACGAAGAATCAAGTTCATATGATTGTCCTTCTTTTGATGTATGTTGCTTTGATAAAAGCAAAAAAACATATACTGGAATTATTATCTTTGGGATTCTTATAATCTTAACTGTCCTTGGAATTATTTTTAGGAAGAAATTAAGAAAATATTGGCTGAAGATTAAATCTAAGTTTGGGAAATCTAAACCAGGATCTAGAAGAGGGCCAAGAGGATTTCCTCCAGGACCTTCATCATCAATTGCACGACGAACTACCCCAAGAAGAATCTTACCGCCAGGACAGAGACCAGTAAGGAGATATACTCCTAGACAAAAACCAAAAGGAGAAATGGACGATGTTCTTAAAAAGTTAAAAGAGATGGGGAAATAAAATGAAAAAAAGAAATTGGTTTTTGAATTTGATATTAATTTTTACTCCTATAGCAACTTTGGCACATTTGTTTTACTTGATATTTGTTAGTTTTAATATCCTTTCGTTGATTTATGTTTTTGTATATCCAATTCATTTTTTTGGGATTATAAAAAGATATAGGTGGGCTTTCTTCTATGGATTAGTTCTCTATACATTTATTTTAATAGAAGGTCTCTTAAATAGAGAATATGTAAGTTTAATTGCCTTGGTTGGTATGTGGTTTTATTACAAGCAAAAAGATTATTTTACTGAATAAAATGATTTTTTCATTAACTATTTTCAATTAATTTGCGAACATAAGTGAGCACTAAATTTCACAAATAATCTTTTTCTCTGAGAGATTTTATAACTTTACTGGTTATATCTGAAATATTATAGTCGGGGAAATCACTAACCCATTTCACACAATTTATTTCTTTAGAAGGTTTCCCAATGCCTTCTGAAATATCAACAAAATAAACTTCTGCCTTTAACATATCTTTTTTGTGCGGAGTTCGCCCAGCAAAAGAGTCATAATATGAAATATTTTCAATTTCCACACTTGGAAGTTCTTCTTTAAATTCTCTGCATAAACATTCAATATCTGACTCTCTTTTTTCTGGCTTCCCTCCAGGCAGAATCCATGTTTCATTTTTTCTCACAAGTAAAACTTTTCCATCTCTTATCGCCAATCCCCTAACAGCTTTTCTCATAAAAAGAAAAAATTAGGATACTTTATAAGAATTATTGCAATTAATCATGACTTAAAAATTAATATTGTTCAAAACTATAAGATAAGGAAGAGCGCACCATTCTGTTATCTTCTTCGTCGATTTTATATTTTGCACCAACAACCAAGCACAATTCCAAAGGATTAACCCCTGGTCCACAAATAGTTTTGTTCCTTAAAATAATTTTTTCTCCTAAATCTTTTTCCATTAAATATACAAGACAGATTCATTAATAAACTTTATTAAACCTGTTTTCTTTTAATTAATTATGAAAAGAAGTGTTGTATTAATATTACTACTTTTAATCTTTCCAATAATTTCTGCAGTGGAGTTTGACATGAAAGAAGAATTCAGTCAAGGAGAAACCCTAATGGCAAAAGTTTCAGGTAATTTTCTCTTACCTTTGCAAAAAAATAATGTATTTTTTTATAGAGAACATGTAAGAATCCCTCTTGAATATGATATAAAAAAGATAGACGAAGATTATTATATTTATGCTTTGCTTTTAGGAAAAGAACCAAAGAATTATTCTATTGCCTTGGAGAATGTAAGATACATGAAAGGGGGAGAGATGAGCGAAGAAAACATAATAAGAAATTTCACCATCAATAATCAAACAGCAGATTTCTCAATAAATCCCGGGTTTGCTTCAGGAACTGAGTTTTCTATAACAGTTCAAAATCTTCAAGATAATAAAATAACTATTGAAGTAAAAACAAAAGAATCTACAAACATTTCAGGGGGAACTTATCAAGAATCAATAATATTGAAATCAGGACAAGAGAAAAATATAGATTTTGTTTTTGAAGTTCAGGAGCCAGTTTTCAAAATAATAGAGTTAAGCACAGAAAATCTAAATTATGAAATCCTTGCTTCTATTCCTGCCACAGAAATTCAAAAAGAAGAAGTTTTTAAATTTGAACCACAAACTTTGATTATTTCTGCACCCACAGATTCAGAGACAGAAAAAACAATTTATCTTTACAATACAGGAGATGAAGAGCTAACAGACATTATCATCTCTTTATCTAATTCTTTAGAGAATTATGTAACCATATCTGAAGAAAGCATTGATAAATTAGATGCTAATTCAAATATGCCGATTGAATTAATTTTTTCGTCTGAAGAAGAATTTGAGCTTGAGGGACATATAAAAGCAAAAAAAGGAGAAGATATTATTTATGCGCCAATTTCTATAAAATTTTTAGCAGATTATATTCCTACAGAAGAACCCCCTCAAAATTATACTACAAAAACTTGTGCAGAAATGGGATATTCAATTTGCAAGACCAATGAAGAATGTAGTAGCAGCAATGTCGTTTATGCAAAAGATGATGTTTGTTGCATAGGAACTTGCAAAACAAAAGAAACCACCTCAACAGGCAAAATAATTGGAATAGTGATTTTAATAATAATTATCGTTGCTGGAATTTGGTTCTATAAGAAAAAATACAAAAAAGCCAAAAAACCTGTTAATTTATTAAAGATTGCAAAAACCAAGAAAAAATAATTATGCTTTAATATCTAAATGTCTTCCATCATCACAGTATTCTATAATTTTTCCTTTTGAATCATAAACAGGAGCAACTTTTTTCCTTTCTTCTTCTAATGCTTTTTGAACTCTAATTTCTCTCGCCTCTTGAGTTTCTTTTCCTGCATCATTCATTCGTCTAATAGAATCATGCGCCAATCCAGCATATCCAATCTTTGTTACTGCAGTAATATTTTCTATCATTCTTTTTCTTCCCCCATATTCTCT
>JAGLWP010000010.1 GCA_023133375.1 Candidatus Pacearchaeota archaeon | reverse complement strand
GCAGTTGGATGCAGAAACCAAGCAAGAATCAAATTTGGAAACGACTCCTCAACCGAATGCGTCAGAGTCTCAGGGGTTTAATTTTCTTGGAGGAATGGCTTCTGCAGCTAAAACAGAAGAACCTGGATGGGATGTTGGTGCGGGGGATTCTGAAGTAGATGAAAGAAAGAAAAAATTAGCTAAACGATTTATGGATATGACAAATAAGATTGAGGATTTATCAAACCAAATTTATCATTTACAGCAAAGAATTGAAGTTTTAGAAAGGAAATCAGGGATTAGGATTGAATAGATTTATTAATACTTCTTGGTTTTATGGGATATGAAGGATTTGGATAAAAAGGTGAAGGCATATGCTTTGAAAAATGCTGTGAGTTATGGTGGGAAAGCTGTGCAAGGGGCGGTGATTTCTGCGTTGTTCAATGAAGGATTGAAAAAGAATGAAGTGGGTAAGTATGCGAAGGAAATTTCTAAGATTATTGGGGAGATTAATAAATTATCTTTAGAAGAACAAAAAAAAGAATTTGAAAAGATTAAGAAAACTTTAAGTGAAAGGAAAGTTCGTGAAGGTTTGCCTGACTTGCCAAATGCTAAAAAGGGAAAAGTTATAATGCGATTTGCTCCGAGTGCTTCTGGGCCCTTGCATGTTGGACATGCTGCGACAGCCTGCATTTCATTTTTATTTGTTAAAGAGCATGGAGGAAAATTCTATGTGAGAATTGAAGATACAAATCCTGAGAATATTTATAAGCCAGCATATAAAATGATTGCTAATGAAAGCAAATGGCTTTTTGATAATAAAGCCATCATTGTTATTCAGTCAGATAGGATGGATTTATATTATAAATATGCTGAAAAATTAATTAAAAAGAAAACAGCCTATGTTTGCACTTGTTCTGGTGATGAGTTTAGGAATTATGTTAAAGAAAAAAAGAATTGTCCTTGCCGGAAATTAAGTATTAAAGAAAATTTTGAGAGATGGAAAAAGATGTTAGCACCACAGGCGTACCCTGATAAATTTTCAAAGAAAATTTCTACTAAGGGCAACAAAAAAGGATTTGGAGAAGGTGAAGCTGTTTTAAGGTTTAAGTCAAATATGAAACACAAAAATCCTGCAATGAGAGATTTTCCTTTAGCAAGGATAAATCTTACAAAACATGCAAGACAGGGTAAAAAGTATCGGATATGGCCTTTGATGAATCTTGCTGTTGCAGTAGATGATATTGAAATGAAAATGACTCATATTATTCGCGCAAAAGACCACAGAGATAATGCCAAAAGGCAGAAGATGATTTATGAAAGCTTAGGGAAAAAATTTCCTTGGACAGCTTTTTTGGGGAGAATTAAATTTAAGGATATGGATTTGTCGACGACAAAAATGAGGGAGGCAATCGAACAAGAGAAGTATAAAGGATGGGATGATGAGAGATTGCCAACAATTGCTTCTTTGAAAAAGAAATATAAACCAGAAGTATTTTGGAAATTTGCAGAGAGAGTTGGATTATCTGAAAGTGATAAAGTAATTGAGAAAGAGGAATATTTTAGATTATTAAATAGTTTCAAGTAAAAGAAACATTTTTAAACAAGTTTCATTTTATAAAGATAAGTTAAACATAAAAGAGGTTATATGATAAAAAATAAAAAAGGGTTATCTGCAATTATTACTACAATGTTGGTTGTGCTTTTAGTGCTGGTTGCAGTTGGAATTGTTTGGGCAGTTGTAAGTGGATTACTTCGTAGTGGAGCTGAAGATGTTGAACTTAGTGCTAAGTGTTTGAATGTTGATATAAGAGCAACAGCAGTAAATTGTGTTGATGGTACAGCAAATTATGAATGCGATGTAACTTTTGAAAGAACAGGGACAAATACTGATGCAATTGGTGGAGTGAAATTAGTATTTAGAAATGAAACTGCTGGGATTAATTCTGGTGTGTTAGATGTTTTAGGAAATATAGAAGCATTAGCAGGAAAAAAAGAATTAGCAATTGATACAACATTACCAATAACAGGCCCTGCTTCAGATAAAGTGGAGGTTACTTCATACTTTATAGATGCATCTGGAAATGAAAAACTTTGTGATGCACAAACAAATACATTTAGTTTTTAATTTTTTTAATGACGTATACTTCGTCATTTTTTCTTACTTTAGGTAATTGTATTCCTATTTCATCACCTTTTTTAGCTTTTTGAACTGCATTGTTTTTTATTTCAATATTTTTGATTACAGCTTTTTCTATTCCAGTTGTTTTTCCAATTATTATGATTTCATCACCTACTTTTAATTGTGATACAAGTTTAATTGTTGCTACTTTAATTTTTGTAAAGTAATGCACTACTTTCCCGACAAAATGTTTTTTTTCTGTTGCCTCGCTGTTTTCAGTATTTGTAAAATCATCTGATGTTGGCATTTTTAGATAAAAACCTGATGAGAATTTTCTATTGTAAACTTTTTTTAATTCTTGAATTCCTTGTTTTATTTCTTGTTTTGAAAGTTTTTTTTCTAAAGCTTTTTTGTAAACTCTTACAACCACATCAACATAGCGAGAGTCTCTGTTTCTTCCTTCTATTTTAAAACTTGTAACCCCTGCTTTTTTCATTTTTTCTATAAATGGAAGTGTGCATAAATCTTTAGCTGAAAAAATTCTATTGTTATTAACTTTAAGTTGATTTCCTTCTTCATCTGTAACAGTATATGTTCTTCGACAAGGATGTAAACATTCTCCTCTGTTCGCAGATTTGTTAAACAGGAATTGTGAAGTGAAACACCTTCCTGAAACTGCTACACACATTGCTCCATGAATAAAACATTCTACATCAATTATTTTTGAGATTTTTTTAATTTGTTTTAGATTTAATTCTCGCGCAAGAATGATTCTTTTTGCTCCAAGTTTTTTGTAGAATTTTGCTGTTTCAATATTTGATACTGATGCCTGCGTGGAGATGAAAAAAGGAATGTCATATTTTTTGCAAAGTTGAATTACTGCTAAATCCCAGCAAATAATTGCATCTACTTTATCTTTGACTTTTTTTATTACTTTCTCTAATTTTTTAATTTCTTCATTGTAGATTATTGTGTTTAATGTTAGATATCTTTGAACATTTTTTGGTTTGCAGATTTTTTCTATTTTGTCTAAATCTTTTATTGTGAAATTTTTGGCTGCAGCTCGCATTGAGAATTCTTTTAAGCCAAAATAAATTGCATTTGCACCTGCGTTTATTGCTGCTACCAACATTGGAAAATTTCCTGCTGGTGCGAGAAGTTCGTATTTTTGTTCCATGATAGGAGTATAAAGATTAACTTTAAAAAGTCTTTTCTATGTATATTTTCATGATAGCAAAAACAATTGGGAGTTATCCCCATCATTGTTAAGAAAGATTTCTTTAGCTGTGCTTTTAATCAGAATATTTTTATACCATATTCAACTAAGATAAATTATGGCGGTTGTAGTTTAATGGTAGAACGTGTGGTTGTGGCAAGTGATTTCGCGAAACTTCCGGACGCCCTTGATCTTGAGAGAGGTCAGGAGGAGTTTACGGATTTTGTGTTATGTGAAATTGCTAGCAAAATCCGCAAAACGAGAGTCCGATTCTCTCCTTCCGCCCTTAAGCAAAGGAGGATGAAATGAAAATATTATTCATATGCAGACACAATAGATTTAGAAGTAAAGTAGCTGAGGCTTATTTTAACAAAGTGAATAAGAATAAAAATCTTAAGACTAAAAGTGCAGGAATATTTCCTGGAAGATATCCTTTAGATAAAAGTCAGGTAAAAATAGCTAAGAAATTAGGTATTAGAATAAGAGGAAGAACCAAACCAATTAATACTGAACTCTTAAGATGGCAGGATGAAATTATTGCTATAACAGACGATTTTCCTAAAGGTCTTTTTGATTATGGCCCTTACAAAAATAAAGTTATTGAATGGAAAATCCTTGATGAGTTAAGGGGAAATGAAAAAAATACTGAAAAAATAATTAAACAAATAATAATAAATGTAGATTCTTTAGTTAAAGAATATGGAGAATATAATGAAAACTAAAACTAAAAAACAGAAAAAATGAAAAAGAAAATATATAGAATATTAGATATAATGTGGAGAATAATTGGAGGGCTCATCTTAATTTTGCTCATTTATTGTTTAATAAAGATTGATCAAGGAGCAGTCATTGATAAATTATTTTTGATAATAATTATTTTGTTATTATCTTATGCTATAATTAGTATAATCGTTTTTTTACCTCCCATGTTAATTAAATTTTTTAAACGGTTAAAAAAAGCAAAGAGAAAATGAAAACTGATTTGGTAAAAGGATTTAAAGATTATTCTGGGGAAGAAGCTGAAAAACGTGCAGAGATAAAAAAAATTTTAGTTGGAGCTTTTGAAAAATACGGGTTTGAACCAGCCGAGACTCCGATAATTGAATATGGAGAATTTGTTAAGGGAAATAATTCTCAGGACGAAGCTGTTTCAGATATATTTAAGTTGAAAGATAAGGGGAAAAGAAATCTTGCATTGAGATATGAGTTGACTTTTCCTTTGAAAAGAATTATGAAAAATCAAAAACTTCCTTATAGAACTTATAGAATTGGAGAGGTTTTTAGAGACGAGCCTGTTTCTGCAAATAGGTTTAGACAATTTACGCAATGTGATGTTGATGTTGTTGGTTCTACAATAAAAGAGGATTCTGAAATTATTTCAATTGCTAATAAGATTTTCAAGGAATTGAAAATTCCAAATGAAATTTTTGTTGGAAATCGGAAGTTATTGAATGAAATCTTTGATGAGCAGAAGATAGATAAAAAATACAAGGAACAAGTTCTTAGAGAGATTGATAAACTTGATAAATTGCCTGAAAAGAAAATTAGAGAGAATTTGAAAAAGTTTGGGGCTGAAAAAGTTTTGGTAATATTAAAAAAACCAGAACCTTATTTTAAAAAATATCAATCTTATTCAGAAATTGAGGAATTGAAAAAATATTGTAAATATTATGGCGTGAAAATTATTTTTAGCGTGTCTTTAGTTAGAGGTTTGAGTTATTACAATGGGAATGTTTTTGAGATAAAAAGTTCTGGAATGAAAGAAACTATTTGTGCTGGAGGGACATATCAAATAAATAATTTGCAGGCAGTTGGGATTTCTTTTGGGATTGAAAGAATTGAAAAATTATCTGGGATAAAGATTGAGAAAAAAGAAATTTTGATTATAAGCATCGGGCAAGACAGGGCTTCAATAAAATTAGCTGAGAAACTTAGAGGGCAAGGTGAAAATGTTATGATTTATTATGGTAAACCCTCAAAAGCATTAGAATATGCTAATTCAAAAAAAATTAGCAAAGTAATTTTTGTCGGTGGAAAAGAAGTTGCAAGCGGAAAATTTAAGATTAAGTGTATGGAGAGTGGAGGGGAAAGATATGAGAGATTATGATATTTTTGAGAGATTAAAAATTAAAAGAGAAATCAGGACTTTTTCTAGTGATGAAACTCAAAAAGTTGATAATGAGATTAATGAAAGAATGGAAAAGACAGAGATAGAATATCGTCGGATGGAAGCGAAATCTATACAAGATGCGAAAGAGGCTTATCTTGTTTTTTGATTTATTTCCGTTTATTCAAGAAAACTTCTGTGTGCGGATAAGCAAACTGAACTGTTTTTTCTTTTTTGATTTCTTTTGAAATTTCTTCTGTAATATTTGAGCTTATTTCTTGCCTATTTTCTGCAATAGTATAATATCTCACTCTTATATCTACTCCTGAAGCCTGGAAATTACTTCGTGTGAATGGTTTTTGATGGATATGTTCTAAAACATTTTTAGTTATTCTTTCTGCTGTTTTTCTGGCTATTTCATTTGCTTTTTCAACATCACTTGCATAAGTTATTGTAAATGTAACTTCATCTAAAATATAATTATTTTGAGAGGTGTAATTTATTATATTTTGTTCAAACAATATTGAATTTGGGACAAAGATAATTCTTCCTGAAGTTTCTTCTCCTCCAATTGTCCCTCCGAATTCTTTTAGATGAATATGTGTTAAAGTTATATTGCCCACATCGCCCTTAACTCCTCCAACTATAATCCTGTCTCCAATTTCAAATGGTTTGGATGTTATTATCATTACCCATGCCGCAACTCCTGTTATTGGTCTTTGAAGTGCCCATCCAAGACCTGCAGTCAATAAACCTGCTGCGACTCCTAAACTGAGATTTGTACCAGTAACTGATATAACTAGAAAGATAATAGAAATAAAAACAAAGAGATAACTTATCAAACTTATGAACACAATTATGTTATGTTTCATTCTTTTTGTTCTAACTTTTTTAATCAAAGCTTTTTTCAAGAAAGTATTTATTAAAAGATAAGTTAAGATAATTGCTGAAATAGTTAGCATAACTCTTAAAATAGTGGTGTTTTGAAATTCCATCGTTAGCGAAGAAGTATTGAGTTTATATATTTTTCCTGATTTTTTCGAGATTTATGTCCATTTTCCAGGAATTTTTTTCTCCGGAGGTTTTTGAATTAATAATTTTTAATGGTTTTTCAAACAATGGACAATCCAACACAAAAGTTTCAAATTCTCCGCCTTCTCCAGCAGGATGAATTTTATATTTTTCTTTTAGTTCTTTAACTTGTTTTACAAAATCCTGGTTGATTTCTCTTCCTAACCAAGATTTATCTAAAGGATAAGCAAAGACTCCTGTGATTATTATTTTAAATTTTGATTTTATTAATTTTTTTAAATATTGAATTTCGTCAATTTGCCAAAGAGGGTTAAAACATTTTAAATTAAATTTGTCACAAATTTTTTGTATTCTTGATGCCTGATAAACTGATTCAATCGCTCCTGTGACAATTGTGCCAATGTTATATTTTTCTTTTGCTTTTTTTATGGCCTTTTCTAAATCTTTTAATTCCTCTTCCTTTTTTCCTTTAGTTTTTTTAATAATTATGGGGAGTTGCATTACTTTTGCCTGTTGTTTTGTTTTTTTTATAGAGGGAGTATGGAACATGTAACTTTCTTTATTTTTGGAAAAAATTGAAATAAGGCAATTTAATTCATATCCTTTTTCCTTTGTCAAATAAGCTGCATAACATGAATCTTTTCCTCCTGAAAATAAAACTGCTGCTTTCATTGGGAAAGGAAAAATTGAGAGTTTAAAAATAATGCGTCTTTACTCGCACTCAACATTTATTATCAAAATTTCATTCGTGCAAATGCTCGGCGCAATGGATATAATTAATTAATGAAGAAATGGCGGTTTGATTAAAATATATAAAATGTGTATTAACTATAATCTTCAGCGAGAAATTTTAACAGAGTTTGATTTTGAGCCATTAATCAGCGAGGCTAAGCAGAGCGAGTATTTTGGAATTGGGGGTTTTAATATTTGACATTTTCTTTTTTAAAAAAAGCTACACCCTTTAATATTATTTCTAATTCAAAATGATTTTCTCTTGGGCTACAAATTGTATCTTGCATTATTGCAACAATTTTCTTTAAAGCATATCCAGATTTTCCCTTGTCCATAGCATTTTTTATAAGATATATTTGTGCTTCTTCTTCTGTTATTTTATACGCTTCAGAATAATTTGTTTCGTCCTATAAAATTTTAGTTCTTCCATTTCCAATGCCTTTAACCTGAATTTTTAAAAAATCACTTCGATTAATCTTGGGAAAATAAGGAGAGTAAAATAACTTTATATTTTCCCCATTGTAATTTATTCTTGCGTCATAATCCATGTTCAATTTCCAAGAGGATTTGCAAATTCCTCATTAATTTTTTCAAGTCTTTGTTTTTGTTTATCATCTAAATTTTCAATTTCTTTTCTTAATTCAGCGAAAGGATGTGGATTATGTTTTAGAAAAACTTCTTTAAGCCAGATATGAATTTCTTCAAAATGAGCTTCTTGTTCAAGCCAAATTTTTTTTTGAGATTCTAAATGTAATAAAGGAAGCAAAGAAATAATTCTTTCTTCTTTGTTTTTCCCAATTAATTCAGTGAATGAAATTTTTTTCTTCTTTTCTTCATCTTCTAAATGACTAAATAAGTTATCATAAATTTCTTTTATTTTATTTTTTATATTAAATTTCTTTTTTGGAAGAGAGAAAGAACTTTGTCTCAAAGCATTTTGGTTTATAATTTCTTTTTTGATTCTTCTGTTTTCTGTTGCGATTGCTTTATTTAATGATTCTATTAGTTCCTGCAATGTTACTTTTTTGAATCTTGGGAGCGGGCTTCTTGCCACAAGTTCTGGGATTTCTTCATCAAGTTCAATTCTTTCTAAAACATTTTTCTTTTCTTCTGTTTTTCCAAATAAGATTTCATCAATATCTTTTATGTATTTATTTAAAAGGATTTCTGATTTAATTCTTAAGAGTAAGGACGCTGCTAGTAAAATTTTGCTTGAAATAAAAAAGTCTGCTTCTTCAATTTTTCTTATTTTTTCTAGATATTTGTCTGTAAGGATGATAATGTCAATATCCCAAGCATCTAATTGTTCTGTGTTGATTAAATCATATATTATTTCTTTCCACCCAAGTTCTCTATTAAAAAGTAAATCCTGAATTTGCTCTTGTTTAACTGATTTTTTATAATTCTTTTCCTCTTTTTCCATTTTTATTATAATTAATAAGGTTTTATAATTGTTTGTAGTGCCTAAATCTTTCACAAGTAGTGCCTACAAAAAATAGTATGTAGTGCCTAAAGAAAAATTATTTTACTACTTTTAACTGATTACCGCTTGTCATTTTTGAAGGGTAACAGGATAGAAAGATTTAAATAGAACGAGGTATTCTATTTTCTATCACCTCTTTTTCCCCAGGAGAGGCTTCAGGTCATCTTTTTGACGGCTTGAAGAACCTCCTAGGGTTATAATCCTATTATAATCTAGATACACCAAAAATGGAGGAGAGAACTTAATTGGCACTGCTCCTAGGTTTAATTTATTTTTTAGAAGATTCTTCTTTTTTCTCAGTTTCTTTTGTCTTGCCTTCAAACTCTGCATAATGACATTTGCCACAGTAAACTCTTCCCTGCGATTTCATTAAAAATATTCCTGGTCCGCATCGAGGACAAAATCTTTCTCTTGTAACTTTGTCACCCTCAATTTTATATTTCGAATATTTCTTACTTGTGGGTTTGTTCTTATGTGGTTTTTTTCCTTTTTTTATTATTTTTTTTGGCATTTTTTATTTTGAATTGGCTCACGAATCGTTTTGAGATTCAGCATTTTTCTCTTCGGATTTTTTATTCTTTGGCTCCATGTTTTCCTTTTCTTCTTTTGAAGAATAAATATTTGCATTTATCATGAAAGTTTTTGAACCAAACTTTCCGTGAATTCCTTTGATACTAATATTTTCTGCTTGAGTTGAAAATTTCTGAACAATTAAATTTTTTATTTCATTTCTGCTTGGCGTAACTTGTGCTTCTACACTAATCTGAATTTCTTTTCTCCCAAATAATTGGTTTTCTTTTTCTTTAATTATTTCAAATTCCATAGAATTACCTTGTTTTAATTGCAAAATTTCCTTTATTTTTGAGATTAAGTTTTTGAGCAATCTCTGAATTTTCAGGATTCAAAACTACAATTCTCCCCTTGAAACTTTCAGTTGATTCTTTAGATTCGCATCTAGGACATTTGTCTCCTTCATAAATTGCATTACAAATTTTACATGCTTTTTGTTTAGCCATTGAAAACAACCCCTTGGTTTTTTTCTATTTTCCTCGAAGCCCTGAAGGGCGATTTTATTTTGTACTTTGATGAAAATCGCATTTTATTTTTTCTTTCCCTTAGTTTCTTTTTCTTGTGATTGAATTACTTTAGCCTCTTCTTTTTCTTTTTTTGCAGCATCTTCTTTAATCCATTCAAGTTTACCTAATCCTGGTTGTCGCATTGTGAGCCCAATTTTCAATTCTCCGCCCTTGTGACTTATCGCTACAATTCTTGCGAGGCATAAGTCCCCTTGTTTTAAACTTCTTTTATTTGATTTACCTAAAAGAGAATTTGCTTTACTAAAACTTACATAATCTTCCATTGTTTGACTTATATGAATCATTCCTTTCATCACTCCCATGTCCATAAAAGCCCCAAAATTTGTTATTTCTGCGATTACCCCAAAAACAATCTCGTGAAGTTCAGGTTTCCACACTAATAATTTGAATCTTGATTTATAATAAGCAGCCCCATCTCCTGAAATTATTATTCCTTCTCCGACTTCCAGCACTTCAATTATTGAAATGACTTTACCAATTTCTTTATTATGGTATTCTGAATAAGTTTCCTTAAGCTGTTTATTAACAGATTCAGTAGTAGGCAAACCAAATAATTTTGGCTCTACTCTTATGTAATCTTCAATTTCAGTTAGATAAAACATTTTAGATGAAAATTAAAGTGAGAATTGGTTTTTAAAGGTTATTATTAAAACTTTATATAACCTCTAACCTCTTTTTTTCTCTAATAACTAACTTGGAATTTTTTATTTTTTTCTTAAGTTCACTATCTAAAGTTGCTACAATAATATCATGCTTCTTTGAGTATTTTACAATTCCTTTATCTACATAATTTGTTTTAAGGTCTATCAATTTGGGTTTATTAATTTTTAATAATTTTAATGCGAGTTTAGATTGGTTTTTAATTTTGCCTTTTTTTGTTTTAACTAATCTTTCTAATTCTTTAATTACCTGTTTAGGTACAACTATCTGAAATCCTTTAAGTTTAATCTCTTCAAGGAAATCTATTTTATTTCTAATGCATGTCAAAATGAAACTTGTATCTAAAACAACGTTTTTCATGAATATAAAATGTTTAAGAAACTTTTAAATATTGCCTTTGACTTTAAATTGAAATGAAAGAAAGAGGGAATGTATTAAGAATTTTAGAAGAAACGAAAAAAGCTTTGAGGAATAACGATGCTGTTAAACTTAAAGAGATGAGCAATCGAACGATACATACGGCTTCTATTGATCAGGATTTAAATAGCGTGGCTGTGGCTGTTATTGTTTATTCATTAAGCAAAATTATTGAAAGAGAGGATTATAAAAAGTACCCTGGATGGAGTGAATTTCACAAATTAATTGTAGATTCTATTGATAAGGCTATTGCTGCAGTAAGTAAAGGTGACGATAAAGAGCTAAGAGAGCAGTTTGGATTAATAAGAAAAGCTATTGGGAAATTATCTGGAAAATTAAAGATTTATATTCAAGATGTTTTTAGGAGAGCGAGTATAAACAAAGCTTCGCGGATTTATGAACACGGAATTTCTATGGAAAGAACTGCGAGTTTGCTTGGGATAACAATGTTTGAACTTTCTGAGTATGCTGGAAAAACAGGAATTTCTGATGTTCCATTGGGAAAAACCCTTGGAGTTAAAAAGAGGATTAAACTTGCAATGGAGATATTTGAATGAAATCTCAAAAAGCAATAATTTTTGATGCAAGCACAATAATAACTTTTGCTATGAATGGGTTTTTGCCAGAACTTAAAAAACTTAAAGAAATGTTTGATGGGAAATTTTTGATACCAAGTGATGTTAAGAGAGAGATTGTTGATAAGCCGATGAAGATTAAAAGGTTTGCGCTTGAAGCATTGAAAGTTAATGAACTTTTTAATGAAAAAGTTTTAGAGATGCCAGATTCTTTAAAGATAAATGAAAGTTTAATATCCAAAAAAACACAGGAGTTTAAAGACTTTGCAAATAATTTATTTGAAGCAAAGGGGAAATATTTACATTTAATTGATTTGGGTGAGGCTTCTTGTTTGGCTCTTAGTAGAATTTTGGATGAAAAAGGAATAAAGAATGTGATTGCTGTTGACGAGCGAACAACTCGAATGCTGGGAGAAAAACCAGAAAATTTAGAGAATTTGTTGCGAAGGAAACTTCATACTAAAATAGTTTTAAAGAAGGAGAACTTTAAGTTTTTTGAAGGATTTAAATTTATACGTTCAGCAGAATTAATTTATGTTGCTTACAAGAAAGGAATTATTAAACTTAAGAATAATGTTCTTGAAGCATTGCTTTATGCAGTAAAGTCCAAAGGTTGTGCTATTTCAGGAGACGAGATTAAAGAGATTAAGAGATTATAAGGAAAATAAAAAAATTTATAAATAATGGTTTTTTATCTTGATTATGGACCCTTATAAAAAATTGGGCATTTCTGATGTAAAAAAGGTGTGGGCAAGGCCTCCGTTAAGTAGGGGACCAATGGGAACTATTCTTGATTTGAGTCATAAATTATTGAAATCTCATAGGGGAAAGTATGTTGTTTTTGATGAAATATCTTGGCCTTATACTTATAGTCTCTGCAGAACGCCAAATCCTCAAGCAGATGTTTTTGAAAGTCGTAAATCGGCGGAAGAGATTGCCGATTATCTAAATGAGGAAAACGCTTCAAAACATTACACCCCAATCAAAATCAATGAGACTTCTTTAAAGAAATTAGGTAAAACAGAGAACCCTAAAAAGCAAATATAACTTTAAATTTATATCCAAATATAATAGTAAGAGTTAAAAATCAATTATTTCTTGTAGAATTAGGGTGCGTAGTTTAATGGTAAAATAGGCGGCTCCAGCGAACGAGTTCGCGAGTGAAATTTCACTTGATATCGAGCGAGGTCGTGAGAACCCGCCAGCCGGGGGTTCGATCCCCTCCGCGCCCATATTTTGATATGAAAGAAAACAAAGAAAAAAAGAATAAGGGAATAAATATCGCATTCATAATAACAGGGTTTCTTATTATAAGTGGATTCATTTATGGGATTTTTGATTTCTTTAACATTTTTACAATTTGGATGCGGTTAGTTTTGTCTATCTTGATAACTTTGGTGTTGAGCATAATTTATTTAAAAAGAAAAACTTAAATAAGTGATTATCTTAAGGGCTACATGGTTGTGGAGAACTCTAATCAGCAAAGTACAACAGGAAAGCTTGCTTCCGGGTATATAAAAACTACTGGTTACACAAATATAATTGGCATTGTTGGAGCGTTTATTTTTGGAGGTTTAATGATTTTGTTGGGAATAATTTTGGGTTTTTTATTTAGCAAATTTTCTGCCTTTTTAATTTTCTTTGTAGTGGGTTCAATAACAATTCTTTTTGGTATTTTAGGATTAAAAGGGTCTAAAAAAATGAGGGAAGGGAAATACTATCAAATGAGAAAAGGATGGACAACACCAAAGTGTTTATAGATATTTTATTTCTCCTACAAAACTTTTATAAATACATATGAAATATAATTCATATGAAGAACAGTACATATCATGTTTTCTTTAGAAATCTTGCGAATCCCCTTAGGATAAAAATTATTTCTGCATTAAGAGAAAAAGAAAATTCTGTAAGTAAGTTATCAAGGGAATTAAAAATAGAACAAAGTAAATTGTCTCATGCTTTAACTTCTTTGAAGTGTTGCAATATTGTTAAAGTTAAACAGAGGGGGAAGCAAAGAATTTATTTTTTGAATAAAGATACAATTGTTCCAATGTTAAAATTAATTGATAAACATGCTAAGACATTTTGTAAGGGAATTTGTTCTTGCGAGAGATTGAAATGAAACAGATTAAAGCAATAATTTTTGATATTGGAGGAGTTATTTATTTAGGAGAACAAAAGTCTAATGCGTATATGCAAGAAAAATTAAAATTCGATGAAGATTTTTGGTTTGGTGCAGTAAAAAATATATGGAATGATTTGTGTATTGGAAAAAGAAAAGAGGAAGAAGGTATCGCAGAAATGGCTAAAAATTTGGGTCTCGGGAAGAAAAAATTAAAAGATTTATGGATTAGGTGTTTTAAAGAAAGATTTATCTTGAATAAACCTTTATTAAAAATAATAGAAAAATTAAAGAAGAATTATAAAACTGCAATATTATCTGACCAATGGATTCTTCCATATAAAATTCTTATAACAAAAAGATTAAAAGAAATTTTTGATGTTGAAATATATTCTCATGAGGCAAAAATAAGAAAACCTAATTTAAAGATTTATAAGATTACATTAAAAAAACTGGGCTTGTGCGCAAATGAATGCATTTTCATAGATGACTTGGATTATAATTTAAAACCAGCTGAAGAATTGGGTATGAACACTATTTTGTTTAAAGATAATAAACAGCTTCTTAGAGAATTAAAAAAATTTGGAGTAGAAATATGAAACAAATATATTTAGATAATGCAGCGACAACAAAAGTGGATGAAGAAGTTTTGAAAACTATGCTTCCTTATTTTAATGAAAGATATGGTAATGCTTCTTCACAGCATCTTGTTGGTCAAGAAGCTAAACATGGTTTAGAAGATAGCAGAAGGAAAATAGCAAAGGCAATAGGGGCGAAACAACACGAGATAATTTTCACGTCTGGGGGAACAGAATCAAATAACTTTGCAATAAAAGGTTTATTTTTTGCTAATTTTCCTGAAAAAAATCATATTATAATTTCAAAGATTGAGCATGATTGTGTTTTAAATGCATGCAAATGGCTTGAGACACAAGAAGCAGAGATAACTTATTTGAATGTTGATGAGGAAGGGTTTGTTAATCCAAAAGATGTTGAAAAAGCAATAACAGATAAAACAATTCTTGTCTCAATAATTCATGGAAATAATGAAATTGGAACAATACAAGATTTAGAAGCAATTGGGAAAATTTGTAAGCAGAGGGGGGTTTTATTTCATACAGATGCTTGCCAGAGTTTTACCAAAGTTCTAATTGATGTTAAGAAACAAAATCTTGATTTGGTGACTTTGAATGCGCATAAAATCCACGGACCAAAAGGAGTTGGAGCATTGTATAAAAGGGAAGGTATTAAAATAACTCCTTTGGCGCATGGCGGGGGGCATGAAAAAAATTTAAGAAGTGGAACAGAAAATATTCTTGGAATTGTAGGTTTTGCTAAAGCAATTGGGATTACTAAAGAGAAAGATGTTGAGAAAATGATTCAGTTAAGAAACAGATTAATTGAAGGAATTTTGAAAATTCCAAATGTTAAACTTAATGGGTCTAAAGAAAAAAGACTTTGCAGTAATGTGAATGTTTCTTTTAATAATATAGAGGGGGAAGCTATTGGAGGGTACTTGGAAAATTATGGAATCTGCACTTCTACTGGTTCTGCTTGTTCGTCTCATTCTCTTGAATCAAGTCATGTTCTAAAAGCAATTGGTCTTTCACCAATTCAAGCAAATAGTTCATTAAGAATAAGTTTAAGTAAATATACAACACAAGAAGAGATAGATTATTTTTTAGAAAAACTTTTAAAAATTGTAGAAAAATTAAGGAGGATAAGTCCGATAAAATGAAAGAAATAAATAAAAAAACAAAACTAAATGAAATTCTTGAGAAGAATGAAAATGCTGCAGAGATT
Organism: Candidatus Pacearchaeota archaeon; assembly: GCA_023133375.1. Lineage (GTDB taxonomy): Archaea > Nanobdellota > Nanobdellia > Pacearchaeales > GW2011-AR1 > JAGLWP01. Next base: position 1,250 of record JAGLWP010000010.1, on the reverse strand, counting down.
TTATTTGAGTCTGGGTTGAGTTGTATTGGTTGTCCTATGGCAATGCAGGAAACATTGGAGGAGGGGTGCTTGGCTCATGGTATGGATGATAAGGAGATTGGAGAGTTAGTTGGGAGGTTGAATAAAGATACTCGCTCGTAAACTCGCGATTGATTGCTCAGTTCCAGACATTTGTCGAGGAACTTCGCTAAGAAAATAATTAAGGGGATAATAAATTTTAGCGGAAAATCTTGATGAAATCAGATTTGGAGCAATATTATAATTGAGCAGGAAACTTATAAACAAAATGATACAAACATATTCAAAAGAACTTATGAAGCATTTTAAGAATCCAAAGTATGTTAAAAAAATTAAAAATCCAGATGGAGTTGGAGAAGTAGGAAATTTAAATTGCGGAGATATAATGCATTTAGAAATAAAAGTTGAGGAAGATAAAATTAAAGATATTGGTTTTCAGACCTTTGGTTGTCCTGCTGCTGTTGCGAGTTCTGATGTTGTTTGTGAATTAGTGAAGGGGAAAACATTAGAGCAAGCTGAGAAGTTGAAAAAAGATGACATAATTCAAAAACTTGGAGGGATGCCTCTAATAAAAATTCATTGTTCTGTTTTAGGAATAGATGCATTGAAAAGAGCGATAGGAGATTATAAGGAGAAGGGTGGAAAATAAGTCTGCAAGATGACCTACTGAAGAGACAGTTTTTGAGAATGCCGTAAGAATTATAAATATTGAAAATTTTTTATATATTATGAAAGTTGTAGATAGATTAGAATACAAAAATTTTCAAACAATTGTTAAGCTAACGAAAGAAGTGGAAGGATTTCTGTTAAAAAACAACATAGATTTAAAATTAAGCTCAAGAATTCCAAGTGCTCAATATTGGTATGAAAATAATTTATTTCCATTAAATCGTCTCAAAGATAAAGATATTAAAAATTTTGAGTTAATCTATTGTGGAATTATTGAGCGACCAGAAGAATATGAGAGTTTGGAGAATATTATGAAAAAATTCAAACTCACAAAAGAAGATGTTGTTTTTGATGGTTCTGTAACTTTATTAGAATTGAAAGACACTTTCGTTAGATGGATTCTAATAAAAGCATAGAGCGCATGCTCAAAAATTGCGCATAACATAATGGAATGCGAACTTTGGTCCGTCTTCCATGCCTAAAAGAAAAAATATAAAAATAAAAAATTATCTGATTTTAAATACAGCCCTAACACTTGCAGAAATTTTTTGTTCTCCAGGTTG
>JAGLWP010000001.1 GCA_023133375.1 Candidatus Pacearchaeota archaeon | reverse complement strand
TTTATGTCAAGATTTGCAGTAAGAGACGCAGGACAAACTGTTGCTGCAGGAATGTGCATGGAAATTACTAAGCAAAAATAACTAATTTTTAATTAAATTTCTTAAAATATTAAAATGTTAAAGAGATATAATAATGAATTTGGAAGAATGTATGAAGAACTAAAAAATAAGAGAAATCCTTTAGAAATTATTAATGAAAGGATTCATTTATTTGAAAGTGATGGAATAGGGGCGATAGGAATTGCATATTATCTTGGCGCATACATCAAAGAAAAAGCAACATGTTTGGATGACAATGTTTAAAAACTTCTTTTTGCACAAATAATCATTAGAAAAATATCGCGATGGATTATTATTAATCACATTCACATTCACTTTATTTTAGCTTTATGCTATTGTAAGAGTAAGAACAGATTAGAATTTTAGTGAGATATTTTTCTATATGAAATCATAAGATTTTATAAATAAATTAAATAAGGAAACAAAGAAAATGGCAAAAATAAGTCCAGTATCAATAAAATACATGATACATGCGAATTTTATAGCTGAAGGTGCGTTGGAAAAACCTGATGTAATCGGAGCTCTTTTTGGACAAACTGAGGGTTTGCTTGGAACAGACCTTGAAATGAGAGATTTGCAGAAAGAAGGAAAAATCGGAAGAATAGAAGTTGAATTAACCAGAGAAAACAAGAGAACTACTGGTGTTATTAAGATTCCTACTGCATTGGACCAGTCAGAAACTACTTTGATTGGTGCGGCAATAGAAACTATTGAAAGAATAGGACCGTGCGATTCTCAGATTGAAGTTGAAAGAATTGAAGATGTCAGAGGGGGCAAAAGGGATTACATCATTGAAAGAGCTAAGAAATTAATGCAACAAATTGAAGGTTCAACAAGTTCAAGAGAAATTTCCGAAGAAATCAAAGGTGCTTCAAGGATTGCCGGAATACAAGAATATGGAAAGAACAAACTTCCTTGCGGAGATTTATCTGGAAAAGAAGTTATTGTTGTTGAAGGACGAGCAGATGTTTTGAATTTGATGCGAAATGGTGTGAAGAATGTTATCAGCATGAATGGTACAAAACTTCCAGATGAAATCAAAGAATTAAGTAATGAAAAAGAAATTACTTTGTTTGTTGATGGAGACAGGGGAGGAAAATTGATTACCCAAAATGTTGTTGATAATGTAAAAGTTGCTTACCTCGCAACAGCTCCTGATGGAAAAGAAGTTGAAGAACTTACTAGCAAGGAAATTTTAATGGCGTTAAGGAAAAAAATTCCTGCTGAGGGGTTTTCGCCAAGTGCATCTGAAGAAACAAAAAGATTTGAACTAAATGAAGAAGACAAAGAAAAGCTGAAGAAACTTTCAGATGAAAACGAAGGAACAGAAAAAGCAATTCTTTTAGATGAATCTTTAAACGAACTGAAGAAAGTTTCTGTTAGAAGTTTGAACAGCGCATTGAGAAGAAGCAAAGAAAAATTTTCTGTTGTCATAATTGACGGCACTGTTACAAGTTCAACAATTCAGGCTGCAGAAGACGCAAATTGTCAGGTAATTGTTGCAAAGAATTTTGTTACAACTGACACAAAAATTCAATTATTAAGTTTTTAGGGAGAGGTTGAAAAACCTCTTCTTTTTCTTTTTTTAAATATAAATTTTTATAAAGTAAGAGTATGTTTTATAAAAGAATAATTAAAATGAGACTTAAAAAATTCTATAAAACACAAGAAGAAAAAGAACAGAGAAGTTCAGAAAAATTAATTATGATGATTATGGACAGGGTTGTTGTTCATGAAGAAAAGAATAATCCAAAATTAGCATTTGAATATTTACACATGGCTACTCGTATATATCATGAAAGGTTGGATGGTTATGCGCCAAGAATAGATAAAAGATTTAATGAGATATTTCTATCATTTGCGGGCAAATATCTTTAATTGGTGAATAAAAGTATTCTTTAATTTTACACAGTGAACAATCTAAAGCTCATTCACTAGATGTTACTTACATTTAGTACTATAAGATTACTCCAATGTGTTGTCACCATAAAGTTTATAAGTACTTTCCATGTCTCAATTTTACAGAAAACTAAGTTTTTCTGCAATTAAATACAAAATGAAAAAAATGAATGCGAAAAGAACTTTGGTTTCTTTTTTGACAATCGCAACTCTTTTGTTTTTAGTAGCTACTGTTAGTGCTTACACAGTTAATGGTGACTTAGCAAATGTCTACAATATTGAAATCAACGGGATAGAAGTTGATTCAGACAATATTAGTGTTATTGCTGGTGAAACAATTTCTGTGAAAGTATTCTTCACTTCTATGAAAGATACTTCTAACGTAAGAATAAAAGCAGAGCTTGAAGGCGATAAGGAAGATGTTGATGCTATAACTACCCCTTTTGATGTTGAAAACGGAAAGAAATATGCGAAGACATTAACTCTTAGAGTTCCATATGAACTTACGGATGATGTTAGTGATGATGTTACTCTTAGTTTGAAGATTTGGAATGGAGATTATAAAACAGAAATTGATGACATTACTTTAAGAGTTCAAAGACCTTCATATAATGCAGACATAATGTCTATAATTGTAAGTAGCTCACTTGAAGCAGGACAAATATCACCAGTTGATATTGTTTTGAAGAATATTGGCTACAATGATTTAGAAGACCTTTATGTAACTGTTAGAATTCCTGAATTAAGTATTTCAAGAACAGCTTACTTCGGAGATTTGGTAGCAGAAGAAACATCTGATGATGAGGATACTGTAAGTGGAAGAATCTACTTAGAAGTGCCTTATGATGTTGCATCTGGTATATACACACTTGAAGTTGAAGTGGCTAATGAGGATTTCAGTAATATTGTTGAAGAACAAGTTGCTGTGAAAAATGGTTTCCCTGAAGTTGCAGTAAAATCAGGAGATAACTTATTGGTGTTAAATCCAACTAACCATTTGAAAATTTACAAGGTAGTTTATCCATCAACAGAATTAACTGTTGTTGTTCAAGCTGGCTCAAGTAAGTTAGTTCCAATAGAAGTTTCAGAAGGAGAATACAATTTTGATGTATTTGTCTTTGCTGGAAATGAACTTGCTGGAACAGTTAAGTTCAGTGGTACAAGTGAATCAGAAGAGTTAGCAAGTCCAGTTGTTGTATTGACAGTTATACTGGCAATAATCTTCTTGGTCTTGTTAGTTGTAATGATTGTTTTGATAACAAAGAAACCTGAAAAAACTGAAGAATTCGGAGAAAGTTATTACTAATCCTTTTAATTTTTATTATTTTTTTATTTTACTTTCTCCTTTTTTCTTTTTTTATGATTAATTTATAAACAGATAATATTTAATGAAAAATTGAAATGACAAAAGCATTAACAAGGTATAGTGAAAAAGAATATGATAAATTTCTTAATGATAAACCTCTTTTGGAACTTGTAGATACTTTGAGATGCTTAGATGAAGATAAACCCTATGTTGAATTGTCAAAAAATGGTGAGGTTGGAGAATTTTTCGGAAAAAAATATAAAGATCTTCCTATCCATAATGTAAAAGAATTCAATTCATTTTATGAATCCCTAACAAATAAATTATCTGAATTAGCTGATTCTGATGAAAGAGCGCAAAGGTATTTTGAACATAGGAAATATGTAGGGCAATTAGAGGGGATTCCTAAGGTATTGTCAAAACTTGAAAAAACTGTTTCTGAACTTGATATATTAAAAGAACCATTTAAAGCTGTTATGTATTATGTTTGGGAAGCTGTTACAAAACATGGATTTGACATGAAAGAGGGATTTGAAGGAGTATCAATTAAACAAAGAGGAATTGAAGTAGCGATAAGTATTGAAAAACCAAGTGAAATCTGTCTAGATGTATCTAAGATATATGAGAAAAGAAAAAAAAGTTTATTTAGAAGAAAAAAAGTTAAAATCACTCAATTAAATAAATTAAAAATTAATTGCTTTGTCGAGTCTTATTCAAATTGGAGAAGTAATTGTAATCCTGAAGAAGTTATAGATTTTTTCAAAGAGACAATTTCAAAGACTTCTTATATCAAAGATTTTAAAGTTCATATTAAAACAATTCTCGAACTACCAAAAATAATGGAAAATTATGTCAAAAGAAAGGAAAAATCTGTAAGAGATGGTTTAAAAGAGATTGGGATTATTGGTGGTTAAATAAAAGGCACAAAAACAAATCCTGGAATTTCTTTTTTTATTACTAATTTATCCTTAATTTTTTTAAAGGCGATTAAGGATTGTCCATCTCTTGGACCAACAGGTGCAACAATTATTCCATTATTTTTTAATTGAGAAACAAGTTTTTTTGGTATTTCTTTTCCCGCAGCACTTATTATAATTCTATCATAGGGCGATTCTTCTGCAAGTCCTTTAGAACCATCTCTGTTGTATACCTCAATATTATTATATTCTTTAAGATTTTCTTTTGATTTTTCAGCCAATTCTCTGACTATTTCTATTCCGAAAACTTTTGCTTTAGTTATTTTAGAAATTAAAGCAAAAACATAACCACATCCAGAACCTATTTCCAAAACTTTTTGCCCATTTTTTAATTCAAGAAGAGAAAGCATCATTGCTATTGTGTATGGCTGAGAAATTGTCTGCCCTCTTCCAATAGGCAAAGCAATATCTTCATAAGCATGTTTTTTTAATTTAGCAGGAATGAACTTTTCACGAGAAACTTTTGAAAATGAGTCTAAGACTTTTTTCGAGAAACCTTTTTGTTTTAAGCTTTGGAGGAGTTGAGTTTTGTTCATTGTTAAAAAAAGACAGACATGTTTAAGTATTTAGTGAAGTGCAATAAAGTTTAAATATTTCTTACAGATGTAAAATTATGGATGAAATAGAAAAATTTGAATATCAAGTGGTTTTCAATTTTGTGTCTCATTCAATTAGGAATAAAAAAACTTTTTTTAGTGAAAATTTTGAAGTATATGTTGATGATGCAAAAAAATTCTTTAGAGAAATTTTAAGAGGATTAGAATCAGTTATTGAAAAAAGAGATTATTTTTTTGTAAAAGACCTGCGTAAAATTGTTGAACTGGCTGGCTATGATTCCTTAAATTTGAAGAACCCAATATGCGGATTTAAAAATACCCTAAGACAACTTGATTTACTAAAACAAAATCCAGAAAAATTTTATAAAAATGAAGATGCTTTAAAATTAGCGACTCTTTGTGAAAAAATCAGAGATTTCTATACCCCAAGTTATCAGGTTTTGCAATGTCAATGTGATAGAAACTAATCTAAACATTTAAACTAATTATAATAATTACCTGCTTCGCAGATTTAATATAAATTAATAAGAAGAAACACGCGATAATTTAACTTATGATTTTCAGGTTCAGAACTCTTAGCGAACAACTTGGCAGAGCCAGTTGTGAGCATATCAATAAGCTGAGCGACTTTGGAGCGGGGTGATTCATTATCTAAACATTCAAACTAATAACTTTACTAATTCCGTCATGCATACTGACGCCATAAATATTTGTTGCATTTGAGATAACTTCATCGTTGTGGGAGATAACAATGTATTGTCCTTTTTGCATATATTTTCTAAGTAAATTTGAGAGTCGTGCAGAGTTTCTCTTATCGAGCGCAGCATCAATCTCATCTAAAATGTAAAAATGGTATGGGCTTAATTCTTGTATTGCAAAAATTAATGAAAGCGCGACAAGGGTTTGCTCTCCTCCAGATAATGATTTTACATCAAAGTATTTTCCATGCCCTGTTTTTACAATTATATTAATTCCCCCAGAAAAAGGTTCTTTTCTATCTTCTAATTCAAGATATACATGTCCTTTCTCACTTAATTGTGAAAAATTTCTAGAGAAGATTTCATTGAGTGATGTAAGAGTTTTCATAAATGATTTTTTCTTTTTTATATCAATCTCATGAATTATTTTTAATATTCCTTCTTTTTCCTTATTTATAATTTCTGTTTTTTCCTTAATTGAATCATATTCTTTTTTTATGTGCTCATAAACTTCCAGAGAACGAAGATTTACTGAACCAATTCTTGATATAATATCCTGAAATTTAGTTAGTTTTTGCAAAAGTATTTCTTTATTTGCTTTTATTATTTCAATGTTTGGAAAACTGAGCATTTCTGTTTCAAGGTTTTCAACTTCTGCACCAACTCTTGCCCGGTCTATTTTTAAATTATTAATATTCTGCTCAAAATTATAAATGAAGTTTTTATTTGAAGAAAGTTTTAATTCATTTTCCCTTACCTGCTTTTGCAGAACATCCCTTTCTGAAATTAATTTTTGAAATCTTTCAGTTAACTCTCTCTCGCTTTTCTTCTTTTTTTCCAGAGATTCTTCTTTTTTATTCATTTCTTCTTTAATTTCTTTAAGTTCTTTTTTGAAATCTTCTTCTTCCCTAATTAATTGATTTATAGAAATTTTCGAGCGTTCAAATTCCCGTTGTTTAAATGAAATTTCTGAATTAATGTTTTCTTTTGTTCTAGATGAAATCTCCTGAATTTCAACTTTCATAGTTTCATATTTTTGTTCAATATTTGAGTTTGCATCAAAATTCATCTCAAGGTTTTTTTCTCTTTTAGATAATCCAGATAATTCCTTTTTCAATCCATCAATTTTTTCTTGAAGAATCTTAATCTGGTCTTTCTTTTCATTTATATTTGAAAGTTTAATTAAATCCAACTCTCTTTTTGAAATCTCAGAAATTATCTGTTCTACTCCCTGTTTAATCATGTCCTTTTTATTATATATCCCCCCCAATTCTTTATCAGAATTTTCTATTTCTTTTTTCAAAGATTCAATTTTTGGGAATGTTTCCCTGTGTATTTCTTCAATATGTTCTTGAGTAATTTTATTTTTACAAAGCGGGCAAAGATCCATTTTTGATATTTTTTTAATAAGCTTATTTTGTTTGTCTATTTCATATTCATTAGCTCCAGAAATTTTTTCTAATTCTATCTCTCGCTTATTCAATCTTTCTAAAAGTTCCTTTTTTTCTGCAAGAGAAATCTTTAATGCGTCAAGTTTTTCTTCATTTGTTTTCCTATCAAATAAATCTCTAAAGAAAGATTTTATTTGCTTAAGCAAGAATTCTGATTCATTGGTGAAATTCTGCAGAAGAGTTTCTTTATCATGAATTCTTTCTCTAATTGATTTCAGTTCTGATTTTGTTGTGTAAAATTTTTTTCTTTGTTCTTCAAACTTCTCAAGTTCTTTTTTCTTCTCTTCTATTTCTTTTTGGGTTTTGGACTTGCTTGGAGATTCCTCCTTTAATTCTTTTATTGCTAATTTATTTTCATTAAATATCTTTTCAAATTCCTGTTTTTGTTTTCTTATATCTAAAAGCTTATTCTCATAGTTCTCAATCCTTACATTTATTCCTGCAAGTTCTGCTCTTATATCTGCTATTTCCTGATTAAGTTTCTCCTGTTCAAGCCCAGTTGATTTCTGTATAACAGAATTTATTGAAAGGATTTTATATTCAATATTTTCAATAGAAGTTTGGATAGTTAAATTTATTTTTCTTGATTTTTCTATTTGCTTATTTTTCTTTAATATTTCTTCTTCTATAATCCCTGCTTCTTTTTTCTTTTTTGTTAAATCATAATAAATTATGCTCGCTTTATATTTTTTAATATCTTTCTCAAGTTTTTTATACCTCAGTGCCTGCTGTCTCTCTTTCTCAAGATTATTTAGATAAATTGACCTTTCCCTTAATATTGCCGAGACTTCTTTTAATCTGTCTTCTGTTTTATCCAATTCTTTTAGAGATTTTTCTTTTCTCGATTCATAAATAGAAATCCCGGAAACTTCTTCAACAATTTTTCTTCTTTCTTCTGCCTGCATTCTCACAAAGTTCTGAATTTCTCCTTGCAAAATTATGTTAAAACCATTTGGGTCTATCCCAGCTTGAGCCAATAATGCCAAGATTTCCTGTCTTGTTTTTGTTTCATCATTTATCTTATAAATACTTTGACCATTTTTTCTTACTATTCTTTTTATTGAAATTTCTTTATTATCAATTGAAAAAGTTTTATCAGAATTATCAAATACTATTTCTACTGACGCTTCCTTTGAGGGGGCTACTGCCTTTGTACCTATGAAAATTAAATTTCTTGCTTTAGCTGCTCTCATTGATTTTATTGAAAGTCTTCCTAAAACAAAACACAGTGCATCGGAAATATTGCTTTTCCCACTTCCATTTGGTCCTAAAACAACATTTATTCCGGGCGTAAATGGGATGTCTGTTTTTTTAACAAAACTTTTAAATCCGTGCATCACTATTTTTTTAATGAAAGGCATGAAGGAAATAAACAAATAGTATTTTTAAAAGTTGCTTGCAAAAAAATTAAGATAGGCTTGTAGTAACTTTAGAGAAGTAATAAAACAAAAGATTTATAAGGTATGTTACTCGAAGTTGAATATGGCAAAAAAATCAGATAATATAATAATAAAAACAGAATTAAACATTGGTAAAATTCCTGTAGAAATAAATTTGAATAGAAAAGATATTCTTGTAGATTTAATGAATGAAAAGAAAAAAACAATTGAGACAAAATCTTTTCCATGTAAAGGAAGAAACAACAAACTTGAAGGAGTAACAGCAATAGTTTCAATCAAAGGCGGTTGTTCTACAATGGTTAGATGTCCGAGATTACAATATAATCAAATAACAGATGAGATTGCATTAGGATATTGCTATGTTGGAGATTTAAAAGAGATAGAATCCTGGGAAGATTTAGAAGAGAATGAACAAGATCCCACAAAAAGAGAATGTTGCCCTTATCTTGATCATTCAGAACGATTTTATAACTTCTAAAATAATGCATAAGAATTCTTAATCAAAATAATCTTTTTTGTTTTGAAGTTGCGATTGCATTTTTCCACGTGCTCCATGTTTTTCTGAATATTCCTTTATTTTCATATCTTTGAGAATGTTTTTCGAGAAACCTGCATGTTAAAGGATCAGAACAATAACCAGAGCCTATCCCCTCCCCATAAACCTCTTTCAATTTAGTCATTTCTTTTTCTCTTGTGCATTTTGCAAGAATTGAAGCGGCTGAAACAACAATGTGATTTTTATCTGCCTTGTGCTCGCAATGAATTTCAAGATTTGATAAATTTCTTATTTTTGTTTTTAACAAGTCCTGCCATTTTTCTATACTGACTGAAGGGCAATCTACAATTACTTTTATACTTTTAAATCCCTTATTTATTCTATTGATTATCTTCGCTGTTTTTATGGCTTCTACTACATTTAGATTAATCCCTTTACTATTTGCCCAGTCTATTTCTTTAGGAGATGCTAAAACAATTTCAAAAGTTTCTGCTTTTTCTTTTATCTTTTCTGCCAGAACTTCCCGTCTTTTTTGAGTTAATTGCTTGCTATCTTTTATTCCTAATTTTTTGAATTCTTTTTCTGTTTTCTCATCTATCAGGCAACCTGCTAAAATCATCGGACCAATTACAGGGCCTCTTCCTGCATCATCTATTCCAAGTTTTAGCATTTTAGATTTATTAATTTCAAATAGCGCGGGTGGGATTTGAACCACACGACCTCGGGGTTATGGGCCCCGCGAACACTCCAGGCTGTTCTACCGCGCTCTAATAATTTATGTATGATGTGGCTTTTAAAGTTTTCTTAATAAGTTGGAAAGATACAGAGAAATAATTATATAATTTAATTACAAATATTTAAAAATGATATTTTATTCTATTTTTTATGACAGAAAAAAACAAAATTCCAGTGGCGGGATGTTGTGTGTGCCCGAAATGTGGAGCAGAACTCCAAATAGAGGTTAAACCAATAGAACCTGCTGGAACTCAACCAAATATAGAATAATCAAGAGGAGTATAGAAAAATTTAAAATCTAATGTATTGTTCTTATTTTTTTCCTTTACCTTCTTTCAACTTATATTCATAAGTTTTGGTTTTTCTCATTTTAAACAACCAATATAAAATACCAATTGGAAAAAGAAATATCAACAACAAAACACAAATTGTCCAACTTCCACTCCTACTCATGTTTGTTTTTTGTTTCATTTTTTTAATAATATTCTTCTACTTCAACTTCCCAACTATCTAAATTCGCTCTAATAATTTAATTGATTAATACCCAACAGCTTGAACACCATATTCGGCTTGCTCTCTTGTATATCCTTCATACTCCAATTGTTCTATTAACCCTTCTCGTGAAAAGGGCATAATATCTAAATAAGATTGAGCTTTTAATGCTGCTTGCTCATTCCAATCAGCCCCAGAATTATCTACACCATATACTGCTTCTTGATGCGTATATCCTTCATACTCCAATTGTTCTATTAATCCACTATAAGAGAAAGGCATAATACTCAAATAAGATAATGCCTTAGATAATGCGTTCTTTTCACCTATTGTCGCTTTATCTGATTTTTCTTCTACAGAAGGAGTACATGATTGAGATACTGCTGGTTTATTAGTTAGAACACCACAATTATTATTATCTGAACAAGTTCTTGTTTGCTTACTTGATGAACTGCATATAGACCAAGAGGAACATTGCCAATTTGGATTACAATCATTATCTTGATTTCCTGTTTCTAATAATGTTAAACTCCCTTCATTTGATTCTTGTTTATCACCAGGCAAAAAAGGACCAATAATCATTGCTAATACAACAAATCCAATTATTCCAGTCCAGACAGGATGTTTTTTGAACCATGATTTTTGTTTTTCAGCCATTAAAAATAGGTATTTTTCATGTATTTAAATCTTTTCATATCTGTTACGCCCTTGTAACTCCTATTTTTTAACAATTGTTACGCCGTTGTTTTATGAAAAAAGAGCTACAATTAGAGATATTCTTAAAGAAAAGTGAATTAAGAAAAGAAGTTTGGAAACAATTAGATAAACCAAAAACTGCTTCTGAAATCGCAAAAGATTTGAAGAAACATAGAAGTTCTATAAGTCGGGTTCTTTTAGATATGGAGAAAAAAGGATTTGTTAAATGTTTGAATCCTGAAGATAAGAGTTTTCGGTGCTATGTGAAAAAATAGGAAAATTTAAAATCTGACTATTTCTTGTGGGTTTATGGAAGAATATGAAAAAATTAGGATGAAAATTCTAAAATGTTGGGCAAGAAATATAGGAGATATAGGACAAATCCCAGAAGATTTATCTGATGAACCTGATGTTGATATACATGTTGATACTTTACTTTCTGAAATGGGTTGTGCAGGCAGACCCCAGACATTAACCTTGGAGAGAGTAATGCATCATTTGAGAGAATTAGAGAGAAATGAAAGAGATAAACAAATAGTCCAAATTCAAAAGAAACAAACTTTCTATAACGGAATTATTCTGATGGCAACAATAACTCTTGCTTTTGGTTCTATTGCTCAGGTTTTAGTGCATTATGGTTTATCTCTAGTACTCTTTTATGTTAGTCTTTTTACTTTAATGATTTTATCTGATTCAATAATAGTAATGACATTTCTATTAGTTTATAATAATTTCACAAAAAAAGCATAGAATATAGAAATGCTTAAAAAATTTTGATTATTAGAGGCTTTATGAAACAAGGACAATCTACCTTGATAATTGTAATGATTTTGTTTGCCGTAATCCTTGTAGGTTTTCTTTTATTTTATTTAGTAAGAGGGAACATAAAGATAATAGGGCATGCCATTTCAACAGAGGTAGGGTTATCTAAGAAGGGGGTAACTTTTAAAGAAAATATAACCACGTCCAATCTTGATATGATTAAAAAATCTTCTCAAGCAAATAATTTTCTTAAATATTGTATTGGAATTGCAGTTCTCTTAATTGCTATAACATATCTAATTAAACAAGTGAAAGTTGGATATAAAAAATAAAATGAGTAAAAAAACTAAAACTACAGATACTCTTATTGATGGAGTAAGGTACAAACAAATTCAATATACTAATAAAAACGATACTTGGTGGAAAAATGTGCCTCAAAACCCAGAAGGGATTATTGGTTCGGGATTACATATTATTGACAAACAAAGACAAAAGAGTCATTGGGAAAAATATGATGGTAAAACAGAAATCAAAGAGGATAAAGAGTATCTTGTTAATCCTCCAAAAATTAGATCGTTGAAGATTGATTTTAAAACTCATGGTATATTCCCTGCTCCCCCAGATAATCAAATTGGAGTGCTTAGAGGAAGTGATAAAATGATGGAATGGGTTTCTTTAGAATATTATAAAAGAAATAAAGATAAATATTCTATAATATTAGGAGATGAAAATAATCCTACAGTATTAAAATTAAAAGGAATAAAATCGTAGAACTTTAATCCTAAACAACAAACTTTAAAACTTCATATTCTTAGTCTATTTCATGCCGCCATCGCATAATGGTATTGCACCAGATTGCTAATCTGGACCCTTCGGGGTGCGCAGGTTCGATTCCTGCTGGCGGCGTATGATATGAAAAAAGAGGAGTTAATCAAAAGTTTAAAAAATCAGAAATTTCCTGAAAGAATTATTCGGGCATTTGAAGAGGTTAATAGAAGTAAGTTTGTTCTAAAAAGAGAAAAAAGATTTTCTTATGAAGATATTGCCTTGCCAATAGGGGAAGGTCAGACAATATCTCAACCATACACTATTGCATTTATGCTGGCATTGCTTGAAGTAAAAGATAAGCAGAAGATATTGGAAGTTGGTTCAGGAAGTGGTTATGTTCTTGAATTGCTTTCTAAACTTAATCCTAATGGGAAAATCTTTGGTATTGAAAGAATAAAAAAATTAGCAGAAAGTTCTAAAGAAAAATTGAAGAATTGTAAAAACATAAAAGTAATTTGTGGTGATGGTTCTAAGGGTTTTAAAAGAAATGCTCCATATGATAGAATCTTAACAAGTGCAGCAGCTAATAAAATTCCTCAAAAATTAATAGAGCAATTAATAATTTGGGGGATTTTGGTGGCACCAGTAATGGGTTCAATTATAGTTGTTAAAAAAGATAGAAAAAAGAATAAGGTTAGAGAATTTCCTGGATTTAGGTTTGTTCCTCTTATTGCAGAATAGTATTTACTTGGTTTCAAACCTGTTCCTTCCTTGTTTTTTTGCCTGATAAAGTGCCTTATCAACTCTTTCTTTTAATCTTTTTGCAGTATCACTTTTTTTAAATTCTGTTATCCCCCCGCTCACTTCAACACCATGTTTGCTCAACATGTTATCTGCTTTAATAGCATTTCGCAATCTTGTTGTGAATCTTTTTGCTTTTTCTAAGTTTGTTTCTGGGAGCAAAATAATAAATTCTTCTCCTCCAAACCTTGCTGCAATATCTGATTTTCTTACTTGCTCCATTAAAACTTTTGCAAGTTGTGCAAGTAATTCATCTGCCTTCATATGTCCATAAGTATCATTTATTTTTTTAAAAAAATCTATATCTATAATCACAAGAGAAAGTTTTTGTTTTCCCCTCTTAGCTTTTTCCATTTCCATCTCGAGCATATTTTCAAAAAATTTATTATTATACAGTCCTGTTTTTTCATCATGTGTTGCTGCTTCATAAAGAAGAGAAATAGATTCATCCATCATAGACATTAATTCTGTAAATCTTTTTCTAAATCTCGGGTCTAAAGCATGAAGTTTCTTTTTTGTATCTTTTTTCATAAATAGAATAAAGAAAAATTATTAATAAATGTTTTCAAAAAGTAGATTTTGTTGAAAAAGTATTTATGATTTGTTTTGGGAATGTTCCCGCTCACCCATCTCAAATTACCTGCTCATTTCATTCGCAGATTAATAAAAAAATTAATGATAAAAGATTCTTTTGTTAATAATTCTAAAAATAGCCTAGCGCAGCGAGGTGAATTTAGTCACACAAAATTATAACTAAAAGATTTTTAATAAAGCCCGACTTAGTCCGAATAATATCAAACTAACCGAATAGTTTTCGTTCTGTCCGAAAAGTGTCTGTAGTATCCGAAAAGTTTTTAACTTACCATTATTGAAAATTATGAAAGATAAAATTCCTTTAATTAGTTGATATCCAGTTTAAATCTTGGATTAAAATATTCTTTATTGATTTAAAAAAGAAGATTGCATCTTCAACCTTATTTACCTGGATTTCCATCCCAAGCTCATAATCACAATCTACTCTCAAATCTTTTAATTTTTTCAATAATCCTCCAAGTTTTAGTTCTATAGGTCCCATTCGTGTTTGCAGGTAAATAATTATTTTTTCATGTTCTCCAAAACTCCGTATTTGCTTAATTTCATACCTCTTCCCCATAGAATATAGTTTGTCTCTAATTATTAAAAAAACAGAATAATAAATCCTTCCAATAGATGTTCTATAACAAGCTTCTTCATTATTTTCAAAAGGTTCGTCTTTGAGTTTCATCCCTACATCATTGAAAAGAAAACAATCAAATTTCGTAACCATTTTTGGAATCAATAACTTTAACAGAGATTATTCTCTTTAATTTTTCTTGTTTTTCTTTATCTTGTAATTTGGATATTTCATCATAAATTTGATCCTGAATTTGGTTCCAAAAATTCATTAGTGTTCCTATTTGTTTATTATGAAGAAAAATTCTTATCAAGATTTCTTCCTCAAAAGGAGTTTCATTGATGGTTATATCAATCAAATAATCCTTTTCCTCTCTAATCAAAATATCATCAATTTCATCTATTGAATTTAAGAAAAATTCTTGAAAATTATTTTTTTGAATGTAATCGTATACTTCTTTTCTAATATTTATTTTTCTAAATCCTATTCTTGGAGTATTTTCAAAAATAAGATGAGAAAAACTATTTTGGTGTTCCCTAATAGGAAAAAGAATTACTTGAGATTCTGTTTTTGTATTAATTGAATCTATTTTTAAAAAACTTGTGCATTTCAAATTCGACAGATCATTTAAGTTATAATCCATTTGAAAAGTCCCACTTACAGATACTATATTTGAAGAAGTATATGAAGTAGAATTAATATTAAATGTTTTAATAGGAGGATTTATATTAGAGGTCATTTGTTTCATTCTATTATTTTTTCTAAATATTCTTTCAATTGGTTATGAAAATTAAACATAATCTCAATGTCTCTACTTTGTCTTATTACCTTCATAAGAAATTTTTTAGTAGGTGTTGATGGATGAGGTTCTATCACAATCTCAAAATGTCCTTTTTCATTTAAAAGATCTCCCCCCATAAGTCTTATTCCAGCAACATTTAATTCTTCTGAATCTGGAAGCCCGTCTAAATTTATTGAAACTGATTCGTTTAAAATCTCTTTTGGAGATTTTGAATTTGACATCACTACTTCAGCAATAACTTCATAGAATTCGAAGACAAAATCTTTATCATATTGCCCCGAATCGTCTATAAACTTCATTGCTAATTGAAATATCTCTGATACCTTCTCGGGGTCTTTACCTATAAAATTTAAAGCCATTAAAGGAACATTCACTTTCACATCTATCCCCTCCTTACTTGCTATAGTCTCCGTGCCTATTCCGATTTCAATAGGAAATATCCCAGAGATTTTATTTCTGGTATCTTCTTTAAATTCAAAACTATTTGAAGTGGCAAAGTCTTTAATAAGATTTTTTAGATCATTAATATTTACTTGAGGCTTGAGTTTTACTCCAATATGGTACAAAGAAAAATTTTCAATTTCCATAATTAAAGAATCAAAATATGTTTTATAAACTTTTATAACCTTGGCTTTGGGTATAAAGTCTGAATACGGGCTTACTTTTTACACAGAAAAAATAATCCGAAAAGTAATTAATGTTTGATGACTGTCCGAATAATATGCCTAAAAAAGAATATGATTCTGAGATTAATGGTATTCCATTTAAAACAATAATTAGAACAAAACAAAATGGAGAAATAATTGATGTCATGAATAAACCAAACAAGAAGTTATTTACAGAAGATTTACATATTTCTGGCACACATTTAGTAGCAGATAAACCAGAAGAAAATCATTACGACCATTTTGAAGGAGATAAAAAATGGATAGAAAGAGAAACAAAAGAAAATCCTCTTAAATTTGATATGAAAATTTCTAAAGACAAAAAAAGTGTTTTAATCTAATTTATTTAAAATTTTATTAATCTTCTCCTCAATCCTATCAAGCTGTGAATCTTCTTTAAATTTTCGTCTACACCATTCAGAAAAATCAACTCCTTCGTTTTCAGCTTTTTTCATCAACTTTTTCTTTTCTTCAGTGTTAACCATTATGTGGACATGGGAATTCTTTTTTCCTTTATTTCTTGCCTCAACCTTTTTCTCTAATTTAATTGAAATTTCTTCAAGTAAACGAAGTGCTTAGTTTATAATCTTACGATTATTGGGAAATATAGTTAAAATGGTAACTAATGATGAATTTGATAAAATTGATGAAAGTTTAATAAATCCTGCTCAAGAATTACTTCAAGGTTCTGATTTATATTTGATGGCTCTTGCTTTAGGAGATAATGAAAATGCAGGAGATAATTATCAGATGGCAGTATCACTCAAATTAAAAAATAGTCTATTAAATCTCAAAAAAGAAACTACAAGACTAAAGAAATCTATTAATATTAGTTCTTGGATTATGGGCATTATGACTTTTTTGATATTAATCTTAACAGGGGTTATTGTTTGGAAAGGACTCTAAAATTATTCGGACACTTCTCGTTTAGTTTTTACTTTTCGGACTGTGTTATAAAGCCCAAAAAGTATATAAAGAATGTTTTCATTTTATAATAAATTAAAGAGGATTTAAATGACAATTCAAGAAACACTATATAGTACTATTTTCGGGGGGATGGCTGGGGCTTTGTTTGCAGCAAGCATTGTGTTCTTTGTTTTTTTCACAGTAGCAATTTATGTATATATTGCTCTCGCATGGATGACAATTGCTAAAAAAATGAAATGCAAGAAATACTGGTTAGCTTGGATTCCTGTAGCAAATTTCTTTTTGCTTCCAATATTATTGAAAAAGAAATGGACTTGGGGATTTATGATTTTTGTTCCGATTGCAAATGTGGTGTTCTTGATTTTATGGACATGGAAAATTTTTGAGTTAAGAAAATATCCTGGATGGTTGAGCTTATCTGTGCTTGTCCCAAGAGTTGGGGGCATTCTTTATCTTATAGCAATAGGATTTGTGGCGTGGAAAAATAAAAAGAAATAATCATTTATCTATTTCGTTTGTTCTTTTATGCCTAACATAAAGCTTGTTAAAAATTTCTAAAATTCTTTTTCTTTCTTCTGCGTTGCCAAGCCCCTTCCAATCAATCAATACAAAATCAATTTCTTCTTCTGTTTTTTCTATTGCTTCTTTAATCATTTCTTCTGTTAAAGGTAAAACATATCCTGGGATTATGTGAGATATCGCCACATTAGATTTTAATTGGATTTTGTTAAAGTTTGGGCAATAGTGCGGTCCACCAATTCCAACAGCTATCTCGTTATAAGGATTTTCTTTAAATTCATTAATTATCCCTGAGATTGTTTTTGCGACGGCAAATCCAGTTTTTCTATCTTTCCATTCGTTTTCTGTTGAGCCTATTTCTATAAAAATACATGGTTTATCGATAAGTGGCCCATGATGAGTGCATTCTAATGTTATTTTGTAATCTCTTAAATGATATTTTTCTGCATTAGCTGTTAATTTTTCAAAAATTTGTTTCTGAAATATTGCAGAAGTTTTGCAAATCTTTCCTTTTTCTCCTCCTAATTCATTTCGCCTCCAATTCCCGGGGGCATGAACTGAAAGAGTTTTCTCTCTTTTTTCAGATTTATGTTTTGAAGCAAAAATAATAAAATCATATTTATTGATTTTTTCTAAATCTAAATTTTCTGTGTAAATGATTTCATCTTCAACTAAATAAAAATCAAAATCTGGAGATTGCTTCATGGATGAAAGAACAGGGTTTTCTTTAAATTGTGAGAGTTGTGTCGTGATATTTATTCCTGCTGGGTCTTTCTTACTTGCAACTATTAGATATTTTTGATACATAGTTATATATAAAAACAAGCTTTCTTAAATATTATTATGCAAGAGATGGTTAAATTAATCGTGGGAATTTTATTTTTGTTGCTGGGCTTTCCTATTGGCTCTTATCTTGCTAAAAAAACAAAAGAAGAATTGAAGGCAGGGCAAAGATGGTTTAAGATTATTATAATCATAAGTTTGGTTGGAGGGATTGTTGGATTAATTATAGGAAATGACATTATTATGTTTAGCTTCTTCTTTATTGCTATAGTCACTAGCAGAAGTTTGAAGAGAAAATAATTCTAAAAGAAAGATTTATATACCATTATTGAATAGTAACAATATGAGAAAACTAAATTATGAAGGAGCAGAAAAACATGTATTTACAATGCTAGAGCATGGGCTCGACAAAAATCTCTATTATCATGATCTTAATCATACTAAAGATGTAATAAAATCTGTTGAAAAATTAGGTAAATTAGAAGAAGTATCTGAAGAGGAACTTTTACTTTTAAAAACAGCTGCATTATATCATGATACTGGGTTTTTAATTAGATATAAAGAAAATGAAGAAGCTGGAGCAGGGATTGCAAGAGGGTCATTAAAAAGATATAAGTATAAGAAAAGACAAATTAAAGATATTGCAGGGATGATAATGGCGACAAAAATGCCTCAAAATCCCAAAACAAAACTGCAAGAGATAGTATGTGATGCAGATTTAGATAATCTTGGAAGAGAGGATTTTTACATTAGAGGGGATTTATTAAGATTAGAATTAGAAGAACGAGGTATTAAAATGTCTGACAAAGATTGGTATACAAATCAAATTAAGTTTTTAGAAGAACATGATTATTTTACAGAATCAGCAAAAGAATTAAGACAAAAAGGAAAAGAGCAACATATTAAAGAAATTAAAGAACTTCTTGGAATTGAGAAAAATTTATTAGTAATAATCAACACTTCTGAAAATGGAAAACTATAATCGCACACAACTTGAAGAATTACTTAAGCCAGCCCAAGTTGAACCCCCTATAGAAAATGATGACTTAACTAAGTTAGTCAATCAAAAATCAATTAATGATAATTCTGAAAAAGAGGATATAAGAATGAAAATATTCAGATATACTGCTAACTTTGGCTACGAATATGGACAAATAGCCGAAGATATTATAGACTTTTTCAAAAAAACAGATGGTAATGTTTCATACCCTCAGATATATCGAAAACTTAGAAAATTCCTTGAAGTTTCAGATGAAGAGCAAAACTTCTTTGGGTTCTTTTACAACCCACTTATTGAATATTTTGAATCCCACAGAGAAACAGATCCGATATTGAACACATTTAAATCTAGTTATGCTACACAAAAAGATATATTTGTAAATACCTTAGATGAATTAAAAGGTATCTCGGGAAATCTAAAAGATTGTCTAGATATGGGAAACACAAAAAAAGAATTATGCCAAAAAATATTTGGATTAATAAATGAACATTATAGTACTGTATGTTGTTTTTTTACTGAAATGGTTGATACATCAAGTGATGCTTATGGTAAAGCTGTAAAAATAATTATGGAATACTATAAAGGCAGGTCTTTAGAAGGAATTCCTAAACAACTTCAAATAGAATATTAATAAACAATTTATAAATTAAAGATTTCTTTTATTTCTATGTTATACATAATTGGTTTAGGACTGAATGTTGATGGAATTTCAAAGTATGGATTGAAGATAGTTCAAAAATGTAAAAGAGTTTATCTTGAAGATTACACAGTAGATTTTCCATATAGCAAAGAAGAACTAGAACATATACTTGGCAAAAAAATTATTTCTGCTGGCAGAGAATTTGTTGAGAGTTTAAAGATTATTGATGAAGCTAAAAAAATAGATGTGGCATTGCTTGTTTATGGTTCGCCTTTAACCGCCACAACACATATTTCATTGATAGAAGAAGCAAAAAAATCCAAGATTAAATATAAGATAATCTACAATGCATCTGTTTTAGATGCTGTTGCTGAAACTGGTTTGCAGATTTATAAATTTGGGAAAATAACAAGTATGCCTAAATGGGATGAAAAGAATAATTTTAGCCCAGACAGCTTTATGGAAATTGTGCGGGAAAATCAATCTATAAAAGCTCATAGTTTAATTTTAATTGACATTGGGCTTGAATTTCAAGATTCTTTGAATCAATTAGAAAAAGCTGCAGAAAAACATAAAATAAAATTAAAGAGAATTCTTGTTTGCCAGACATTAGGAACAAAAAATAGAAAAATTTCATATAAATCTATTGAAGAATTAAAAGAATTTGAAAGTGTAAGAAAACCTTATTGTATAATTATTCCAGGCAAATTGCATTTCCTTGAGAAAGAAGTTTTGGAAAATATTTAAAATCAGTATAGATGGGAAAAGTCTCCTTCAAACATTTCCTGATATAATATTGTCTTTATTGTTTCTTCGTCATAGTTAGAATCATCCACTCCACGAAGAGATAACGAATGATCATCTCCTAAAACACAAGTTAGATTTTTCTGGAATTTTTCTCTATCCTCTTCACATAGGTTCTCAATTTTTTCATTAATATCCAACTTTTCATTAATACTCATATTAAATTTGCTGGCTTTTACATTTTTAAAGGTTTGCTTTTTAATTTATTTTGAGTCAATCATTTTAAAAATATAAAATACCATATAAAAAGATGTATGATTTCAAAAAAGCAGAAGAAAAAGCAAAAAAAGTCTGGAAGAAATATAAAAAAAAGATAGAGCTCGTTACGCAAAATAACCCAAACAAACCTTTGTTTTCTTTTTTAGAAGGACCTCCAACTGCAAATGCTCCCCCGGGATTACATCATTTAGAAGTTAGAACTTTCAAAGATATTATTTGTAAATTTAAATTTATGCAAGGTTTTTCAGTGCCAAGAAAAGGAGGATGGGACTGTCATGGCTTACCTGTTGAAGTTCAAATTGAGAAAAGCCTTAATTTAGCTGATAAAAAAGATATAATAAAATATGGAATAGATAAATTCATAAAAAAATGCAGGGCCAGTGTTTTTTCTAATATTGGGGACTGGAGTAAATCAACAGAAGAACTGGCTTATTGGATTGATTTAAAAAATCCTTATGTAACTCTTGAAAATGATTATGTTGAAAGTATCTGGTGGAGTCTTAAGGAACTTTACAAAAAGAAAATGTTGTATGAAGGATACAAAGTTGTGCCTTTTTGCCCGAGATGTGGAACGCCGTTATCAAGTCATGAGGTTGCTCAGGGTTATAAAGATATTACAGAAGAATCAATTTATATTGCATTTAAATTAAAAGAAAAAAAAGATGAATATATTCTGGTTTGGACAACAACGCCCTGGACATTACCTGGAAATGTGGCTTTGGCTGTTGGCGAAAAAATTGATTATGTTAAAGTGAAACTTCCTGATGGAGATAAATTAATCCTGGGGAAAGATAAAATTAATTTAATCAAAACCAAATACAAAATTATTGAAGAAATGAAAGGAAAAGATTTAGTTGGGTTAAAATATGAAGCTTTATTTGATATCAAGGAATTGCAAAATGAGAATTCGCATAAAATAATTCCTGCAGATTTTGTTACAACAGAAGAAGGAAGTGGAGTTGTTCATACTGCGGTAATGTACGGGGAAGATGATTATGATATTGGTATGAAATTTGGTCTTCCGGCAGTTCATACTGTCGGGCAAGACGGGAGATTTTTAGATATGGTTTCTCAATGGAAGGGAATATTTGTCAAAGATGCTGAAAAATTAATTAAAGAGGATTTGAAAAAGAGACATTTACTTTTTAAAACAGAAAAAACATTACATTCTTATCCTTTTTGCTGGAGATGTGATTCTCCTTTATTGTACTATGCAATAAATTCTTGGTTTATTAGTGTAAGTAAAATTAGAGATAAATTAATGAGATTAAACAAGCAAATTAAGTGGGAGCCAGCGCACATAAAAGATGGAAGATTTGGGAAATGGCTTGAGGGAGCGAAAGATTGGGCATTATCCAGATTTAAATTCTGGGGAACTCCTTTACCGATTTGGCAATGTGAGTGCGGTGAAAATAAAATTATAGGGAGCATCAAAGAGTTGAAGGAAAATGCTTCCAAAAAAATAAAAGGGGAAATTGATTTACATAAACCGAATATTGATAACATCAAACTCAAATGTAAATGCGGAAAAGAAATGACTAGAATTCCAGATGTAATTGACTGTTGGTATGATTCTGGTGGAGCAAGCTTTGCCCAGTTTCATTATCCTTTTGAAAATAAAAAAGAATTTGAAAAAAGATTTCCATATGATTTTATTTCAGAAGCAATTGATCAAACAAGAGGATGGTTTTATACGCTGCATGTTTTGGCTGCCATTTTATTTGATAAACCTGCTTATAAAAATGTAATTTGCGCGGGTCATATTTTGGACGAACATGGTGAGAAAATGAGTAAAAGTAAAGGGAACATCCTAATCCCAAAAGAAATAATTGACAAAACAGGAGTTGATACAATCAGATTGCAATTCTGCATAAATGAGCCGGGAAATTCAAAAAGGTTCTCTTATGAACTTATGAAAGAATCTGTAATTCCTTTTTTGACTGTGTTGTATAATTCTTATAATTATTATAATCAATTAGATAATAAAAAAACAAGCATGCAAATTGAAGACAAATGGATATTAAGTAAATTGAACACATTAATCAAAGACGCTACTAAAGAACTTGAAAATTATAAACTGAATATTTCTTTTCAAAAAATTTCAGATTTTGTTGTTCAGGATTTTTCCCGAGTGTATATAAAAATTGTGAGAGACAGAAAGGACACAAAAAAGATTGTTGAGGAAATTTTAAAAAAAGTTTCATTATTGCTTGCACCTTTTGCTCCATATATCACAGAATATATTTATCAGGAATTTTCAAAAGAATCTGTGCATTTATCGTCATGGCCGAAAGTGGATGAAAAAAAAATAAATAAAAAACTTGAAAACGAATTTGAGGCAATGTTACAAATTATTGAAAAGGGGTTGGCAGAAAGAGATAAGTTAAAGATTGGATTAAAATGGCCTTTAGCAAAAGTAGAAATATCAACTCCGAGACATCTGCTTGATAAAAAATTTCAAGAAATAATAGCAAAACAGCTTAATGTTAAAAAAATAAAAATAAAAAAGGGAAAAGAAATTTCTGTTAAATTTGATACGAACATTACACCAGAACTTGAAGCAGAAGGTTATGCCAGGGAAATGTCGAGGAAAGTGCAGGCATTTAGAAAAAAACTTTGTTTGCAAAAAAAAGATAAAGTTGAAACATACATAATTGTCGACGAGGAATTTCAAAAAATTTTAGAAAAACAAAAAAAGTTTATTAAAAACAGGACTAATTCAAAAAAACTTGAAATTGTTACAACTGGTAAGGAAAGATTTAAAAACAAAACCGACTTTAAAATTAAAGATAAAAGAGGATGGATTGGAGTAAAAAATAACTACTGATTGGTAAGTGAATAAATTTACTCTTGCACCATAACAATCTTTAAAAAGAAAAACTACCAAATAAGAAAATGATTGTAAAGGACGAATTTTTAAGCAGACTAAGGAAAATTTTTGATTTGAATTTATATGAGGTAAAAGTTTGGACTGCTCTTCTTTCTCGAGGGACAAGCACTGCTGGAGAGTTAAGTAATATTTCTGATGTTCCTCGAAGTAGAACTTATGATATTTTAGAAAGTTTAGAAAAGAAAGGATTTGTTATTATGAAACTTGGGAAGCCAATAAAATTTGTCGCGCTGAAGCCAGGAGAAGTTGTTGAACGTGTAAAGAAAAATTTAATCAGGCATGCTAAGGAAAGAGCTGAAAGACTTGATAAATTAAAAGATGATGAAGTCCTGGGGGAATTGAATTCTCTTTTTACTAAGGGTATTAAATTTGTAGAACCTTCTGATTTGTCGGGAAGTTTGAAGGGGAGACAGAACCTGTACAATCATTTAGATATGATGGTAAGAGATGCAGAGAAAACAATAACTATTGTAACAACAAGTGAAGGACTAAATAGAAAACTTGAAGCATTGATGCCAAGTTTAGAAGGATGCAAAAAGAGAGGGGTTAAAATAAGAATTGCTGCTCCCATTGACGGGAATAATATAAAAGTGGCAAGAGATTTTAAAAAAGTTGCAGAAGTTAAAAATCTTGAAAAGATGAAAGCAAGATTTATGATTATTGATTCAAACCAAGTAATGTTTATGCTTCTTGATGATGAAAAGTTTCATCCTAATTATGATATTGGGGTGTGGGTTAATACAGAATTTTTTGCTCAAGCATTAGAACAAATGTTTGAACTTGCCTGGAAAGATATGAAATCTGTGAAATAATTAAAATGAGATTATCTGATAGTTTTCATATATTTTTATTATAATCTTATGAGATTAAATTTACCTCGCTCCGCGCCAGAACAAGTTCACGGCGCTCTGCTAAGAAGATAATTAATGTGAAAATAATTTTGAAGGAGGGTTTATCATGCGGATTTTGGTTATTAGTTTATATCAATATCGCGAATTTGTGAGCGACTATTAAAGGAAGATGGGCGAGATAAAAAATAAATCCCATTAGAAAGACATAAATAATTTTACATAGAATTCTCTACCTGATAAAATAAAAAAGAAAAAGATAAAATAAAAAAGAAGTTTATTGCTTAAGTAGAGCTAATGCTGCACTAAGTAAAGTTGTTATAATAACAATCCATCCGGCTACTTGTGTTATTATTTCCGGCAACCACCTAACATAAAGAACTCCGTCAATCATAGCAAAACCTACTGCTAATGAAACAATAACTCCAGTTAGCCATGCAACAAAATTCAATATACTTTTCACTTTTTTTCCAACCATTTCTACCTCCTTTTTTATTTAACTATGAATGTATAAAAAAAATATAGTTTAAATAAGTTTTGATTTAAAAATAAAAAATAATTATTTTTTCCTTGTAGTTTTTTTCTTCTTCACAACTTTTCTTTTCTTTGCAGGTGTTTTCTTTGGAGTTCTCTTTTTCACAGTTCTCTTTTTCACTATTTTCTTTTTGTTTCCACCACTTATTCCAGAAAGTGTTGCTCTAAAACCAATTGGTGCTTGTGCTGAAGTTAGTCTTCCTGCCCTATCTGCTAATCTTCTTGATTTTGCTATGTTCTGTCTTATTTCAGCATCTAATCTATGAAGTTCATCGTTTGTTTTCCTTACAGAGGACATTAAAGCTCTTTCAGAAATTTTACCAAAGAAAAATCTTTTGCATTCGCTATCAAAGTCATTAAGTAGTCCTTGTTTTTCCTCTTGACGTGCTCTAATTAATTCTCCTGCAACATTAAAATCTTTTAAAAGTTGTGCGAAGAAAGATTCATTCATCTTTTTTGTTTGAACCATTTATTCTTATTGCCTCCTTTTCAATTTTTTAAAGAAAAAAGAGTTTAAATAAATTTTGATTACATTTCTTCGATTACATCTATGCCTAAAAGACGCAGAGCGCTTTTCAAAATTTGCCTGAATGCTTCAACTAACGCTAATCGAAATGATTCTTGCTTTGAACCAATTACTGGGCAAGTATGATAAAATTCATTGAAAATTTTTGCGAGTTGATAAGAATAATTAGCGATGATTGACGGACTCAAATTTTTGTAGGAATTCAAAACAATGTCGGGGAATTGTGAAAGTTTTTTTACTAATTCAAGTTCTTTTTGTTCTAAATCATATACTTTAAATTTATCTTGGTTTTTTGTTTTTTTTAAGATGGAACTTGCTCTTGCATAACTATACTGCACATACGGACCAGTATCTCCTTCAAAAGAAATGAATCTTTTAATGTCAAAAACAATATCATTAGAACGACTATTTTTCAAATCTCCATAGAATATTGCGGCTATTGCGATTTTTAATGCTCGCTCCTCTAATTTTCTTTTTGTGATTGAAGGGAATCTTTTTTTTATTTCTTTTTTTGCCAAAGAAATTGTTTCTTCTAAAATATCTTTTATGAAAACTGTTTTCCCTTTTCTTGTTGAAAATTTTTTTCCATCCTTGCCTAAATAAAGTCCGTGTCCTGCATGGATACAATTCTTAGCCCATTTGTAACCCGCCAACTCCAAAACTTTGAATACTTGCCTAAAATATAAATTTTGTTCTTGACCAACCTCATAAATCATTTTTTCAAATTGATATTTTTTGTATCTTGCAATGGCTGCAGAAATATCTCTTGTTGCATAAAGTGTTGTTCCATCGGTTTTTTCTATTAAACAAATACCCAACCCAA
The DNA here is from genome assembly GCA_023133375.1 of Candidatus Pacearchaeota archaeon. Classification (GTDB taxonomy): domain Archaea; phylum Nanobdellota; class Nanobdellia; order Pacearchaeales; family GW2011-AR1; genus JAGLWP01. Next base: position 2,885 of record JAGLWP010000001.1, on the reverse strand, counting down.
ACTCATTAAGATCCACAATCTCCGCCCCCTGGCTTTTTTTCAAAAGATTTTTTTCTTTTAATTCTTCTACAATTTTTTTCATCCTCTTGGAGTATGAAGATTCACCTGTATAATCGTCAAATTTCACGCCGAGAATTTTGTAAATTTTTTTAAAATCATGTAAGCTTAATTGCTTAAACACCTTCCATAACATCAATGCTTTCTTATCTCCCTCTTCAAGTTTTTTAAACCATTCTTTTGATTTTTTCTCATATCTCTTGCTTTTATTTATCTTAACATAAATTTCCAAAAGATGCTTCATGGGATTTTTTTGCAGTTTTGTCTCACTTCCGAATTTTTCATATCCTAATAATAATTTTCCAAACTGCGCACCCCAGTCCCCCAAATAATTCATTCTTATTGCTTTAAATCCTTCAAATTCACAAATGTTCGCTATGGAATTTCCAATGATTGTTGATCTTAAATGTCCAATCCCAAATGGTTTCGCAATATTTGGTGAAGAAAATTCCACAATGATTTTTTTTCTTTTTCCTAAATTAATTTTTCCAAACTTTCCTTTTTGAGTTAAAACTTCCCAAACAAGCTTTCTTGCAAAATCTTTTCTGTTCAAAAAAAAATTAATATAGGGTCCTGATGTTTGAACGTCCTCGAAATCCATCACAGGAGGGTTTCCGATTTTTTCCCTTATCTCTAAAGCGATTTGATTTGGTTCTTGTTTAAGTTTTTCAGCAAGAAAAAAACATGGGAAAGAATAATCTCCCATTTCCTGAGATGGAGGGATTTCTATGAGTTTTTCAATTTCCTCTTCATTTAAATTAATCTTTACTTTTTTTAATGCTTTTTTTAGAACTTTTGCTATTACCTCTTTCATAAGATATAAAAATGAAAAGAGATTATAAAGTTTATGAAAATGCAAGAAAAATTCAATTCAGAAAATGCAGAGGAGTTAAGGAGATATGCAGAAGAATATGCTCAGAAAGCAGGGATAAAATTGAACCCTGATAAAAAAATAGTGGAAGGATTAATAAAAGGACTTTTAAAAAATAAAGAAACACGTGGTGAAATTTATTGTCCATGCAGGGTTATTACTGGTGATAAAAAGAAAGATAGAGATATTATTTGCCCTTGCGTATTTCATAAAGGAGAAATAAAAGCAGAAGGGCATTGCAAGTGTTTTTTATTTGTTGCTTAGTTTAGTTTACAAAACTTTATAAGGCAATTTGTAAAGTATTAACATGGTAAAAATAGATAAAGCAAATCTTGAAGAATCGCTGAATAAGAAAGAACCGCAAGCTCCACAGATGTCAAAGGAAACTGAAATAGGTTTTCATCAAGGAGCATTGAACACCTTAGTAAATGAGAGAAATGAATTAATTAAAATGATTCAGAACATAGAATCTATTATGCAAGCACATCTTAAGCGTCTTGAAGAGTTGGGTGTTAAGATAGAGAAGAAGGGATAAATAGTTTATTCGTTAAATTTTTAAGTATAATTCTATTCAGAAGTTTATTCAAGCGGGGGTTCCAGAGAACTCAAGTCTTCGCTCAAATCATGGGCTACTCTGTGGTTCGCGAAAACTTTCAACTCACAAGCTCACTCGTTTCAGTTTTGAGGCGAGACTCGTGAACGTTGTTCGGGTCAAATGGTTCGCCCTATTATGCGGGGGTTCCAGAGTGGTCAAATGGGCAGCCCTTAAGAGGCTGTGGCTTAGTGCCTACGCAGGTTCAAATCCTGTCTCCCGCATAAAATCTCTAATTGCTATCACTATTGAATAATCAAATATATTTAAATACTCAAAAAATAATAAATAATTTGTAGGAGGCATTAACTTCGGTTGATGTTGAATGCTTCGGTATTCTTCTCCTACACCTATTTTTAAAAATACTTATTTATTATTCTGCATTCAAAATTTATTCAAATAATTTAGAAATAGATTCGCCTTTTTGTGCCCGGTAAATAGCTTCGGCAAAAAGAGGAGAAACATCTATGACTTCTGTATAATTATTTTTTTGATGATGTGTATTACTTGTCATAACTTTATCAAAACAATTATGAAGTTCGCTGGTTCCTTTTGTAAAAAATGCGTGAGTTCCATAACAGAATAAGTTTTTAGCTTTTTTTTCTTTGAGTAGTTTTGCTGCTTTGCATAATGTTCCTCCTGAATCAATTATATCATCAACTATTAAAACATCTTTATCAGCAACATCTCCTGCTAATTTCATTTCAGAAATCTCTCTATTGTGTTCAATTAGTCTTCTCTTATCAATAAATGCTATGGGGTATTTTGATTTTAATCTTTGAGCAAAGGCTTTTGCCCTGTCTACTCCTCCTGCATCTGGAGAAAGAATAACCAACTTTTCTGGATTATCTACAATTTTGTTTTCTTTTAAATAACGAACAACTTCAGGAAAACTATAGAGATTATCCAAAGGAAGGTCTTCAGGATAAAATCCCTGAATTTGTGAAGCATGCAAATCCATTGTTATTATCCTTTTTAAACCAAGAGAGATTGATCTTGCTAAGGTCCTAGCTGAAATAGGAACATGGGGTTTATCTTTTCTGTCTTGTCTACTATAAAGCATATCTAGTAAAACAAAACTAACACTTTCAGCAGAAGCACTAAGCAATAAATCTTTTAACAAAAGAAGCTCTATCCACCACTCCTGTGGATTTTTTGAAGAATCCTGTATAAAATAAATATCTTTTTTTCTAACATTTTCTGGAACATACATATCAATCTCTTCATTCCCAAAATGTTTTATAGAAACTTCTTGAAGAGGGATAAGAATGCCTTTGTTAATCTGTATGTATGTCTGGATTTTTTCAGCAAAGTCCCAAGCATTTGAATTTTTGTCAGCTAATAAAATCACCTTATCCATAAACT